>JANNAV010000286.1:0-10318 GCA_031384695.1 Paracoccaceae bacterium
CCTGACGGTCACAGGCAACCAGGCCCGCTGCGCGCGCTCGGCTTTATCGGGGGGATGACGGTGGGCATGCATCACGAGGCCCATCATCTGGCTGTCGCAACCGGGATGAACCCGCACAAGTAGCAAGCGCCAAGCCGCTGCCATCCCCGCCAATCAGGATGACATCAAAGGCCACGCGGCCCGAGGGCAGCGCGCTGCGCATTCACGCGGTGATGGGGGCCGGACCTGCGTTTGCCCGGCAACAACGGGCAGGATTTTCTGGCGCAGATGGGCATGCGCGGGGTCCGCCTGCCGGGTGTCATGATCACAGGGTATGGTGATATCCGGATCCCGGTCCCGGCGATGAAGCCAAGGGCGGTTGATTTTCCGGCCAAACCGTTCCGCGATCAGGACATGCCCGATGCGGCGACTGTCGCCATCGCGCGCGACCGCGGGGTTCGGCGGCGCAGCGTGATCTGGCCCACATGCAGCATCGTGCCGGGCCGTCATGTGATTTCGGTGCACGATGCCGCCGCGGCGGCCTGCCCTGTTGCCATGCGGTGCGCGCATGGTATCAACAGCCCTATCTATGCCCATGCCACCCTGACCACCGCCGATGCGGCCGGTTGCCGCCTGATCCCTCACCATCAACAGGAGACTTCCCATGAAAATCCATCGCTCTGGCAGCGCCCACTGGACCGGCGGCCTGAAAGACGGCGCGGGCTCGATCTTTACCCAAAGCGGCGCTCTCTCCGGCTATCCTTACGGCTTTCAAAGCCGGTTCGAAGGGGTCGCAGGCTCCAACCCCGAGGAATTGCTGGGCGCCGCCCATGCCGCCTGCTTCACCATGGCGCTGTCACTGGTGCTGGGCGAGGCCGGGCTGAAGGCAACCCGGATGGAGACCAAGGCCGTGGTCCTCCTGGAACAAACCGCCACAGGCTTCGCCATCCCCGCCATCAGCCTGCACCTTGAAGCAACCATCCCCGGCACCGACGATGCGACGTTTCAGCGGCTTGCAGCCCAGGCCAAGGCCAGTTGCCCGGTGTCCAAACTGTTCAACGCCGAGATTACGCTGCAGGCAAACCTGCTGCCCTGACCGCCCGCGACGGGCCGTGCCATCCGGCGCGGCCCACCCGAAGCCCTGCCTCTGCCCAGATAAACCGCCCTCTCATTCCACCCCCGCCCTCTCATCCCACCCCCGCCGACTTTGCCCTGCCCGCCGCAGCTTCATCACCAGAACTGCGGCGTGATGGCAACCTCAGCCCCGCGCCCAAACCACCTCCAACGCAGAGACCCCGATAGCGTCGCGCACCACCACCGACGGCACCCGCATCTTCTACAAGGATCTCGGGCCAAAAGACGCCCAGCCAATGGTGTTTCACCACGGCTGGCCGCTGTCGTCCGCCGACCGGAGCAACCGGATGCTGATCTTCCGCCTCAACGGCTTTCGCGTGATCGCGCATGCCCGGCGCCGCCATGGCCGCCCGGACGAAACCGCGACAGGTAACGGGTTGGCCACTTCTGCCGCCGATGTGACCGAACCCGCCGCCACCCTTGATCTGCGCAACGCGGCCCGCGCCAAACCGGGGTTCGGGCATCGGCCGGGCGTTCCCTGCGCGGCACAGCACTCCCGCGCCCGCTGTCACAAAGCGGGGGTTTCACACCCCCGCACCCGCACCGAAAAGCGGGGGTTTCACACCCCCGCACCCGCACCGAAAAGCGGGGGTTTCACACCCCCGCACCCCCGTGGGATATTTGGGCAGAGAAGAACGGGGGACGGGAGCAATTTCAGGCAAATTGTCGGGAATGACTGCAACGGGCTGGCGTCACGCCGCCTGCCGCTCCGAAGGCACAAATCGTCGCACCTTGGTGAAAATCCGCGCGCCGCTTCCCATATCCGCCTTGTTGATGGCGCCCGAAAAGCCACGGCATCCGGCACAGGAAAGGTCGGCACAGGAAAGGACAGTCCAATGCGCGCACCCACCGAACTTACCGTCACCCACTACCGCCCCGTCGGCTTTGGCGACCGGATCGCGCTGGCCGCCGTCAAATTTCTGCGCTTTTTCGCCGATGCGTTCTTTCGCGGCCGCTATGGCCACCGCGCCGTGGTGCTGGAAACCGTGGCCGCCGTGCCGGGCATGGTCGGCGGTATGCTCACCCACCTGCGCGCCCTGCGCCGCTTTCAGGATGATCGCGGCTGGATCCGCACCCTGCTCGACGAGGCCGAAAACGAGCGCGCCCACCTGATGACCTTTATTCAGGTGGCCCAGCCGAACTGGTTCGAACGCGCGCTGATCATCATCGCCCAGGGCATCTTCTTCAACGGCTTTTTCGTGTTCTACATTCTGTGGCCCCGCATCGCCCACCGCTTTGTCGGCTATCTGGAAGAGGAGGCCGTCTACAGCTATACCGAATACCTCGCCGATATCGACGCGGGCCGCGCCGAAAACATCCCCGCGCCGCAGTTCGCCATCGACTATTGGCACCTCGCCCCCGACGCCCGCCTGCGCGATGTGGTGATCGCCGTCCGGCTGGACGAAGCCGGCCACCGTGACGTGAACCACGGCTTCTCCGACGACATGGCAGGCCGCGCGCCGCATTAATCTACGCCTGCGGTGCACCGGCGTATGCATGGGATGTGCAGTGGGGGGCATACCGGTTTCATATCCCGGTTTTTGTCGTTTTTCCGCAAGTTAACCCCACTTTACCGGCTGATTCGCGCCCCCCTCGCCGCAAGCCGTTAACGCTTCCTTCACCAACCCCGTGCCAGGCTCCGGCGATGAGCAAACCTCGCGCCTTTTACGAATCTCCCTTGCCGCTTTTCACCCCGCAGGGTGACGCGGACGAAGCTGCGTTTGCACCGCTGCCCACCAAACTGCCGTCCTACATTTCCGACCACCGCAAACGCCTGCGCACCCGCTTTATCGAAGGCGGCGCGGCGGCGATGCCCGATTACGAACTCCTTGAACTGGTGCTTTTCCGCGCAATTCCCCGGCAGGATGTCAAACCCCTCGCGCGGTTGTTGCTGGACACGTTCGGTGATTTCAACCGGGTGATCTCCGCCGCTCCGCTGCGCCTTCTGCTGGTGCCCGGCGTCGGCGAAGCCGTTGTTCAGGAACTGAAAATTGTCGAAGCCGCTGCCACCCGCCTGATGCGCGCCAAGGTGATGAACCGCCCCATCCTGTCCTCTTGGGATGCGCTGGTCGATTACTGCCACACCGCCATGGCGCATCTTGAGGCTGAACAGTTCCGCATCCTGTTTCTGGATCGCAAAAACGTCCTGATCGCCGATGAGGAGCAGGCCAAGGGCACCGTCGATCACGTCCCGGTCTATCCGCGCGAGGTGGTGAAACGCGCGCTCGAACTCAACGCCAGCGCCCTGATTCTTGTCCACAACCACCCCTCCGGCGATCCCACCCCGTCCGATTCCGATGTCTCGATGACCCTGCAAGTGCAGGAAGCGGCGCAGGTTCTGGGCATCATCCTGCACGATCACCTGATCATCGGCAAATCGCGCGAGGTCAGCTTCAGGGCGCTGGGGTATCTCTAGGCCCGCGCTTCTTTTTCACGGCGCTTCCTGATCCGCGCTTCCTTGGCAAGTGCTTGTTTATGCTGCTTTTCCATCTCTCCCAGCCGCACCAACTCGGGGTTATGCACCAGCTTTGGCACCACCCCGTCCAGCGGTTTGGTGAAAAACCACGAGGGAAAACGGTTGTAATTGGCGTCGTGCAACCGCTCCGTCACCTTCAGCGGCAACCCCAGCTGATGCACCAGATTGTGCGCCCCCCACACCACCAACGGCCAGCGGTCGGCGTCATAATCATCCCCCGCCATGATGCCGCCCGGCTTCAGTTTGGCGTACCAGTCCAGCATGGTCTGCCCGCCTTCCTCGCCGGTATGGGCATAGCCATCGACATAGATGAAATCGAAAAAACCGTCGTCAAACAGGTCCAGCGCCTCGGCAAACGTCATCCGCAACAGCCGGTAATCCGCCAGAATCCCCACTGTTTTCAATGCGGTCTTGTATTGGCGCACGTCATGCCCGTCGCCATAGATATCGACGCCAAAGAAGGTGCGGAACTTGCCCGAATCGACCATCCGCTTGGAAAAAGATCCCGCCGCCACCCCCAATTCGATGCCGATACTGCCCGCAGGCGGCAGCCCGTCGATCACGTTCCAGCGAAAGCTGCCCGGCACCACCTCAACCTCCACCACCGGCGTGCTTTGCCGCGCGATATCGTGCATAATATCCCTGAACATGCCGCTCCTTTCCTCTAAAACCCGCTCACGGCACCGCCACGAACGCGGGCTTCAACCACAATTCCACCCGCCGGTTCAACCGCCGTCCCGCCGCCGTCGCATCACAGGCCATCGGCAGGGCCTCACCAAAGGCCACCACGCGCGGCAATCGCGCCTGATCCAGCCCTGGCGCCGCCGTCTGTAACGCCGCCCGCACCCCCACGGCCCGGCTGAGCGACAGATCGAAGTTCGCCTTCGCCGCCCCCGAACCATCAGAAAACCCTGCCAGAATCAACGACTTGTCGGCATACTGCCCCGCCTCCAGCAGCCGCGCCAGATCGGTCAGGTTCTCGCGGCTATGCGCGTCCAGCTGGCTCGAACCATCCTCGAACCGAAAGGTAAGCGACAGCCGGTTCGCCCCGTCCATCAGATCGACCAGCCGTTTCAGATCGGCCAGCGTGGTTTCCTCGCCCGCCCCCTGAATGGCGTTGATCAACCGCAAGCCATCCGCCGTCATCGGTTGTTCGCTAGGGCTGCGGTCCACATAGCCCGCCGCCGCAATCGCCTTTTGCGCTTCGGGGGCGGCCATGAACTCCAGAAACTCGCGCGCGGCCAGCGGCAACCGGCGGCGCGGCGTCAGCATATATATCGGCAGCGACAGCGGATAATCCTCGGCCTTTACCGCCAAAGCCGAGGGCAAAAGCGGAAAGCCGCAACTGTCGGCCAGCGGCAGTACCCGCGCCGCCCCCGCACTCGCCCGGCCAGTGATCGCCAGCGCCCAGGGGTCCGCCGCCACCGCTTTGGCCAGCGCCGCCAGATCAGGATGCGTCACCGCCGCCACCACATCGCGCCCCAGCCGCTTGGCCAAAGCCCGCTGCAGATCGCTGTCCGGCAACAGCGCGTGCAGCACCAGCGGCATGTCCGGCCCGCCGATCTCGGCCCAATTGGCAACCTCGCCCGACAGCGCCCGCGCCAGATCCTGGGTGTCAATTCCCGGCACCGGATTGTCTGCCGCCACAATCGGGATCAGCGCATCAAGCGCCACCGCGCGGCTGCCAAAATCGGGCTCGGTTCCCGCCGCCACAATCAATTCGGCCCGCCCGGCCTTCAATGCCGCCCGCGCCTCATCGGGCGTCGCGGCGGTAAATGTGAACTCTGCCAGCGTCTTACCCGTTACTGCATCGGCCAGCCGGGTAGGTTCTCCTGCCACGTCCGGCAGCACCAGCGTCAACCCGCGCGCCTTGGCAAAAGCCGCAATCAATGGTGGCAACAGCGCGTTGCCTGCGTCCGATGCCCCGACAAACCGCACCAGAGATTTCGGTGCCGTCAGGTCCGGGCAGGCCGGGCCATCGCAAATCACCCCCTGCGCATCCACCGTCAACGGCCCATAGGCGCTATCAATCCGGTAGAATTCGCCATCATAGCCTTGCAAGGTTCCGGCAAGCGCCAGCGCCCCGTCGCGCGAGGTCAGCGTCACATCCTGTGCGGCCGCCACGCATGGAACAAGAAATGCGGCGAAGATCGCCGCACGCCATTTCATGGCCGTCATCTGACCCGCCTGACCCTCAGTTTTCAGCCGAGAGTGTCAGGCTTGGCGCAAGATTATTCAACACCAGAAAGTCGCCGATCCCGTCGCATTCCGGCATCGCCAGCGTCAGATCGCCAACCTCAACCTTGCCGCCGATGCTGGAAACCGTTTCCGCCAGCAGTTCGCGCCCGCAGGTCTTGGCCGTGACTTCGGCCTCGACCACCACCTCGGGGCGCGCCGCAGGGTCGGCGGGGAACGAATATACCTCGGCCAACAGCGGCACCGGCACCGCCGGATCCCCCAGCAGCGTCAGAAAGCCGCCCACTGCCGCAAGCCCCGGCGCAGGCCGGTGCGGCGTCGCAGCCGTCACCTCGCCCGCCTCGCCGTACCCCGCACCGTTTTCGAAGGCGTGAATCTGGAAGGCATCATCGGCCTGCCATTGCACCGCAAACCGGCGCAGCGCAGCAACTTCAGGCATGGCAATCTTGGCGCGGGCGCTATCGCCATCGGCGAAAATCACCTCAACCGCACCCGCTGTATCCATCGCCGGCAGGGCGGTAAACAGCGCCCCGGTGGCGGTGGTCTGCGCGCTGAACGCAAGGCCCGCATGCTTTATCGTCACCCGCTCGTTCATCCGGCAAGGGGCGATCAAGGTCAGCCCGATCATCGCCGAAGGCTCGGCCAGCAAGTCAAGTGATACCGGGCAAACCACCGCTTGCGGCAGAACAGGCTCGACGAGCACCGAGGCCGCCTTGGGTGCCATAGGCAAAAGCGCGGGTTTCGCCGCCACCGGGGGCACCGGCACGGCCTGCCGCTCAACTTTCGGCGCGGCGGTATCCGCCGGCGCCGCAAGCGTCACCACCTTCGTAGGCTCGGCCTTGGATTGCGCCACCACAACCGCCGGTTTCGCCTTGCCGCTGGCCATGGTCTGCACCAGATGTCCCGCCGCCACCGCCACCGCCAGCACCGCGACAACCCGAATCACTCTGCGTTTCTCGATCATGATCTCCCCCTCCAGAGGAATAGGACTGGAGCGAGATTGCCCGTCAAAACAGGCTGCGACATGGCAAAATCAAGGAATGTTTCCCGATCCTCAGGCGAAATCAAGGCGATGGGAACAATCCTGCCCCCATCACGCCTTAATCAGACAAGCTTGCCGTGGCAGTGCTTGAATTTTTCACCCGATCCGCAGGGGCAGGCGTCATTGCGCGAAGGGTTGCCCCAGGTTTTCGGGTCTGCCGCATCAAACCCGGCCAGAGCCGCCGCCGCAACTATAGCCGGAGCCGCAACCGGCGCCTGCTGCTGCGCCAGATACTGCGCCATCATCGCCTGCTGTTCCTCCGCCGAAATCGGCCGGATCATCGCCAGCTTTTGCGTCACTTCCTGACGCAACGAATTCAGCATCTGCTCGAACAGCGTGAACGCCTCAGTCTTGTACTCGTTCAGCGGATCGCGCTGCGCATAGCTGCGAAACCCCACCACCGAGCGCAAATGCTCCAGCGTCAGCAGATGCTCGCGCCACTTGCCATCAATCGTCTGCAATAACAGCTGTTTCTCGATGGTCCGCATCTGATCCGGCCCGAAGGCCGCCTGCTTCTCGACCATCAGCTTGTCGGTCGCCTCCAGCAGCCGCGCGCGGATCACCTCTTGATCGGTGCCCTCCTCGCCCGCCCATTTCAGCACCGGCAGGTCCATCCCCAACCGCTCGATCACCGCTGCATAAAGCCCCGCCGTATCCCATTTATCGGCATAGGCCTTGGGTGGCAGATAATGGTCCACCAGATCATCCACCACCTGATGCCGCATGTCCTGCACGATCTCGCCCAGATCTTCCGACACCATCACCTCGCGGCGTTGCCCGAAAATCACCTTGCGCTGATCGTTCATCACATCGTCAAACTTCAACAATTGCTTACGGATGTCGAAGTTGCGGCCCTCAACCTTGGCCTGCGCGCGCTCCAGCGATTTGTTCACCCAAGGGTGCACAATCGCCTCGCCCTCCTTCATCCCCAGCTTGGACAACACCGAATCCAGCCGCTCCGAGCCGAAGATCCGCATCAGATCATCCTCAAGGCTCAGGAAAAACGAAGACCTGCCCGGGTCGCCCTGCCGCCCGGAACGCCCGCGCAACTGGTTGTCGATCCGTCGGCTTTCGTGCCGCTCGGTGGCCAGCACATAAAGCCCGCCTGCCGCGATGACGGCGGCTTTCTCGTCGGCATGTTCAGCCTCGATACGGGCGCGTACCTCGTCGGGGTGCAGATGCGGATCGGCGGCAATCGCCTCCATCACCTTCATTTCGACATTGCCACCCAACTGAATATCGGTGCCGCGCCCGGCCATGTTGGTGGCGATGGTCACCGCCCCCAGCTTGCCCGCCTCGGCCACAATCCGCGCTTCCTGTTCGTGATGCCGCGCGTTCAGCACGTTATGCGCGATCCCCGCATCCTTCAGCAAAACCGACAGCGCCTCGGATTTGTCAATCGACGTGGTGCCCACCAGCAAAGGCTGCCCCTTGGCCGTAGCCTCCTTGATGGCCGCCACCACGCCTTCGTATTTCTCGCGCCCGGTACGGTACACCTGATCATGCTCGTCCACGCGGGCCACCGGCTGGTTGGTCGGCACCCCCACCACACCCAGCCGGTAAATCTCCATGAACTCATCGGCTTCGGTCACCGCTGTGCCCGTCATCCCCGACAGCTTTTCATAAAGCCGGAAGTAGTTCTGGAACGTCACCGACGCCAGCGTCACGTTTTCCGGCTGAATCGCCACGCCCTCTTTGGCCTCGATCGCCTGATGCAAGCCGTCCGACAAACGGCGGCCTTTCATCATCCGGCCGGTGAATTCGTCGATCAGCATCACCTCATTGTCGCGCACAATATATTGCTGATCCTTGGTGAACAGCTTGTGCGCCCGCAACCCTTGCGTCACATGATGCACGATGGTCGAGCTTTCCGGCTCATAAAGCGATTGCCCCTCCGCCAGAATCCCCGCCGCCTGCAACCGCTGTTCGATAAACTCGTTGCCATCCTCGGTAAAGGTCACCACACGGGTTTTCTCGTCCAGCTTGTAATGCTCCGGCACCAGTTCCGGGATCAGCTTGTCCACCTTTAGATACAGATCGCTGCGGTCCTTTGACGGCCCCGAGATGATCAACGGCGTGCGCGCCTCGTCCACCAATATGCTGTCCACCTCGTCGACGATGGCAAAGAAATGCCCCCGCTGCGACATGTCCTCGATGCTGCCCTTCATGTTGTCGCGCAGATAATCAAAGCCCAGCTCGTTGTTGGTGGCATAGGTGATGTCGGCGCGATAGGCGTCTTTCTTTTCCACTTCAGACTGATAGGGATAGACCACCCCCGTCGTCATGCCCAAAGCCCCGTAAACCTTGCTCATCCACTCGGCATCGCGCTTGGCCAGATAATCGTTCACCGTCACCACATGCACGCCCTTACCCGCCAGCGCGTTGAGGTAAGCCGGAAACGTTGCCACAAGGGTCTTGCCCTCACCGGTTTTCATCTCGGATATATTGCCCTGATGCAGGAAAATCCCGCCCTTCAACTGCACATCGAACCCGCGCAGACCCAAGGCTCGTTTTGCGGCCTCGCGGCAATTGGCAAAGGCTTCGGGCAACAGGCTGTCAAGGCTTTCGCCGCCCGCCACCCGCGCCTGAAACTCCACCGTCTTCGCCTTGATCTCGTCATCGCTCAGCGCCGCGAACTCCGGCTCCAGCGCGTTGATCTGGGCCACAATCGGGCGCACCGACTTGACCTTGCGGTCATTCGGCGTACCGAAGACCTTCCGCATAATCGATCCGAAACCCAGCATGTTTTCTCCGCCCTACAGGCTCTGACAGCATCGTGTGCGGGTCGCACCTTGCCCGTCCCTGTCACCTTCCGTAAAAGGCATCCAAGGGTGGCGCAGCCCCGCTCGCCGCAACCACGTGCGATGTAAGCGGCGCGACCGCCATAGTCAACGCCGCGCAAGGTTGCGGCCCGATCAGGAGAGTGTGAGATGGCGAAACTAACGCGGTTTTTGGCAGGTCTGGCGCTTGCGGCGCTGCTTGGCACCCCGGCTTTGGCCGAAGGCGCCGGTGCCGATACCCCCGTGGCCACCGTCAACGGCACCGTGATTACCCTTGGCCATATGATCGTGCTGCGCGAAACCCTGCCGGATCAGTACAAATCCCTGCCCAACGACGTGCTGTTCAAAGGCATTCTCGATCAGTTGATCCAGCAAACTGTGCTGGAGCAGTCGCTGGGCGACAAGATCGCCAAACGTGATGCCCTGCAGGTTGAAAATGAAAAGCGCGGTTACCTCTCCAACGTGGCGCTGCAATCGGTGGTGGCGGGTGCCGTCACCGATGAAGGCCTGCAAGCCGCCTATGACGCCCGCTTCAAATCGGCCGAGCCCACCACCGAATACAACGCCGCCCATATCCTTGTGGCCAGCGAAGAACTGGCCAAAAGCCTGCAGGCCCAGATCGAAGGCGGCGCCGATTTCGCCGCCCTCGCCAAAGCCAACTCCACCGATACCGGCTCGGGTGCCAACGGCGGCGATCTGGGCTGGTTCGGT
>JANNAV010000238.1:0-9053 GCA_031384695.1 Paracoccaceae bacterium
GCCACCAGAATCCCCGGCGTGCAGATACCGCATTGAAACGCCGCACCCTCGATGAACGCCCGCTGCAACGGGTGCAACTGATCGCCCGCCGCCATCCCCTCGATGGTGGTGATCTCGGCCCCCTGTGCCTCGGCCCCCAGCACAAGGCAGGCACACACCAGCCGCCCGTTCACCGTCACCGAACAGGCACCGCAATCGCCGGTGCCACAGCCTTCCTTGGCCCCGGTCAGGCCAAGGCGGTTGCGCAACACATCCAGCAGCGGCTCGTCCGGGTCGCAGATGAACTCCACCGGATCGCCGTTGATGGTGGTCGATATATGCAGCGTGTTCATAGGGTGTCTCCGCCATGCTTGGATGCTTGCGCGCGCTCATAGGCAATCTGCGCCGCCCGCCGGGCCAGCACGCCTGCGGTGCTGGTCCGGAACGCAATGGTGCCGCGTTTGTCGTCAATCGGGTTGCAGGCCGCCTCGCAGGCTGTGGCCAGCGCCGCCAGCGCCGCCGCATCCAGCGTGCTGCCGATAATCGCCTTGGCCGCCGCCTCCACCAACAGCACCGTCGGCGCCACCGCCCCCAGCGCCACCCGCGCCGCCGTCACCACGCCGCTTGGATCCAGCGTCAGGCTGACCGCCGCCGACGCCACCGCGATATCCATCTCGGTGCGCGGGATGAACCGCAGATAGGCATCGCCAGACCGCGCGGGCCGGGCGGGCAGCAGGATCGAGGTCACAATCTCGGCCTTGCCCAAAGTCGTCCTGCCGGGGCCTGCGGGCACTTCCATCACCTCCACCTCGCGCACCCCGTCCGGCCCCTCAACGCGCACCCGCGCACCCGCCGCCGCCAGTGCCGGCACCGAATCCCCCGCCGGTGATCCGTTGCACAAATTCCCCGCCATGGTGCAGCGCCCCTGCACCTGGGTCGAGCCGATCAGCCCCGCCGCGTCCGCAATGCCCGGCCACAGCGCGCAAAGCGCCGCATGCTCGCGCAACTCGGCACAGGCCACCGCCGCCCCGATGCGAAAGCCGCCCGCCTCCGGCGTGATCTCGCGGATACCGGGGATATGCTTGATGTCGATCACCAGATCGACGGAAAGATTGCCCGCCTTCATCTGCACCAGCAGATCGGTGCCGCCCGCCAGCACCCGCGATTTGCCGGGCTCCTCGGCCAGCGCGGTCGCTGCGGCCTTTGCACTTTGCGCAGTCACATATCTCACTCTGGGCCTCGCTCGATTGCTGGGTGGTTGCCGTCCGGGGTTTGTCATTGGCCAGCCACCGGACAGACCAAAGATCAGATCATCTGGCGACGATGTTTACCCCATTCGCAAGGCTTTGGAACACCCTGTTCAATGCCGGACCAAAGAAACCGCGATGCGCACCCGTATGCATGACATGTGCATAGCCAGCCATATCCGGAATGCTGTCGCCGGAACCGCCTCAGTCGCTCGATGCGCGCAGCACCAGCCGCACATCGGTCCGGGTTTCCGGCGGTGGCGGCTGGCGGTCATTCAGCCAGCAAAGGATCGTCGCGGCAATGGTTTCGCCAAACCCCGCAATGTTGCAGCGCACCGACGAAAGCGGCGGATAAACCTGCGCGCAATCTTCGATATCGTCAAAGCCCATCAGGCGGAATTCCGGCCCAACCGGGCGGCCCAACTCGGCAAAGCCACTCAGCACCCCCATCGCCACCAGATCGTTGAAACAGATCGCCGCATCCACGCCCGGATGCTCATGCGTCAAACTATGCGCCGCCTCGCGCCCAAAGGCCCGCGATGCGCGGCCCGGCAGGATCAGCGGCTGCATCCCCGCCTCGGCCAGTGCCGCAAGATAGCCCGACATCCGCTCACGCGCCACTGCGCGCCCCGCCACCCCGCCGATAAAAGCGATACGTTTGGCACCTTTAGCCAATAAATGATCGGTCGCCATGCGTCCGCCCGCCGGGTAATCGGGGGCGGCAAAAGGGAAAAGATCGGTGCGGCTGTCCACCTTGCGCAGCACCTGCATGGTGGGAATCCCGGCGCGCAACAGCGGGCTGAACGTCGCCTCTTCATCGCCATAAGCCGGCGAGATCACCAGCGCCGATACGCTGTGCTCGATCATAGCCGCCACCACCTGCGCCTGCAAAACCGGGTCTTCGTCGGTGTTTGCGATCACCGTGGCATAGCCCCGCGCCGAAAAAGCCATCTGCACCGAGGTGGCAAATTCGGTGAAAAACGGGTTGCGCAGATCGTTGATCACCAGGCCGATCAACCCCACATTCGCCGACCGCAAATTCGCCGCCGACCGGTTATAGACATAGCCAAGCGCCGCCATCACCTGCCGCACCTGCAGGTCGGTTTCGGTTTTCACCAGGCCGCTGTTTTGCAGCACAAGGCTGACGGTTGATTTCGAAACCCCCGCCTCGCGCGCTACATCTATGATAGTGGGCCGTCGGTTCATACCATATCCTGTGGGCCGTTAGCGTTGATCGATCCCGTGCAAGGCCAACAGAGTGCCCATCCGCGCCACAGCCAGCCCCGGATCGCGCAGCAACCCGGCCGCATCGGCCAGCCGGAACACCTCGGCATAGTGAACGATATCACGGCTGGATTGAAACCCCGCAGGCATGATAAAATGCGCCTGCTGGCCATTCAGCCAGGCCAGAAAAGCGATCCCCGCCTTGTAAAACCGCGTCGGCGCGCGAAAAATTTCCCGGCTCAGAGGCACCGTCGGGGCCAGAAGTGCCTGATAACGCGGCATATCTCCCATCGCCAACGCCTCCAGCGCCTGACTTGCCGCAGGTGCGATGGCCGCAAAAATACCCAGCAAGGCGTGCGAATACCGCGTGCCATCCCCCGCGATCAGATCGGCATAGTTGAAATCATCGCCGGTATAAAGCCGCACCCCCGCAGGCAACCGCGCCCGGAACGCCTCTTCATGTGCTTGATCCAGCAAAGAAACCTTGATCCCATCCACCTTTGCCGGGTTCTCGGCAATCAGCGACAGCACGAAATCCGAAGCCCGCGCCACATCATGGCTGCCCCAGTATCCGGCCAGCCCCGCATCAAACATCTCGCCCAGCCAATGCAGCACAACCGGTTGCGCCGCACCATCAATCAGACGGCGATAAACGCGGGCATAAGTCGCCTCATCCGCCCCCATCGCCGGAAACGCCCGGCTGGCCATCAGAATAAGCTGCCCCCCCGCCGCCTCGATCGCCCCGGCCTGCGTCTCGTAGGCGGCAAGAATCGCATCAGCACTTTGCAGATCGACCAGCGCCAGATGATCGGTGCCCGCACCGCAAGCCACCCTCGGGCGCGCCGGATGCGCCCGCGCGGCGGCCATCGTCCGCTGGATCAACTCCAACGCCGTTGGCCAGTCAACCCCCATGCCGCGCTGGGCGGTATCCATCGCCTCGGCCAGATCAAGCCCTTGATCCCAAAGAGATTCGCGGAACCCAAGCGTGGCGTCCCAATCCACTGCAGGCCGGGTATCCCATGGGTTCCGCTCGCGCAGCGGATCGGAAACCACATGGGCGGCGGCAAAAGCAGTGCGGGTAAGCGCAACCTTTGGCGCGCGCGGAATCAGCGGATCGCCCAGCAGGCGGTAGGCTTCAAGGGTGTTGGCTTTGGTGGGTAGGGTTAGCATTGCGGCCCTCGTGTTTGGGAAGTGGGTCAGGTGACGGGCAGATCGAACACCAGAATGCCGCCAATGCCGCCAATGGCGCTTGCCACCAAGGCCGCACCCACGCGCTTGTGGTCTGGGTGGCCCTGATAGGCGGCAAGGGCGGCCCAATCGGCAAAATCAGCAACGAAACCATGCATATAGCCGCGTTCAATCTGTTCCGGGCTTGCGCTGCGGCCCGAAGTGATCGCCAGCACACCGGGCAATCTGGCCTTGATGGCGTGCAGATCAGCAAAGATGGCGGCGATGGCGGCCTCAGTCACATCGGCGCGAAACCGGATCAGAACAATATGGCGGATCATCGGGTTATCCATGCTGGGCGCGGATCATGTCGGCGGCTTTTTCGGCGATCATGATGGTGGGCGCGTTGGTGTTGGAGGAAACAACCGTTGGCATCACCGACGCATCCACCACCCGCAGGCCCGCAATGCCGTTGAACCGCAAGGTCGGGTCCACCACGGCGGCGGGGTCAGACCCCATCCGGCAGGTGCCAACCGGGTGGTGATCGGTTTTGGCGTGGCGGCAGGCGTAGTCGATGTAATTCTGATCGGACATCACCTTTGGCCCCGGCAGGCGTTCGGCCAGCACATAGGCTTGCAACGCTGGTTGCCGAATAATTTCTTGCGCCAGCTTCAACCCCCGGATCGACATTTCGCGATCATAAGGGTCGGCCCAATAGTTCGGATCAATCAGGGGGGCCGCCATCGGATCGGCACTCGCCAGCCGCACGGTGCCGCGCGAACGCGGGCGCAGATAGGCTGAGTTCAGCGTCACCCCCCCCTGCGGCATCGCCGCCACCCCCGCCTCGATCCCCGAGCCGAGGCCAAGATGAAACTGAATATCGGGCGAACGCGCATTCTTGTCCGCATACCAGAACCCGCCGGTTTCAAACAGGCTGGATGCCACCGGGCCGCGCCGCGTCAGCACATATTGCAACCCGGCCAGCGCTTGCCACGGCAGTTTGGCGTAACGGTCATAGGTGTGCGGGCCGGTACATTCCGCGATCACGAACAGATCAAGGTGGTCCTGCAAATTGGCCCCGACACCGGGCTGATCAAATACCACCGGGATGCCAAGGCTGGTCAGATGATCCGCAGGGCCAATGCCCGAAAGCTGCAACAGACGCGGCGAGCCGATGGCGCCGGAGGACAGGATCACTTCGGATGCCGCCCGGATCACGCCTTCGCCGGCAAGTTCCACACCCATGGCACGGCCGTTTTCCACGATGATGCGCATCACCTGCGCGCCAGTCTTGACGGTCAGGTTCTTGCGCCCGCGTGTGGGGTAAAGGAACGCTGTGGAGGTCGAAGACCGCCGATAATTGCGCTGCGTCAGTTGATAGTAGCCGACACCGTCCTGGCTTTCGCCGGTGAAATCGGGGTTGCGCGGAATGCCGATTTCGGCGGCTGCGGCAAAGTAGGCCTCACAAATCGGCAACGGCGCGCGTGGCTGGCTGACGCCCAACGGCCCGCCCTTGCCATGATAGCGGTTCTCAAAGCTGTCGTTATGTTCGGATTTGCGGAAATAAGGCAGAACGTCCTCATAGCTCCAGCCTGCGCAGCCCATCTGCCGCCATTCATCGTAATCCAGCGCATTGCCGCGCGTGTAAAGCTGGGCATTGATGCTGGAACCGCCGCCGATAACCTTGGCTTGGGTATAGCGGATCACCATATTCTGCATGTGCTTTTGCGGCACGGTCTGCCAACCCCAGGACCCGATACCCTTGGTCATTTTGGCAAAGCCAGCGGGCAGGTGATAGAACGGATGCCAGTCGCGGCCCCCGGCCTCAAGCAACAGCACTTCGGCGTTTGGGTTTTCCGACAGGCGCGCGGCCAGCACGGCCCCCGCCGACCCGCCGCCTACAATGATGAAATCATACCCTTTTTTCATTGGACCCTCACAACCGGTGAATGGACAAGCCGCCATCCACCGGAATAACCGCGCCATTGGCAAACGCCATGTTGCCTTCGGCAATTGGCACGATGACCTGGCCGATGTCTGACGGCTGGCCCCAGCGCGCGGCGGGCACCAGGCCGCCTTCTATGCGTGCCGTGTATTTGTCTTTCACCCCTGCCGTCATTTCGGTTTCAACAATACCGGGGCGCAACTCGAAACAGCCGATGCCATGCGGGGCCAGACGCACCGCGAACAGTTCAGCCATCATCGCCGCCCCCGCCTTGGATACGCAATACTCCGCCCGTTCGATCGACACCATCTTGGCGCTGACCGAGGTGACAAAGGTGAACGAGCGATAGTGTTCGCAAGGCTCCGCCAGCATCCGCCGCGCCACATCCTGCGCCAGAAAGAACGCGCCGCGCAGGTTCACATCCATCACGAAATCATAATTGGCGGGCAGGATATCCAGCATATCGCCGCGCAGTTTGGCAGGCACGCCCGCGTTCGAAACAAGGGTGGTGATCGGCCCCATCTCGGCCGTCACCGCATCCAGAAGTGCGGGGATATGCGCGATATCTTGCAGATCATGCTGGAAATACCGCGCAGCCTCGCCCAACCCCTGCAACGCCCGCAGCACCGCCGACGATTTTGCCGCCGAGCGCGAGGCAAGCGCCACGCGGTAACCGGCGTTGACCAGCGCCGCAGCAATACCAAGGCCGATGCCCTGCTGGCCGCCGGTGATCAGGGCGATTTTGGTCATGCGGCAAACTCCGTCTTGGTGATGTATTGGGCGGTGCGCAGGGCAAGGGCGGCGATGGTCAGCGCAGGGTTGACCGCTGCCGATGTGGGCAGAACCGACGCATCGACGATGAACAGATTTGCATGGTCGTGGCTGCGGCAATCGGGGTTAACCACGCTCATCGCGGGGTCTGCGCCCATCCGCGCCGTGCCGCACTGGTGCGACGGCGTGCGCCTGTCGAACGCGCGCGACAGCACGATGGGGTAGCCCGCGCGGCGCAGCTTGGCCTTTAATTTGGCCACAAGCGCCAGATGCGCGGCCCAGTTGGAGCGTTTCCAATCCAAAGCGATTTGTCCGTTTTTCAACGTGACACGGCTATCCGAGTTGGGCAGATCTTCCGACATCGCCAGCAAATCCACCGACCGATTTGCAATCCACCGCGCCATCGGCAGGGGGATCGGGGTATCGGACGCGAGGATAGCGCCAGAGATTTTGCCCAGCAGTTGGATATTGCCCAAAGGTTCGCCCTGCGGCCCGCCTGTCAGGTAGAAATCATTGATCTGGATGGTTTTTTGATAGACCGAAGGGTTGCGGCGGAACGGGTGCATCGCCAGAACCGCACTCAGGTTATGATTCATGAAGTTGCGGCCAACCTGATCGGACCGGTTCGCAAGGCCCGTCGGATTTGCCCCATCCGCCGAGGCCAACAGCAGCGCCGCCGTTTGCACAGCACCTGCACACAGCACGATGATAGGGGCGGTCAGCGTTTCGGTTTTTCCTGCACGCTCCACCTCAACCCCAGTGATCTTGCCCCTTTCGCCTGCGATCAAGCGCAACACGCGGGTGTTGGTTTGCAGCGTCACATTCGGGTGCTGCAACGCGTAAGCCAAGCCCACGGTTTCGGCATCCATCTTGCCCTCGGTGGTGCCCGGAAACGCATCCCACGGCGTTTGCCCGCCTTTCAGCCAAGCCGCAATATCCACCCCCAGCGGCAAGGAAGACGGGTGCAGGCCGACCGATTGCATCCGGCGGCGCAGGTCTGCAATGGCGGGCTCATCGGGTACCGGGGGGAAATTGTAGCTGCCGGAATGGGCGGGTTCTGTCGGATCTTCGCCCAAAATGCCGCGAACCTGATACATATTCTCAGCCGCCTGATAATGCGGTTCCATCTGCGCATAACTCAACGGCCAGCCCGGCGTTGTGCCACCCATATGGTGCAAGGGCGCGAAATCTTCGGCGCGGTAGCGGACCAGCACGGCCCCGTAGAATTTGGAATTGCCCCCCGCCACGTAGTAATTGCCGGGGTTGAAAGGCTTGCCATCACCATCCAGCCAATGCTCATCCGGGCGGTAATGGCCACGGACAAAGATCGCCACCGGATCACGCGCCTCGGGGCTATCGGGCAACCGATCACCCCGCTCCAATATCAGGATACGCCGCCCGGTGGGGGCAAGGGCTGCGGCCATGGTGGCCCCGCCCATGCCGGACCCGATGATGATCACGTCAGGTGTCATGCAGGAATGCGGCCTTCCGTTGCGGGATCAAAGACCACGGCTTTCTCCATGTTGATGGCGAAATCGAACACTTCGCCGGGGGCGACGTTGGCATCTGCGCGCATCCGGGCAATCGCATCGCGCCCGCCAAGGGTCATGGTCACGAACGTATCCGACCCGGCGGGTTCCGTCACGGTTACCCGGTTGGCAAAGGCTTGGATATTGCCGGATTTACGATCCGCACCTTCGGGATCGGTGATCGCTTCGGGGCGGATGCCCAGCAAAACCTCGCGCCCCACCCAATCTGCAAGATTGGTTTGGCTGAACCGCAAGTGGCGTGTCGCCCCATCGGCATCGGTGATCTCGGCATGCGGCGCACCGTTTTGCGACACCACTTTTGCGGCCATGATGTTCATCGCCGGGCTGCCCATGAACGTCGCGACAAACAAATTGGCAGGGGTGTCGTAAATCTCTTTCGGCGTGCCAAGTTGCTGGACATAGCCTTTGTTCATCACCGCGATGCGGGTGGACAGCGTCATCGCCTCGATCTGGTCATGCGTCACATAAACGATGGTGGTTTTCAGCTTTTGGTGCAGTTTCTTGATCTCGGTCCGCATATCGACGCGCAGTTTGGCATCCAAATTCGACAAGGGTTCGTCAAACAAGAACACATCGGGGTTGCGCACCAAGGCGCGGCCCATGGCAACGCGCTGGCGCTGCCCGCCAGACAACTGGCCGGGGCGGCGGTCCAGCAAGGGCGTGATCTGCAACAGGCGCGCGACGTCGGCCAAGGCCTTGTCGCGTTCCGGTTTCGGCACGCCGTGCATTTCAAGACCGAAGGTCATGTTCTGACCGACGGTCATGTTCGGGTAAAGCGCATAGGATTGGAACACCATCGCGATGTTGCGTTTGGAGGGGTGCACATCGTTGATCACCCGGTTCTTGATGGAGATATCGCCAGACGATATCGCCTCCAGCCCCGCGATCATGTTCAGAAGCGTGGACTTGCCGCAGCCCGAAGGCCCGACAAGCACCAGAAACTCGCCCTCCTGCACCGATATGTCCACTTCGTGGAGCACCTGAACGGACCCGTAGGATTTGGTAACGTGAGAGATATCCAGAAAGCCCATCAGATGCTCCTTTGTAGTGGCGTTACTTGGCGGCCATGATCGCGTCGGCAAGGGCTGCGGCCCCGGCGTCTGCGGTCATGTCCGAATTGAAGAAACCGGTGATCGCATCGGTTGCAGCCCCGCCGATGGTGGCGTTGGC
>JANNAV010000253.1:0-3761 GCA_031384695.1 Paracoccaceae bacterium
CGCATCCGCCAGCGTCAGCCCCGACCATTGCGGATGCGCAATTGCCACAAACGCTCCCGCCGCCACCGCCCGCGCCGCAATTCCGGCCCCGGTTTCCTGCCCCGGATGAGCGTAAAAATCCGGCGCATCGGGCCGCGCGAAACCGGCCGGCAACCCCACCGCCAGAATATGCCACAACTCGCCGTTGGCCATCGCCCCCGAGTGCAGTTCCGCTCCCAGAATCGTGGTAAAGCCTGGGTGCCGCATCGGCACGGTGTCGACAACCGGATAGCCATAAAGCCCGATAAAGTGATCGGTCAGCGCCAAAAAGTCATAGCCTTCAGCATGATAGCGCCTGCAGACCTCCTCGGGTGACAGCACCCCGTCCGAACGCGTCGAATGGGTGTGCAGATTGCCGCGCCAGAACCGGCCCTGTGCCGCGAAAGCCGAAAGTTGCATGCTCATCCCCGCCCGATATAAGGCATATCCCGCGCCATAACCGTCATGAACGGCACATTAACCGAAAGCGGCAGTTCCGCCATATGCAAAACCGCGTCTGCCACATGGCGCACATCCATCACCGGCTCCACCCGCACCGCGCCGTCCGCCTGCGCCACACCTTTGGTGAACGCGGCCGCCATATCGGTCATCGCATTGCCGATATCAATCTGGCCGCAGGCGATGTTGAAGGGCCGCCCATCCAGCCCCAATGTGCGTGTAAGTCCGGTAACCGCATGTTTTGACATGGTATAAGGTGCAGATCCCGGCCGTGGTACATGCGCCGAGATCGAGCCGTTGTTGATGATCCGCCCGCCTTGCGGGGTTTGGTGGCGCATCATGCCAAAGGCCGCGCGGGCCACCAGAAACATGCCGGTGATGTTGGTATTGCACAGCGAAAGCCAATCCTCGACGGCAATCTCGTCAATCGGCGCCGCCTTTGCCGAACGTCCGGCGTTGTTGAACAGCACGTCCAGCCGGCCCCAGTTTGCCGCCAATCCGGCGAAGGCCGCCTCAACCGAAGCAGGCGCGCCCACATCGCAAGGCAGCACCAGACAGGCCGCATGCCCTGCCGCAGTCTCGTCCAGCGCCGCCCGGTTGCGCCCCAGCAATGCCACCCGCCAGCCCTTGGCGATGAACGCGCCCGCCGTTGCCCGCCCGATCCCCGACCCCGCCCCGGTGATCGCGATGACCGGGTTTTCGGCTGTAATGCTTTTCATCGCTGTATCTCTCCACCTGATCCCCACCCGCTTTTCTAACAAGCAGCCGCGCGAGGTCCAGCATTTGTTGCAGCATAACGCCGCGAAACTGCCCTTTGCGGCGGGAAAAATCTTCCCGCAGGCGTTGCGCTTGGGGCGGGGCGCTGTTAGAAAACTGGGGTTGGCATGAAATCACCGTCTGATTGCCAGCGATCAATCAACTGGCCAACGGTTCGCTGCATTGAATGCCCCTATAGCTCAGCTGGTAGAGCATCTGATTTGTAATCAGAGGGTCGGGAGTTCGAGTCTCTCTGGGGGCACCATTCAAAAAGCTATGCGATACAGCGCTTTGGCTGCTGCCCGTGCCACCGCCATGCAAAAGAGCGGCAAAGCCGCTCTTTCGGGGTACAATCCGGTTGCGGGCGCTCAGGGCGCCACGGTGACCTTCAGCATCTGATCAGGCGTGGCGGGTGGCTCACCTTTGGCGATGGCATCGACCACCTCCATGCCAGAAATCACCCGGCCCACCACGGTGTATTGACCGTTCAGAAACTCGCCCGGTGCGAACATGATGAAGAACTGGCTGTTGGCCGAATTCGGATCATTGGAGCGCGCCATCCCCACGATGCCGCGATCAAAGCTGACATCGGAAAACTCGGCCGGAATGTCGGGCAGGTCCGAGCCGCCGGTGCCTGCGGCGGCAAGATCAGCGCCGGCGCGGCCGTTCTGCACGTCGCCGGTCTGCGCCATGAAGCCGTCGATCACGCGGTGAAACACCACGCCGTCATAGGCGCCTTTTGCGGCAAGGGCGGTGATCTGGGCGACGTGTTTGGGGGCCACATCGGCCAGCATGTCGATAATCACGGTGCCATTGGCGGCCCCTGTCACTTCGATTACCAGGTTCGGGCCGGGGCCGTCGGTTTCGGCCATCACGGGGGTGGCGAGCAGCAGGACTGCGATCAGGGCTCTATGCAACATCGGCGGCCACCCGGACGGTGATCATGCTGTCGGGGTTCGCAGGCGGCTCGCCGCGGGCGATTTTATCGACATGCTCCATGCCCGAAATCACCCGGCCATAGACGGTGTATTGGCCGTTGAGAAAGGCGTTGTCGGAGAAGTTGATGAAGAACTGGCTGTTGGCGGAATTGGGGCTGGAAGACCGCGCAGCCCCGATCGAGCCACGGTCATGCGGCAGCTTGGAAAACTCGGCCGGAAGATCGGGGTGATCCGACCCACCAGTGCCCGCGCGGCGCAGGTTGGCCCCGCCTGCGATGCCATTGGCGACATCACCGGTCTGGGCCATGAAACCTTCGATCACGCGGTGAAACACCACGTTGTCATAGGCTTTGGCGCGGGCCAATGCCTTCATACGCTCGCTATGCTTGGGGGCCACGTCGGGCAAAAGGGCAATCACCACCTCGCCGTCCTTGAGGGTGATGATGATGGTGTTTTCCGGGTCTTTGATCTCGGCCATGGGGCATTCTCCAATTTGATGGAGGGAACCTAGTGTTGCGGCGCGGCGAGGGGAAGGGGTTTTGGTTGACGGCGGCGCGAGATGCGCGGAAACAGGGGCAAAATCTGCGAGGGAGTTTGCTGATGGGCTGGAAAACGATCGAGGATGTGGCGCTGGCGGGCAAGGTTGTACTGTGCCGCGTCGATATCAACGTGCCGATGGAGGGCGGCGTGGTGACGGACGCCACCCGGATCGAAAAGATCGTGCCGACGGTGCATGACCTGACGGCGATGGGGGCCAAGGTGGTGTTGCTGGCGCATTTCGGGCGGCCGAAGGGCAAGGTGGTGCCCGAGCTGAGCCTGCGGCAGGTGCTGCCCGCGTTGGAGGCGGCGCTGGGGCGGGCGGTGATTTTCATGGAGCACCCGACCCGTGCGGCGATTGACGCCCTGCCCGGCAATGCGGTGGTATTGCTGGAGAACACGCGGTTCTCGCCCATGGAAGAGGCGAACGACCCGGAAATGGCGCGATTTCTGGCCGGATTGGCCGATCTGTTTTGCAATGACGCGTTCTCGGCGGCCCACCGGGCGCATGCTTCGACCACCGGGGTGGCGGGGTTGTTGCCGTCTTTCGCGGGGCGGTTGATGGCGGAGGAGTTGGCGGCGCTTGAGGCGGCCTTGGGTGCGCCGGAGCGGCCTTTGGTGGCGGTGGTGGGGGGCGCGAAGGTTTCGTCAAAACTGGAACTGTTGGGCAATCTGGTAGCGCGCGTCGATCATCTGGTGATCGGCGGCGGCATGGCCAACACCTTTCTGGTGGCGCAGGGGTTTGAGGTAGGCAAATCGCTGGCCGAGCGCGATATGGCGCCGATTGCGCGCGATATTCTGGCCAAGGCCAAGGCTGCCGCTTGCGTGATCCATCTGCCGGTGGATGTGGTGGTGGCGCGCGAGTTCAGGGCGGGGGCGGCATCCGAGGTGGTGGCAGCGGGGAAATGCCCTGCGGATGCGATGATCCTCGATGCCGGGCCTGCGACGGTGGCGGCACTGGAGGTGGTGTTTGGGCAAGCGAAAACCCTGATCTGGAACGGCCCGCTGGGGGCGTTTGAACTGACCCCTTTCGATGCAGCCACCAATGCGGCG
>JANNAV010000014.1:0-8462 GCA_031384695.1 Paracoccaceae bacterium
TCACAGGTTCAAATCCTGTCCCCGCAACCAAATATAACAATGATATCAGAGGCTTAAATGTTGATTGTTTTGCTTTTGTATTGATAAGCGCAAAACACGTCAACGCCATGTCAACGTTTGACGAGTCCCCCCTGAAAAGCGCTAGGCGATTCACACATTTCTGAGCCTCCATCCGTGGGCTAGGGATTTGAAGTATTGGAGGCCGTGGCGGAAGGTGATCGGGCCGGGCGGTTTGGATTTTGGGTAGCCATCCCATCCGCCGAGCTTGGCGATGATCCACGCGGCCCAGGCAAGCGTTTCCGGCGGATGAGGGTTTTTCTGGAGCGCGGTCTTGCCTTCGAGTTCGGGCAGGAGTGCGTGGAGGGTTTCGATTTCGGAAAGCGAGAAGGCGATCTTGGCATCTTGCTCGGATCGGCCATCGCGGGCCTGGACGAGTTGCATGATGGTGCAGGCGGCACGGGCGGCAATCGCGGTCAGCTTGATCAACCGCTCGGCGTTTTCCAACTGGCTGTCTTCCAGTTGCAGTCCCTGCTGTTTCAGGGTGCGGAAGAATTGCTCGATATGCCAGCGCTGCCGGTACCAGCCAACCACGCGCCAGGCCATCGCCGCATCCTCGACCCGATGGGTGGTCAGAAGCCGCCAAAAGATGGGCTCGGCGCCCGGCGGCGCATCCACCTCGCAGACCTCGACAAGGCCAACTCTGACCGTCTCGGCCAACCCCGCCTGCCTGGCCAGATTGGCGGGGCGCTTGAGCGTGACGGGGCCAAAGCGGGTCACAAGGCTGGCGGTGCGGGCCGGACGGCCAGAGCGTGCGCGCAACGCGATCAAGGCCGTGCCCGCCAATTGCAGCGGCGCCGATGAGAGCTTACCGCCCCCTTCCTCGATCGAGCGATCCGCCATGGCGCGGGTCAGGATGTGAAAGCCCGGCTCCGGCAATCGCGCCCATTTCTCATAGATATCGCTCTCGCGATCACTGATTTCGGTCACCATTTGCGCCTGGCGCAGAATCGTCTTGGCGGCCTCTGCCGTACTCAGCCACCGCTGCGATTCCTTCTCGGACAGCGGCCGGTTCCGATGAGGAACGGTCACCCGGCCATCGCGTGTCCATATCCGGCCCGTGGCCAGGCCCAGAATGCCGCCCGTTTCGGCATCAACACCCAGCATCGCGTGCAGCAGAACACCGCGTCCCGAACCCTTGCCGATCTCGCCCAGACCGCGACTGCGCGCTCTGGTCGTCGTGAAATTGATTTCGCTGCTGTCCTGGATCGCCAGAATATGCCGGCCCGCGCAGCCTTGCGAAAGCTCCGCCCCCCAGCCATCGAGCAGCGCCTCGACCGTCACGCGCGGATTGGCCAGAAAGCGCGAAAATCCGACAATCCCACTGCGTCGGCCACCCGCCAGACGCCGCAGGCAGATGCTGGTGCGCGCCACCATTCCCGCGAGCAGCAGACCCCCCTTTTTGCCAGGCGCTCGTCTCCGAAATCGCCCAGCACACAGATTTCCGAAACAATCACCAGCCGCCCTCCATTCAAGGTAGGGCAATCGAATCATGCAACACAAAACCCGTCAAGCGCACCGGGAAAACCAAACCTGACAATGTGTGCATCCCCTAGCGGGGGTGCGGGGGTGTGAAACCACCGCCGGTCTCCGGCTAGCAAAGCCACGGTTTCAACAGGGCGCTTACCGCTCATATAGGCGCAATCCTCCGCCTAAACCCAGCTTTCGTCTCCAGCAGCGAAATCGCGCCGCATACCTTTGTTGCGAAGAATTCTGCGCCCGTCCTCAAGCGTGATCCGTATCCCACCCCTCAGAAAAACCCAGGAACCTGCATAGATGTCAACGCTTTGAACCCTACAACCCAGATAATGATCGAATTGATCGGCTCCGAAGCTCATCTCATAGTCGGCCTTCTGGCGTTGCCCCATCTGAACGATTGAAGCGCCAAGTTGCTCCACACGGGTCATTTCTTGCGCCTTTTGCTCTGCGTGGGCTGCGATCAGCGAATCTGTCAAGCGCTGCAAATATTCTTTCTGGTTCAGTATAAAATATTTCTCAGCCAAAATGGCATCAAGTGCCGGGTCGAATTCTGAAACTTTGACCGATGCCGCCCGCACCTCGGCATCAACTTCTTTCAGCACAGCCCACTTGCGCATATTAACGCTTTGCTCAGATTTGGTTCCCCCAAAGGCAGGCGCTGCGGCGGTAGTGTTATTGTTCTGCGAAACAGAACCACTGATTGGCGAAGGTTGCTCATTAAATCCCGAAGCAAAGCGTGCAATCTCTGGTTACTTTAGTATGGCTGAAATGATCCATCCGATCGGGCCAAGGAAGAAGCCCCAAGGCGCACCGCGTTGACCGACTATGAACGCGCCAACGGTGCAACATATGATGGCTGAAATTGCGAAAACGACAAAGACTTCC
Organism: Paracoccaceae bacterium; assembly: GCA_031384695.1. Classification (GTDB taxonomy): domain Bacteria; phylum Pseudomonadota; class Alphaproteobacteria; order Rhodobacterales; family Rhodobacteraceae; genus JANNAV01. Next base: position 2,422 of record JANNAV010000014.1, read on the forward strand.
ATACCCATCACCAAAATACTTGCCGCTCTTTCCAAAGTAAGACTGAGCATGTGTCGATGTCAACGCGGCAAGGCTGCTTTGGACATCAAACTTGTTTAACACCAATAGTATAACGCGCGACACCCAAAGCCCGCCCTCAAATCCCGATCAACACCGCGCCAATCGCCAATACCGCAGGCACCGCCTGCACAAACAAGATGCGCCGACTGGCGGTCAAAGCACCATAAATCCCCGCCACCAGCACACAACCCAGAAAGAACAGCGCCACCTCCCGACCCTCACCACTCACCCCCAGCACCAGTGCCCAGATCAGCCCCGCCGCCAGAAACCCGTTGTAAAGCCCCTGATTGGCCGCCAACACCTTGGTCAAAGCCGCCAGTTCCGGCGGCATCCCGAAGATTTTCCGCACTCTCGGCGTTTCCCACCAGAACATCTCCATCACCAGAATGTAGACGTGCAACGCTGCAATCGCCGCCACCAGAACCGCAGCAATCATCACCTTCTCCTTCCTTGTTCCGCGTCATGTTCCGCGTCATGTTCCGCGCCTGGATCCGCGGCACGCGGACCACTCCCCGAGGGCAGGCGGGGTGGGCGGGTGGGAGCCTGTCCGAGGGGAGCGGTTGCCATGCGCGCCTTACGCGGCAGGCATCCGCGCCTCAACCATCCCCGCATACCAGCTTGCACCAAACGGGATCACCCCGTCGTCAAAGTTATACGCCGGATGATGCACCATCGCCGTATCCCCATTGCCGACAAAGATATACGCCCCCGGCCGCTCGTTCAGCATATAGCTGAAATCCTCCGCCCCCATCAAAGGCGGCGTGTTCTCGTCCACCACACCCGAAACCGCCCGCGCCACCTCCGCCGCATAACCCGTGTTCGCCCCGGCATTCACCGTCACCGGATAGCCGCGCTGATAGTCCACCACCGCGCGCGCGCCCAATGCCTGCGCCGTCCCCCCGGCAATCTCGCACAACCTGCGCTCCGCCAGATCCTGCACCCCCGCATCCATCGTGCGCACTGTGCCCTTCAGCCGTACCACCTGCGGGATCACATTATGCGCCGTGCTGTCGGTCGAAACCACACAGACCGACACCACAACCTGCTTCAGGGGATCAACGTTGCGGCTGGCAATGGTCTGGAGCGCCACCACGATGTGGCTTGCCACCACCACCGTGTCCACGCAGTCATGCGGCTTGGCCGCGTGCCCGCCCTTGCCCGTAACCTCAATCTCGAACGTATCCGCCGCCGCCATCATCGCCCCCGGACGGATCGCGAAATGCCCCACCGGAATGCCCGGCATGTTGTGCATGCCGTACACCTCCTGAATGCCCCAGCGCGCCATCATCCCCTCGGCGCACATCTCGCGCCCGCCGCCGCCACCCTCCTCGGCAGGCTGAAAGATCATCACCGCCGTGCCATCGAAATTCCGCGTCTCGGCCAGATATTTCGCCGCCCCCAGCAACATCGAGGTGTGCCCGTCATGGCCGCAAGCATGCATCTTGCCCGCCACCTTTGACGCATAACCAACCCCCGTCGCCTCGTGGATCGGCAACGCATCCATATCGGCCCGCAACCCGATCACCCGGCCCGCAGTATCGGTCTTGCCCTTGATCACCACCACCACGCCGGTGCGCCCGATTCCCTCAACAACATCATCGCAGCCAAATTCCCGGCACAACGCCGCCACCCGCGCCGCCGTCCGGTGTACATCGAACAGCAGTTCCGGATGCGCATGGAAATCCTGCCGCCAACCGGTGATCTCGGGCAGCATCTCGGCAAATCGGTTCTTTATGGGCATGATCGCTCTCCTCTGCCAGCAGACTTGATCAAACCCCACCCCAAAGCAAGCCCACTCTCATCCGGCTGCCAGCCGCGCCTCGATCATCCCCGCAAGCCAGCTTGCCCCATAAGGCAAAGCGTGGTCGTTGAACTCGTAACCCGGATGATGCAGCGCCGCCGACGCCCCGTTGCCGATGAACATATAGGCCCCCGGCCGCACGGCCAGCATGTCGCTGAAATCCTCGCCTGGCATGATCGGCGCGGTTTCGGCCTCCACCGCCGGCGATATCCCCCGTGCCACCGCCACGGCATAACCCGTCTCGGCCACCCCGTTCACCGTGGCCTGACATTCCCGCACATAGCGCACCTCAGCCACCGCCCCATGCGCCTGTGCTATCCCCCGCACCACCTCGCCCAACCGCGCCTCGATCATGTCCTGCACGGCACCGTCCAGCGTGCGCACCGTGCCCGCCATCCTCACCACCTGCGGGATCACGAACATCCCCGCGCTGTCGGTTGCAATCGTCGCCACCGTCAGCACCGCCGCCTTTAGTGGGTCCACATTGCGCGCCACCACCGTCTGCAGCGCCACCAGCACATGCCCCGCGACCAGCGTGGTGTCCACCGCCAGATGCGGTTGCGCCGCATGCCCGCCCCGGCCCGTCAGGGTGATCTCGAAGAAATCCACCGCCGCCATCAACGCCCCCGCCCGGATGGCAAAGGCCCCCACCGCCAGCCCCGGCATGTTGTGCAACCCATAGACCTCGCGGATCGCCCAACGCTCCATCACCCCATCCGCCAGCATCGCCCGCGCACCGCCGCCGCCCTCTTCCGCCGACTGAAACATCAGCACCGCCGCCCCTGCAAAGGCCCGCGTCTCCGCCAGATACCACGCCGCCGCCAGCAACATCGCGGTGTGCCCGTCATGGCCACAGGCATGCATCACCCCCGGCACCCGGCTGGTATGCGGCAACCCTGTCGCCTCATGGATCGGCAGCGCGTCCATATCGGCGCGCAACCCCACCGCCGGGCCATCCTTGCGCCCCCGGATCGCCGCCACCACGCCGGTGCGCCCGATCCCCTCCACCACCTCGTCACAGCCAAAACCGCGCAGCAACGCCGCCACCCGGCCCGCTGTCCGCTCCACCGCAAAGCCCATTTCGGGCTGCGCATGAAACTCCCGCCGCCAAGCGGCAACCTCCGGCATCTTCCCGGCAAACCGGTGTTTCACTGGCATCCCGCACCCCCTCAAACCAGCCTGCGCCAATCTGCCCACCGCGTCAAACCCTCACCGAAACCGCGCCCGCGCCTCAAGCGCAAGCCCCGTGCCTACAGACCCAAGCATATCCCCCGTCGCCACCCGAACCCCCGGCAACACCTGCTCCACCAGCGCCCGCAGCACCGGCAAGCCGCTGGACCCCCCGGTCATGAACACCGTGCCGATATCTTCCGCCGCCACCCCCGCCTGCGCCAGAACCGCGCCCAACACGCCGCGAATGCGTGCCACGGGTGCCTCAACCGCCGCCTCGAACCGGTCACGCCGCACCATCGGGTTCGGCCCGCCGGTCAAAGCCTGCATCGCGATCCGCACTACCTCCGCATCCGACAACGCGATCTTCGCCGCCTCCACCGCCATGGCCAGCGCATGGCCTTGCCGCCCGGCTACCACCTTGATCAGCCGGGCAATCAACTCGGGCCGGTCCGCCACCTGCGCAAGCGCTTTCAGATCACTCGCCACCCGGGCCGCGTAGAGCATGTTGATCCGGTGCCATGTCGCCAGATCCAGAAAGTAGTGCCGTGGCATCACCCCCTTGCCGCCCCCTGTAGGTGACAGATACCCAAGATGCGGCATTACCTCGGCCAAACTCAGCAGCCGGTCAAAATCGGTGCCCCCTACCCTTATGCCGTCATTGGCCAGAATATCCGCCGCCCGGTCGGCCCGCCCGGCATGCTGAGGCGACACCCGGACGATCGAGAAATCCGAGGTGCCGCCGCCGATATCGACGATCAGCACCAACTCCTCGCACACCACCCCCTGCTCATATTGTAACGCCGCCGCAATCGGCTCGAACTGAAAGGCCACTTCGCGGAACCCCACGCTGCGCGCGATCTCCTCCAGCACGTTCTGCGCCGCCATATCCGCCGCCGCGTCGCCATCGACAAAATGCACCGGCCGCCCCAGCACGACTTGGGTGATGCCCGTAGCCTCGCCGTCCAACACCCCCTTCAGATGCGCGAAAAACCGCGCCAGCACGTCCTTGAACGAGATCGCCCGGTTGCCCACTCGGGTTTTCTCTTGGATCAGGCTTGACCCCAGCGTGCTTTTCAACCCCCGCATCAGCCGCCCGTCATCGCCGCGCACATAGGCTTCAATGCCCGCCCGGCCAAACTCCACTGCCCCGCCATCCGCCTCCCAGAACACCGCCGAAGGCAGCGTCAGATGCCCGCCTTCAAGCGCGATCAGCCGCGCCTGCCTCGCATCCGCCAACGCCACCGTCGAGTTCGAAGTGCCAAAATCAATGCCGCAATAAACCCCAGCCATCCGCCGCTCCCAGCCCGTCAGCCGCCCTCGCTAACGCCGGGCCCGCAAAGAGTAAACCCGCGACAGCCCCCCTACAACGACGGGCCGGGTGCGATCTTGCTGCCATCCGAGAACCGCGCCAGCCGGAACCGCCGCAGATCATGGCCAACCGGCGCACCCGCCACCAGATCCGCCACCACCCGCCCCATGCCCGGCCCGATGCCAAAGCCGTGGCCCGACATGCCCGTCGCAATCACCAACCCCGGAACGCCGGCCACCCTGTCCACCACCGGCACCACATCGGGCATAGAATCGATCATCCCGCCCCATGCCGCGCGCAGCTTTGGCCGCCCTAACCCCGGCAAGGCGCGCGCGAAATCATCCTGCACCGCCGCCAATATGCGCAGGTTCGGTGCCGGGTTCAGCACCCGCATCCGCTCGAAGGGCGATATCTCGTCCCCGGCCCAGTTCCGCGCTGTGCGCCAGCCATCGGGATAGCCCGCAGGCGCTGCGACGCGCAGATGGGTTGACCGGAAATCCTTGCGCAAAACCGGCAGATAACTGGCAAAGTTGCGCAACGCATCCGGCCCGACAAAGAAATCATGCCGCGCCCCCGGTGCAATCGAATAGCCCCCGTCCGCCCGCCTGCGAAAGGCAAACCGGTCATCCGCCGCATTGCCGGCATAGACCTCGGCCATCGGTTCGGTCGCCGCCACCGAGGCCAGCACCGATAGCTGCGGAATGGCCACCCCCTCGGCGCGCAGCAGCAAGGACGACCACGCCCCCCCCCGCCACCACCACCTGATCGCAGGCCACCCGGCCCGCTTCGGTGATCACGCCGCAAATCCGCCCCGCAGCCCGGTCAAGCCTGCGCACAGCACAATTCTCAACAATCACCGCCCCGCGCCGCGCCGCACCCTCCGCCAACAGCGGCACCGCCACCCAAGGCTCGGCCCGCGCATCCGACGGCGTCAGCAACCCGCCCAGCCAGGGCGCCGCCGCGCCGCTGATCGCCGCCCGCACCTGCGCGCCCGATTGCATCACGGTATCGAGGCCATGCGCCCGCGCATGCGCCAGCCAGGCCTCGAACTCCGCCATTTCGGCCTCGCGCCGCGCCAGATACAACACCCCCGTGGCGCGAAACCCCAAGCCCTCGCCAAACTCTGCGGCAAGGGTTTTCCAGATCGCGAGGCTTTCCACCATGATCGGCAATTCGTCCGGGTCGCGGCCCTGCTGGCGGATCCAGCCCCAGTTGCGCCCCGATTGCTCACCGCCAATCCGGCCCTATTCGCACAACACCACCCGCATGCCCCGCTCGGCCAGATACCATGCGGTCATGACGCCAATCACCCCGCCGCCAATCACCACCACATCGCAGGTGGCGGGCAAGGGGCCCGCGAAGCGTACCGCCGTGGCCTCGGAAATCGGAAACGCCATCACGCAAGCTCCTCCAGCAGCGCCCGCATGAACCGCTGCCCCGCCTCGAACTCGGCCACCTCAAGATATTCATCCGCCTGATGCGCTTGTGCTATATCGCCCGGCCCGCAAACCACTGCCGAATACCCCGCCTCCTGAAACTGCCCGGCCTCGGTGCCGTAACTGACCACGCCCGTGGCATTATCCCCCGTCAGCCGCCGCACCAGCGCCTCCGCCGCACCGCCCACCTCGGGCTGCAAGGCGGGCACCCGGAAGAACCGCTCCAGATGCACTCCCACCTCGGGCCGCACCGCCTGCATCA
>JANNAV010000036.1:0-46525 GCA_031384695.1 Paracoccaceae bacterium
GCCTCGGAAAAGCGCCAGACATCGGTGCCGGAACCGATATCCTTGCCCTGCCATTTGCCGTTGAGCATCGGCCCGGAGGACACCACGATGGCGGGCAGATCGACCGAGGCCGCGCCCATCAACTGCCCCGGCGTGGTTTTATCGCAGCCGCCCAGCAGTACCACCCCGTCCATGCCGTAAGCGCGGATGCATTCCTCGACATCCATCGCCAGCAGGTTGCGAAACAGCATGGCGGTGGGCTTCATCTGCGCCTCGCCCAAGGAGGTGACCGGGAATTCGACCGGAAAACCGCCCGCCTCCCAGACCCCGCGTTTGACGCCTTCGGCCAGATCACGCAGACCCGAGTTGCAGGGGCTGAGTTCCGACCAGGTGTTGCAGATGCCGATGATCGGGCGGCCATCGAACACATGATCGGGAAAGCCCTGATTCTTCATCCAGGAGCGGTGGATGAAACCATCCTTGTCGTTCTTGCCATACCAGGCGCGGTTGCGGCGGGTGGCGTTGCCGTCGGGTTTGGTCATCGGGGTGGTGCCTCCGGCAGGGGTAAATCAGGACAGCAGAAATCAGGCGGCCCGCAGCAATCAGGCGGCCTGACGGGTTTGCAGCCAGCGGGGCAGCATATCGCCATGCGCGTCGATCAGATCATCGACCAAAGCGCGGATCTGGCCAAGATCCAGTTCGGCGGCGGTGTGCGGATCCAGCATCGCGGCATGATAGATGTGATCGCGGTTTTCTTCCATCAGGGCGGCAACCGTCAGTTCCTGCACGTTGATATTGGTGCGCATCAGGGCAATCAGCTGCGGCGGGATGCCGGTGACGCAAGTGGGCTGCAACCCGTTTGCGTCCACCAGAACCGGCACCTCGACGGCGGCACCTTCCGGGAGTTGGGGGATATAGCCACGGTTCGGGATATTGCCATAGATCACCGAAGGCGTGCCGGTGATGATGGAATTCATGATGGTGGCGGCGTATTCGTGGGTGGGTTTCACCTCGATCGTATCGGCTTTGGCGTAGGCTTCGGCCTGTCTGGCCCAGGCGGCGATCTGCAACTCGCAACGCTGCGGGTATTCATCCAGCGGGATGCCGAATTTCTCGATCAGGTCGGGGCGGTTATCCTTGATGAACCACGGCACGTATTCGGCGAAATGTTCGGAGGATTCGGTCACGAAATGGCCGAAGTGCATCATGGTTTCATAGCGCACCTTGTTCTGGCAATGCGGGCGTTCCAGCGGGGTTTTGGGGATGCGGCCGGCGCGATAGCCGTCGCGCAAGGCGGGGTAGAGATCGCGGTAGCTGCCGTCGGGGTTGCGCGCCTCAAGGTTCAGGAAAAACGCCATGTGGTTGATGCCGGCGGCACGAAAGCGCAGGTCCGTGACGGGGATGTTCAGATCGAAGGCCAGTTCCTCGGTGGTGTTCTGCACCGAATGGCAGAGGCCCACCTGTTTGATATCAGGGTATTTTGCGCCCAAGGCCCAAGTGTTTATGGCCATCGGGTTGACGTATTGCAGCAACAGCGCGAGGGGGCAGATCTGGCGCATATCCTCGGCCAGTTTCCACAGATGTGGCACGGTGCGCAGCCCGCGCATGATGCCACCGACGCCAAGCGTATCGGCGATGGTCTGGCGCAGGCCGTATTTCTTGGGGACATCGAAATCGACGACCGTGCTGGGTTTGTAGCCGCCGATCTGAAAGGCGGTGATCACGAAATCAGCACCTTGCAGGGCGCGGCGCTGATCGGTGTGGGTTTCGATTTTCGCCGTGGCGTTCAGCGAATGCACCATCTTGCGCACGACGGTTTCCGATTCCGCCAGACGTTTGGCATCAATATCCATCAGCGCAAACGTCGCCCCGGCAAGCGAGGCTGTGTTCAGCGCATCACCGATCAGGTTCTTCATGAAGACGGTCGAGCCAGCCCCGATGAAGGCAATTCTGGTCATTTTACGGCTCCGAGGGTGAGGCCCGCGATGAAATGTTTCTGCATCAGGAAGAACATCAGAACGGGCGGCAGGGCGGCGATGATGGACCCGGCCGAAACCAGATGCCAGGCGGCGATCCACTGGCCGTTGAGCGAGTTGAGGCCGGCGGTGACGGGTTGGATGCTGGCGGATGTGGTCAGCACGGTGGCCCAGAAATACTCGTTCCAGATGAAGGTGAACACCAGCACCGAAAGGGCCGCGATGGCCGGGCGCATCAGGGGGACAACGATGTGCCAGAAAATCTGGATTTCCGAGATGCCTTCCACGCGGGCGGCCTCGATCAGTTCGAACGGCATCGCCTTGATGAAGTTGCGCATGAACAGGGTGCAAAAGCCGGTTTGAAAGGCGATGTGGAACAGGCCAAGGCCGGTGGTGGTGTTGATCAGGCCGAGGTTGACCGTCATATCGCGCACCGGCACCATCAGAATCTGGAAGGGCACGAAGTTTCCGGCCACGAAGATGAAGAATATCAACATGTTGAAGCGGAATTTGTAGATGCCAAGGGCAAAGCCGGTCATGGTGGAAAGGGCGACCACCCCGATTACCACCGGAATGGTCAGCTTGAACGAGTTCAGGATGTACTGCCCGATGGCCGAATTGCGGAACACGTCGGCGTAATTCTCGAAGGCGATGTAGGACGGCATGCCGAAATAATTGCCCTGCGCCAGATCGGAGGCCGGGCGAAGCGAGGTGAGGGCGACACCCAGCATCGGGAACAGCCAGATGAACAGGGCGATTGGCAGCGCCACCTTGTACATGATCTGGGTGGACCGCGAGGTTTGTTCGATGGGGCGTGGGAACATGGTTATCGCTCCGTTTCGTCGCGCCACATCTTCCAGATGAAGCCCGAGATGAAGATCATCATGATGCCGAACAGCACCACAGCGATGGCGGCCCCGTAGCCCATACGGTAGCCGTATTCCGACAGCGCCTGTTCATACATGTAGTAGGACAGCACCCGCGACGAGCCGTAAGGGCCGCCCGAGGTCATGATGGACACGAGGTCAAACGAGCGCAGCGCGCCGATGACGGTGACAACGATGGCGATGAAGGTGGCCGGGCGCAGTTGCGGGATAATGACGTACCAGAGCATCTTCCAACCCTTGGCCCCATCGAGACGCGCCGCCTCGACCTGATCGGGGGCGACGTTGTTCAGACCTGTCAGATACAGGATCATCACATAGGCAACCTGCGGCCAGAGGCCAGCCGCGATGATGCCATAGTTGACGTAATCCTCGTCCGCCAGCAGGGCGATGCCGGAGCCGGTGAGAAATTCGGTCAGCAGATAGAGCAGGCCGAAATTGGGCGCATAGAACCACGCGAACATCAGGCCGACGACCACCTGCGATATCACGAAGGGAAAAAAGAACAGCGATTTGTAGATGCGGATGCCGCGCACTGTCTGGTTCAGGAAGATCGCCATCATCAGGCCGATCGGCACCGCAAGCATGAACAGGACCAGCCAGATCACGTTGTTTTTCAGCGAGGTGAAAAACGCGTCGTCGTCGAACAGTTCGACATAATTGGCGGTGCCGATCCAGGTTTTGGCACCAAGGCCATCCCAGTCGTAAAACGACAGCCACATGGATTGGAAAATCGGGATGATCACGTAGATCATGAACATCACCATGCCGGGTGCCAGAAACAGCCAGGGGGCCAGACGGCGCTGGTTGGATTTCCAATAGGTGGACATTTGAACCTCCGGGCAGCGACAGTGGCGGGAAGGATACGGCGGGCCTGCGCAGGTGGTGTCTCGCCTGAAAGTCCGGACGCGCCCGAAGGCGCGTCCGGCAGAGTTTTCAGTATGCGGTGGCGCGCACTTTTTCCAGACGCTCAAGGATCGCGTCCAGACGCTCGGGCTTTACCATGAACTCCTGGAAGCCTTCCATGCCGGCCTTTGCCATCTCTGCTGGCGCGTCACGGTCGAAGAACTGCGCCAAAGCATAGGCCTCGGACAGCATCGTGAAGCCCGCCGAGATGAACGGATCGTCAGCCGCCACGGTGGAGTTCTTGTTGGTGGGCAGTTGGCCAAGCGTGGCGTTCAGCTTGGTCTGCGCATCGGCAGACGCCACATAGGCCAGGAACAGCTTGGCGTCGGCGACGTTCTTGGCACCAGCCGTGATGTGGATGGTGTCGGTTGGCGCATCTTCGGCACGTGGCACGCCCGGAGTGATTTCCGGGAACGGCATGAAGCCGAGGTTGTCGTTGGTCATGCCGCCTTCTTTGAACGTGGCCACGGCAAAGTTGCCCATGACGTAGTTCGCAGCCTTGCCCTGCACCAGCAGTGCCGCCGCATCCTGCCAGTCGATGGCAGCGTGGTTTGCGGTGACATAGCCCGGCTCGACCAGTTTCGCCCATTGTGCGAACACGTCGCGGGTTTTCTGATCGGTCCATGCGATCTTGCCGGCGGTCAGATCCATGTGCCACTCGTAGCCATTGGTGCGCAGCGACATGTAATCGAAGATGCCAGCGCCGGGCCACAGCGCCGAAGTGCCGGTGGTCAGGCAGTCGATGCCCGCCGCCTTGAACAACGCGCAGTTGGCAATGAAGCCATCCCAGTTGGTGGGAACTTCAGCGCCGACCTGCTTGTACACGTCTTTGTTGAAGTAGATGCCCCACTGGTAATAGGTATAGGGCACGCCCCACTGCTTGCCGTCGATGGTCATCGACGCCTTGGCCGAGGCAAGGCTGTCGCCCAGACCATTGGCTTCCCAAACATCCGTCACGTCCTGAAACTGCCCGGCGGCGACGAAGGGGGCCATACGGTTGCCGGCGTACCAGTTGGCAAGATCCGGGCTGTCGGTGGTCAGAAAGTTGCGGATGGCGGTCTTGTAGCCTTCGTGATCGAAGTTCTGCAACACCACGTCGACATCGGGGTTCGCAGCCTCGAAATCGGCGATCAGCGCTTCCATGCCGGCCAATGGATTGGCGTCGTAATCGGCGAAGTAGGTGAGCGTGCGTTTCTCGGCCATTGCGGTGCTTGCCAACAGCAAGCCCACAACGAGTGCTGCTGCACCAGTTTTGGTATGGACCATGGTTTCCTCCCTTTTGGTTCCATTATGTGAAACTTAGTCTTTAATGTTGAAACTATGCGGCAGATCGTCTAGCCTTGTCAACAGGCGTGAGGAGGACGCAAACCGCATGGGATCGGAGAGTAACTCGGACGGGACGGTTGGCAAGGCGCTTGACGTTCTGGACATGGTGGCGCTGGCCGGACGGCCGGTGCGCTTTGGCGAGTTGCTGGCGCACAGTGCCTATCCCAAGGCCACGCTTTACCGGTTTTTGCAGACCCTGACCAGTCAGGGCATGCTGCAGATGGATGCGGATCGCGGCACCTACACGCTGGGTGTACGGCTGGTGCGGCTTGCGCATGTGGCCTGGGCGCAAAGTTCTCTGGCACCTCTGGCGCGGCCCTATCTCGATGAATTGGCGCAGGAAACCGGGCAGACCATCCATCTGGCGCAGATGGATCAGGGGCAGGTTTTATACGTGGACAAGCGCAATGCTGCGCGTCCGGTGGACATGTTTTCCAGTGCGGGCAAGGTGGGCCCGGCCTATTGCACCGGGGTGGGCAAGGCGATGCTGGCCTATGTGAGCGATGCACGGCTGGCCGCAGCGCTTGACCGGCAAAGTTTTCACCGCTTTACCGCCAACACCCTCGACACCCCCGCGAAACTGCGCGCCGAACTGCGGTTGATTCGCGAGCGGGGCCACGCCTTTGACCGCGAGGAACACGAGCCGGGAATCATCTGCGTGGCGGTGCCGATCGTCAGCCGCGCCGGCCGGGTGCTGGGGGCGGTTTCGGTGACATCGACCACGGCGCTGACCACGCTTGACGCTTTGGAGGCGCAGGCGGGGCGGGTGAAGGACACAGCAGCGCGGATTGCGGTTGAAGCGGAAAGCTGGCGTTTTCCGGAACAGGACTAGGGCATCAAAGGGGGAGGGATACCATGGCGGAGGTTACGCTTAAGAAAGTCGTCAAACGGTTCGGCGATGTGCAGGTCATTCACGGCATTGATCTTGAGATCACCGATGGCGAGTTCGTGGTGTTCGTCGGCCCCTCGGGGTGTGGCAAGTCTACGCTTTTGCGGATGGTGGCGGGGCTGGAGGATACCAGCGGCGGCGCCATCAGCATCGGCGCGCGCGATGTCACCAACGTGGACCCTGCCGAGCGCGGCATCGCCATGGTGTTCCAGACCTACGCGCTTTACCCGCACATGACGGTGGGCGAGAACATGGGCTTTGGTTTGAAGATGACCGGACATCCGGCCAGTGAGATCGCCGCCAAGGTGAAGGAAGCCAGCCGCATCCTGAAGCTGGATGATTATCTGGCGCGCAAGCCCAAGGCGCTTTCGGGCGGCCAGCGGCAGCGGGTGGCGATCGGGCGGGCCATCGTGCGTGGCCCGAAAGTGTTCCTGTTCGACGAGCCGCTGTCGAACCTTGATGCCGAGTTGCGGGTGGAAATGCGGGTGGAAATCGCCCGCCTGCACCGAGAACTGGGCACCACGATGATCTATGTGACGCATGATCAGGTCGAGGCGATGACGCTGGCCGACAAGATCGTTGTCTTGCGGGCGGGCCGGGTGGAACAGGTGGGCGCGCCGCTTGAGTTGTATCACAACCCCGACAACAAGTTTGTCGCGGGCTTTATCGGCAGCCCGGCGATGAACTTTGTGTCGGGTGTGGTTGTGGGTGGTGGCATGGTTGATGCCAAGGGGCTGGGAACAACGGTTGCCATGACCACGGGATTGCCGGCCAGCGGTGGCGCGGTGACGCTGGGGATCAGGCCGCAGCATCTGACGGTTGACCCGAGCGGCCGCAGCCACCGGGTGGAGATGACGGAAAAGCTGGGCGGCACCTCGTTCGTGCATCTGTCGGCGGCAACCGGCGAGCGGCTGGTGATCGAGGCGCATGACGACGCCGATCTGGGGCCGGATGTGAAGATGGGCTCGATGGTGGGGGTGAAGATCGAGACGGGGCAGGTGATGGCATTTGACAGCAAGACCGGGCTGCGGATGCGTTAAGGCCGCAGTTTCAGGGCCGCAGTTTCAGGGCCGCCGTTTCAGGGCCGCAGTTTCAGGGCCGCAGTTCGATGCGGTCCAGCATGGCCTCGAACGCCCGCAGCGACAGGCCGGTGCCGGTGGCACTGGTCAGCACTTCCCAGATGTTGGTGATCGGCGCGGGGGGGTGCGGCAGCGTCTGACTGTCGGATATCGGTTTGGGGTCCGGTTTTGGCATGATGCGTTCCTCTTGCGGTTTGCGAAAAGAGGCCGGGCTGGTCAAAGGGGCGGTTGGCTTGGCTGAACTATTAGTTGACAGAAACAATAAGAATTGTCAATCCGGCATGGCGCGGCGGGCGGCGGCCAGATCAAGCTGGCGCTGACGTTCGCGGAAACGGGCGCGGTCGGGTTCGGGGTATTCCCCGGCACAGTGCAGGCAGCAGACGCCACGCTCATAGCTGGGGGATTTCATGTCATCGGCGCTGATCGGGCGGCCGCAGGCGTGGCACATGCCATAGCTGCCGGGCGCAAGGCCGTGCGCCACCGAGACGCGGCCATCGAACACATAGCACTCGCCCTGCCACAGGCTTGCGGCCTTTGGCACCTCTTCGAGATATTTCAGGATGCCGCCCTTCAGGTGGAACACCTGATCGACCCCCTGCCCCAGCAGATAATTGGTGGATTTCTCGCAGCGGATGCCGCCGGTGCAGAACATGGCGATGCGTTTGCCCGCATAGGCCGCTTTGTTGGCCTGCCACCATGCCGGAAAAGCGCCAAAGCTGTCGGTGCCGGGGTCAATCGCGCCGGCAAAGCTGCCGATGGCAGTTTCATAGGCGTTGCGGGTGTCGATCACCGCCACATCCGGGGCCGATATCAGTGCGTTCCAGTCGGCGGGCTGCACGTAATGGCCTTTGCGCGCCAAAGGGTCAACATCGGGCTGGCCCATGGTGACGATCTCGCGCTTCAGGCGCACTTTCATGCGGGCGAAGGGCTGGGTTTCGCTTTGCGCCTCTTGCCACTCCAGCCCCGCGCATCCGGGCAGGGCGCGGATATGGGCGAGGATTGCGCCGATGGCCGCGCGGCTGCCTGCAACAGTGCTGTTGATGCCTTCGGGCGCCAGCAAAAGCGAACCCTTTGCGCCGCCCGCACGGCAAAGCTGCAACAGCGGGCCTTGCAGGGCGGCGGGATCGGCAAAGCGGGCGAAGTGATAAAAGGCGGCGACGGTGAACATGGGGCTGTGATTAGGGCGGGACGGCGCGAAGGGCAAGCGGCTCAGAGCCCTTCGAACCAATCCAGTGCCAGCGTCGCCCAGCCTTTGGGGATGCCATGCGCGCCCTCATGCAGCGCGAATTCGAGGGCCGAGCCATCGGCGCAGCCAGTCCAGCGGCGAATCCAGTAAATGCCGGTCATCTGGAACCCATCGGGCATCGCCTTGGCGCAGCGGTTGGCGGCGCGCCAGATCTCCATCGCCTGAAACACATCGCCTTGGGCAAAGGCGCCGCCGCCAAAGCTGCGTCCTTCCAGCGGCACGGTAACATCTGTCCAGCCGTGGGTGTGCAACAGGCGGACCGGCCCCGCGCAGGCCGCAGGGTGAGGCCGCCAGAAACTGCCCGCAACCGGCGCATAGGCGGCAAAAGCGCCGGGATCCTGACAGGCGACATAGCTCGTCATCGAGCCGCCGATGGAAAAGCCTGCCAGCAGGATGCGGCTGCGGTCGATGCCGAAGCGCTTGGCGGCATCATCGGCGGCGCCTTTGAGAAAAGCGATCTCGTCGCGTTTCTGCGGATAATCGGGGTGGAAATCCCAACTGCCGCCATTGGCCTCGGCGTCGGGCAGGCCATCGGGGGCGATCATCGCATAGCCCCGATCGAGGATGACCGACATCATGCCGGTGTTCTTGATGGTGGCGGCACCGGTGCCACCCCAGCCGTGCAAAAACATCACGGCGGGCAGCGGTTTGGCGGGATCGGCACCTTCGGGCAGGATCAGGTGATAGGTGCCCAGATCGAATTTGCACGGCGCGGGGTCGGCAAGGCAACCGGCGGAGGCGGGCAGGCAAGACAGGGTGGCGACAGTCAGGCCGGTCAGAAACATCAAGAGGTAACGCTTCAAATCCGGGCCTCGCGGTTCATCTGATTGGTCAGCATGCGCGGGGCTGTGGTCAGATCCTGAGTGGCAAAACGGTAGAGCGGCCAGCGGCGGGCGTTGGCCGCCACCAATGCCGAAAGCGGCACCGCAAGCAACAGGCAAACCGCCACCGGCAGCAGCCAGAGCGTCAGATACCCCGCGACGGCAAGGCCGATCAACACCACGCCCAGCAGCGATTCGGTGGCATGAAAGCGCAGCAACAGCGGCAGGGTGGGGCGGCCCGCGCAATGCGGTGACCAACCGGCATCGAACCCGGCAAAGGTGCGCAAGACGGCGCGCACATGATGCACCATCAGCATGGGGGCGACCAGCACCGACAGCCCCATCTCCAGCAGCAGAGTGGCCAGAAACGGCAGCCGGTTGCCCGCGCCCAACCGGTTGTCGCGCAGAAAGGCGGCAGCCCCGATCAGCTTGGGTGCCAGCAGCATCAGCCCGACAAGGCCGGAAATCGTGCCCTGCGCCACCGGCGGAAAGGCGGGCCAGACCGGGATCATCGGGTTGGCATCGGCGAAATAGCGGATCACGCCGCCATCGCCCAGCGCCGCCCAAAGGCACAACAGCACCAGCCACCAGACCGACGCAAGATAGGCCATCGCCCCTTGCAGCAGGTAAAACCGCGACACAAGGTGCAGGCCGGGGGTTCTGAGCAGGCGCAGATGCTGCATGTTGCCCTGACACCAGCGCCTGTCGCGGCGGATATAGCCGAGCAGGTTTTCGGGGGTATCCTCAAAGCTGGCCTCGGCCTCGGGCAGCACACGCACCGCCCATCCGGCACGGCGGATCAGCGCCGCCTCGACGAAATCATGGCTGAGGATGACACCGCCCAACGGCCTGCGACCGGGCAGATGCGGCAGTCCGGCACAGGCCGCGAAGGCACGGGTGCGCAACAGCGCATTATGGCCCATGAAGTTCGCCTCGTTCCCGGCCCAGAGCGCGTGGCCCCGGCCAAGGTTCACGCCGTAAACCTGGGCTGCAAATTCCTGCATCCGCTGCCACAAGGTGCCGCCCGGCAGCAGGCGCGGCAGGCTTTGCAACAGGCCAAGCGACGGGTCCATCGCCATGGTATCGGCCATGCGGATCACCGCATCGGCGCCCATCACGCTGTCGGCATCCAGCACCAGCATCGCCTCGTGATCCGCCCCGGCGCGCCGCACCCATTCGCGCAGATTGCCGGATTTGTAATCGGTGTTCTCGGCACGGCGGCGGTAATTCAGCTGCAAATGCGGGTGCGAGGTGCGGAAATAGGCGACGGTGGCATGTTCCGCCGCAACCGCGTTCGGATCGCGGGTGTCGGACAGGATATGCAGGCTGAACCGGTGCGGGTGGTTCAACCCGTAAAGCCGCGACAGCAGGGTGATGGCGGCGGAAATGGTGGGTGCGGCGGGTTCGCCGTACATCGGCAGCAGCACGGCCACCGACAGCCCGGACACCGGCCCTTTGGCGCGCGGCTTTGGCCGCCAGAACAGGCCCAGCACGGCAGTGGACACCGAAACCGTCACCCAGAAAAAGGCGAAGGTGCTGAGCAAGGTCAGCACAAGTTCAATCAGCGAGATATCGCCATCGAGCGAAAACCAGCTGAGCGCGCCGTAAGCCAGCGACAGGCAAAGCACCAGCGACGGGGCAAAGGCCGCCAGCCGCCGCAGGCCGATCAGCGGCTGGCGGCGCAGGGCCGGGGCGGCGGGATCGACAAAGGCGCGGCGGAAATCCTGATCGGGCATGGCAAGTTCAGGAACCTGAAGTTCCGGGCTGGCAGCGCGGGTGGCTGCATCGGGCAACAGCGGCTGTCGGAGGGCCTGGGTCATTTTGCCACCCAGCGGTTCAGCCATATCTCGGAGATACGGCGGCCATTGCGGTGCAGTTCGGCGCGCAATTCCACGTTCGGGGCATCGGGCGCATGCACGGTGAAATCCAGCCGCATGCCGCCGGTGGCCGGGTTTTTCTGTACGATCCAGGTGGTGATCTCGCCGGCACTGGTGGAAATCACGCCTTCAAGCTGGGCCGGATCGTCGCCCAGCGCCGGGTGGGGTTCGAAATCGACGGCGAAGATGCGGCCCTCTTCCCAGATGCGCGCGCCGGTGCGGCTGTCGATCACGCGGGCAACGGTGCCTTCCACCGGGGCCGTGCTGCACCAGTGCAAGCGGTATTGCAGCACATGCTCGGCCCCCGCCTTGAGCGGCTCTTGCGGGCGCCAGAAGGCGACGATGTTGTCGTTGACCTCGGTATCGGTGGGAATTTCAACCAGCACCACATGGCCCGCGCCCCAGTCGCCCATCGGTTCCACCCAAAGCGAGGGACGGTTTTCGTAATGTGCCACCAGATCCTCGAACGCGCCAACCTGACGCGCGCGCTGCATCAGGCCAAAGCCTTGCGGCGACGTATCGGCGAAGGCGCTGATTTCAAGGGTTTTGGGATTGGTCAGCGGCCGCCAGATCAGTTCCGACGCGCCGGTCAGCATCAGCAAGCCGTCGCTGTCATGCACCGCATCGCGGAAATCATCAAAGGCGGCGCGGTTGGCCTGATTGAAGGTGAACATCGAAGTGCCGGGGGCGATGCCCACCTCGTCCAGATCGACGCGCGGGTAAAGGCGGGCCTCGACCTCGATCACGGTGGGCGCGCCGCGTGCGATGGTGAAGGTGAAGGCACCGGCCACGCTGGGGCTGTCCATCAGGGCGTGGACGCGGACGGATGGTGCGCCCTGAACCGCGGCCTCGACCCAGAATTCGGTGAAGAAGGGGAACTCTTCGCCTTTGGGCGAGGCGGTTTTCAGGGCGAGGCCGCGGGCGGAAAGGCCGTAATTCTGGCCACGGGCGATGGCGCGAAAGTACGTGGCCCCCTGAAACACCGCGTATTCCTGAAAGCGGCCCTCGGTTTCCAATTCGCCCAGCAGGCGGAACCCGGCGAAACCGGCGCCTTCCTCGGGCAGTTTGGGGAATTGATCGGTGGTGTCGAACACCCGTATCTCGAATTTGACGGGGCGGGCGGTGTTATCCTCGACCGCGTTGATGCTGACGGGCGAGGTGAAATAGAGGCCCGCCGGGAAGAATTCGACCTCGGCCGCGCCTTTGGTGCCACGCCACAGGGTGTGGCGGGTATCGAACCAGATGCCGCGAAACTGATCGAAGGTCAGGTCTTGCCAGCCCTTCGGCACCATCGGCGGGGCCTGAAACGGTTTCGCCGCCAGATCACGGGCGATGATCTGCACCATGGCCGGGTTGAACGGCACCGGGGTGCCCAGCGTCATGCCCGCCACTTCGGGGGTTTCGGCATGCGCCGGGGCAAGGCCAAACGCCGACAGGGCCGCCAACAGCGACAGGGTATCGCGGCGGGTAAGATCGGTCATGGTGTTACCTCGACGGCAGCAGCTTTGGGCTGGGCACGCAGTTTCCACGGTTGGCGCTTGAGGTAGGCCACAAATCCGGCCACGCCGATGATCAGGGCAAAGCCTGCCAGATTGACCAGAAGCACCACCAGAGGGCCGCGCCCGGCCACATCAAGCACCACCCCGAACAGGCGGGCCGACACCATCGAGGTCATGAAAATCGCCAGTGATTGCTGGCCTACGCGAGAGATGACGCCAACGATCCGGGGCCAGATGCGGCCTTGCGACAGGCGGCTGCCCATCGGGCCGACGGCGATCCACGCAAGATAGGCCAGCGCCAGAAAATGCACATAGCGCAGAATGCCGAAGGGGGTTTTATCGAACAGCGGCACATGCGCGGTGCGCCAGCCGCGCACAAGATCCGAGGCGTTGATGGTGACGTACCACGCAAAGGGCAGCGAGATCACCAGCACGGCCACGGCGATGGCGATCAGCCAGCGGTTGACGGGGGGGGCGGGCAGCCAGCCCTGCATCAGGAAAAAGCCGGTGAAAAACACCAGTTGCCAGCCGAACGGGTTAAAGAACCAGCCGCGCATCGAGCCGTTGGCGAACCACCATTCGGCGGGAAGGTTAAGGCCGGTGGCGTTGGCATAGGCCCAGAGCAGTGCCGAGGCCGCGATGGGCAGGCGGGTGTCGATCTGCGCCAGCGCCATGATCACCGGGATCATCGCCAGAATGACCAGATACATCGGCAGGATATCAAAATAATTCGGCACATATGTCAGCGTCATCAGCCCGATCAGATTGGGGCCGGTGGCCGTCAGGAACGGCTTGAGGTTCAGCAGGGCGATATAGTCTTTCTCGAACAGATGGCTTTCGTTCAAGAGCAGCATCGACAGAAGGCCGACAAAGAACACCCCCAGATGCGCCCAATACACCTGCCAAAGCCGCTGGGCGATGCGCAGCGCCCCCATCAGCCAGCCGGCCCGCGCAAACACCGCCCCGAAAGCGATGGCCGAGGCCATCCCAGAGCAGAACACGAACATCTCGGTCGCGTCGGAAAACCCGAAGCGGGCGGGGATATACAGCGTCCAGGGATTGTCGGTGATATGGGCGATCAGGATGATGAACATGCCGATGCCGCGAAAGAAATCAAGGCGCGGGTCGCGGATGGTGGGGCGGGCGGGGGTCATTGGGTTTCAGACAGCCTGAGTGCGGGCGGCGTGGATCAGATCGAGGCGGCGCATGGTATAGCCGTCTTGCTGATTGGCACGCTGACGGGTGCGGTCGCCCAGCAAACGCTCGGCTGCATCAAGATAACCGCCACGCAGCGCCGCCTCAATGGTGATGCGGGCGAACACGTCGCGCTGTGCATGACTTCCGCCGATCTGCTGCAAATCGGTGCGGGATTCCCGCAGATGCAGCCAGGCGGACGAATATTCACCCGCCGCAAAGGCTTGCAATCCGTTGGCAACCCGCAATCCGGGATGGGCGATGATGCGATTCGCCTCGCCACCATCGGGGCGGGCCTTGGCCATCCGGCCGATCAGCCGGGCCGCAGCGGTATCGCGGTCGCCGCCGATCAGGGCCAGAAGGTAGTGCAGATCGGCAAAGGCAAGGCAGCCGTCGGTGGCGCGGCGCTCAGACAGATCGGCTAGCTCTTCCCAGCGGTTGCCAACGCAGATGCCCTCCAACTCCAGCCGCGACAACAGCGAGGCGGCGTTGGACACATCACGGTAATCATCGGTTTTCTCGGCCCGGATATCGCGGTCATACACCGCCAGCGCCTGATCATACTCGCCCAGATCAAGATACATCAGCGCGCGGTGCCACCAGACGTGAAAGCGGAAGTTGTTGCAATGCGCCCATGACGCCTCGCGCCCTTCAAGCCAGACCAGCCCCTCACGCGCGCGGCCGGTCATGTCATGCACATGGGCCACGGCATGCAGACCCCAGGCATCGTCATTGGCCAGTTCGATGCCTTCGCAGCCCACCTTTTCGGCACGGGCATATTCGCCGGTTTCCTCAAGCGAAAAGGCGTGGCAGCCGTAGAGAAAGCCCTTGGCCGGATGATCGCCCCAGGCCCCCAGCACGCCTTCGGCCGATTGGCGCATGGCGGTCGGGCGGCCCATGATGAAGTGGATGGCCTGTATCAGTTTCATCGCCAGCGCGTCGCGCGGATTTGCATCGAGCATCGCTTGCATGCGGGCTGCGGCTTGTGACGGCTGCCCCGCCAGCCAATCGGCCAGCGCCTCGACAAACACCATCTCGCGCGGCGCGGGGGTCTGGCGGGTTGCGGCGATGCGGGCGGCGGCAAGGGCGTCGGCGGCCACGCCAACCAGTTCGGCACGCCCCAGCATCAGGCAGGACAGGCCCTTGATTGCGTGGCCCAAAGCGAAATCGGGGGCGGCATCGAGAACCTTGTTCAGATCCGGCCCGGTGGCCGCCGCATGGGATAGCACGCCGCGGATCGTCCGATCCCAATCGGCCATCAGCGGTGTCGCAAGCGTGGTTTGCATGCCACTCAAATCATAAGACATTGTCATCGACTTCTCCTTCGCACTCAGCTCAAGGCAAACGCCAAAACCGGCCTTGGAGCAACTCACGACAGCGTTGTTCACGCAGTGTTCAATCCATTGCGATTTCTGAAACATTCCCGCAAGGAAACGGCGTGTAGCGTATAATTGACAGGTATCACAATCCCTTAGAACGCCCCATCGTAGGCACGTTTGCTTATCCGCGCGGCAATCAGCGTAAAGTGATCACGGGAAAGTGCGTCCTGGGCTTCGCGTGCGAGGGCGGTTATGTCATCGACCCAAACCCCGTGGCCGCCGAATGCCCGGGCGAGGGCGGGGAAATCGGTGCCGCCAAACTCGACACCAAGGGTGGGGCGCTGGCCTGCGCGCTGTTTCATCTCGATCAGGGCAAGGCTTTCATCCACCAGCACGCAAAGAACTATCGGCAGCCGCAGATCGCGCAGGGTGGCCAACTCGCCCGCGCCCATTTCCAGCCCCGCATCGCCCATGAAGGCCAGCACCGGCAGATCGGGGCGGCCCATCTTCGCCCCCGCCGCCAGTGGCAGCGCACAGGCCATGGTACACAGGGCAGTGGATTGCAGCATCAGGCGGGGGGCAGCGCATTGCCACATCTGGCTGACCAGAATGCGGTGGGCGCCGGAATCGGCGGTGACGATGGTTTCGGGCGGCATCACCTGCCGCAGGGTGCGGAACACCGCATGCGGGCCCCAGGTTGCAGGGCCTTGAAACAGGGCTGCGAGGGCGGATTTGGCGGTGGCAATGGTGCCTGCGGGCCAGCGGTTCGCGGCGGTATGGGCGAGTGCCGGCAGGGATTCGGCCAAAGCGCCCAACAGGGTGTGATCGACCCGGTGCATGCCGTGGCTGCGCTGGGTGGCGGTGATCTCGATCACGGTTTGCGCCTTGCCCCACGGGTTGCGCCAGCCGATCCGCATTTCGATCGGATCATAGCCCAGCAGCAGGATGACATCCGCCTCGGCGATCAGCGGCATGAGCACGCTGTCGGCGCGCGGCGACAGGCCCGCGCCGCCAAGGCACAGGGGATGCGCCTCGGGCATCAGGCCTTTGCCTTTGTAGGTGGTGATCAGCGGAATGCCGTGGGCCGCGCAAAAGGCGGCAATGGCGGGGCCGGCGCCTGCGTTCACCGCATCGACGCCTGTGATGGCCAGCGGGCGCTGTGCGGTTTTCAGGATGGCGAGGGCGCGGGCAAGGCTGGCGGCATCGGGCAGGCCGGGGTGGATGGGGGCCGCATATGCCGCGGGGGTTTCAGACTGCACGCCTTCGGCTACCGAAATCGGCACGTCAATATGCACCGGGCCGGGTTGGCCCGAGGTGGCTATGGCGATGGCTTTGGCCATCATCGCACCAACCGCCCCCGGTGCGGCACGAAAGCTGGCCTTCACGATGGGGCGCAGCAGGGCCTGATGATCGAACACCTGATGGGTGAAGGTTTCGGCATCGGCACCGTCCACGCAACCGGTCAGAAAGATCAGCGGCACGCGGTCTTGCATGGCATTCGCCACCACGTTCACCGCGTTGGCCACGCCGGGGCCAAGTGTCGCCACCAGCACCGGCAACGCGCCGGTGCTGTGCCACAGCCCCTCGGCAAAGAACCCGCCGGAGTTTTCGTGCTTGACCAGAGTAAAGCGCACCCCCGCGTCGTTGAGCCCGTGCATGACCGCCAGAACCTCGCCGCCCGGAATGCCAAACGCATGGGTGGCCCCCGCCGCCGCAAGGGCGCGGCCGATGATTTCGGCGCCGGTCAGGGTGGCAGTCATAAGGTTCCTCCGATGGTGCCGTCGGCGCGCAGGGTGGCGAGGGTTTCCGGGCCAAGGCCCAGAATGTCGCGCAGGACGGCACCGCTGTGCTGGCCAAGCGTGGGCGGCGCGTTGCGGTAGGTAATGGGGGTGGCGCTGAGGTGCAGGGGATTGCCGATCAGGGCAACCTGCCCGCTGGCGGCGGTGGGGTGGGGCAGCGATATCTTCATGCCGCGCGCGGCAACCTGGGGGCTGGCGAAGGTGGCGGCCAGATCATGCACCGGGCCTGCGGGGATGCCTGCGGTGGCGAGCAGTGCCAGCCAATCGGCGCCTGTGCGCAGGCGGGTCAGCGCCTCGATCTGCGGCACGATGCTTTCGCGGTTGCGCACGCGGGCGGCGTTGGTGGCGAATTGCGGATCCATGGCAAGGGGTGCCGCCTCCGCGAGGGCGGCAAAACGGGCGAACTGGCTGTCGTTGCCGATGGCCAGAATGAACGTGCCATCCGAGGCCGGAAAGGTGCCATAAGGCACGATGGTGGGGTGATCATTGCCGCGCCGGGGCGGGATATTGCCATCCGTCAGATAGCCAACCCCTTGATTTATCAGCCATGCCACTTGGGTATCCAGCAAGGCCAAGTCGATATGCTGGCCCAGCCCGGTGGTATGCCGCGCGTTCAAAGCCGCCAGAATCCCCGTCACCGCATACATGCCGCACATCACATCGGCGATGCCGACACCGGCCTTCAGCGGGCGGCCATCCGCCTCGCCGGTAAGCGACATCAGCCCGCCTTCGCCCTGCGCCAGAAAATCATAGCCCGCGCGGGACGCATTCGGCCCGGTCTGGCCAAATCCGGTGATCGAGCAGTAAATCAGGCGCGGGTTCAGCGCGGCAAGGCTGGCATAATCAAGGCCATGGCGCGCCAGATCGCCCGGCTTGAAATTCTCGACCAGAATATCGGATTGGGCGGCGATTCCGCGCAGCAACGCCTGCCCGGCAGGATGGGCGATGTTGACGGCAAGGGATTTCTTGCCGCGATTGGCGGAAAGATAATAAGCGCTTTCGGCGGTGTCCTGACCTTGGGCATCCTGCACGAAAGGGGGCCCCCAGCCACGGGTATCGTCGCCGGTGCCCGGACGCTCGATCTTGATGACCTCGGCGCCAAGATCGGCCAGCAGTTGAGTGGCGGTGGGCCCGGCAAGGATGCGCGACAGGTCGAGCACGCGGAGGCCGGAAAGAGCGCTTGTCACAGGGTTTGGTCCTTGGGCTTGGGCCTTGGAAGTTGCGCCCTGCTGCCAGTTATGGCGCGGCGTGACAAGCCTTTAGCGGGGGCAAGGCGCACCAATTGGCGCGTCCTTGCCCATTTTGCCTTAGCCCTTGGCGGGGGCGCCGGAGGTGAAATTGGGGATCTTGGCGTGCGACGCGCCCTTCGGCTCGATACCCTTCCAGTTCTTTTTCGACAGTTTCAGATTGCCCGGAATGTCTTCCTCCCAAAAGCCGACCACGCTTTTGGTGATGTTCAGATACAGCTTGCCATCGACGATGCGCCACAGCGTCGGGTTGCCCGGAACCTTGCCGCCCTGCGCCACGCCGTATGCGCAATGGCCGTCATACTGGGGCGCAAATGCCGCCGGATCGGCCTTGAAGCGGTCGCGGTTGGCCTCGGTGGCAAAGGCAAATTTCGCGCCGTTGTATTCCGCCGTGATGTTGGCTTTGCCAACCGCCGGTGCGGCTTGCGGCGTGCCCACCGGGGTCTGTGCGATATCGAAGTAAGATACCGCATCATAGCCCGAAACGGCAAAACCGGTTTTATCGACAAACTGCTCGCCCGCGAAAGCAGCCGAGGTCATCAGCACCGCGAACGCCGCGGCAAGCCCGAAAGATCTGCGCATCATCGTCTCCTCTTATGAACGCCTGCCCCCTTCTTAGCGGGGCAACAGCGCCCGTGGGCCGACATTTCCGTGATATCGCGCAGAGGTGACCCGGGGCGGCATTTCCGTGATCCGGTCACTTCAACTGCGCCGAGATTGCCGCACAAAGCGCGTCCGAGCGCAGCGACAGGAACGCGCGCGCCGCAGATTCGGTGGGGTGAAACGGGTCTTTGATCGCCCCCGAAGGCTTGCGGCGAAAGTTGGCCGAGACGTTCTGATTGGCCGCCAGAGTGGCCTTGGTATAGCCATCGACAAAACTGCACCGGCTGCCGATGCTGGTAAAGGCGCCGCGGATGTTTTCCTGCGCGCGGCTGCGCAGCTTGTTCACCTTGCCGCCATGCACCGGGGCGGTGGTCATGAAAATGCAAGGCAGATCGGGCGGCAATTGCGCCATGGTGGCCTTGGCATCGGCCAGTGCGGCCTCGGGCGAGGCGGCCCAGCGGGATTCCGCATTGCCCAGAAAGAACATGATCAACAGTTTGGGCGCGTAATAGCCCTTGGCGAACATCGCCTCGAACCCCGACCGTTCGGGTTTGCAGAATTGATAAAGCGCGCCCTGCCCGATCTGGATATAGGGGTTCTCGTTGTGGTTCAGGGTTCCATAGCTGCCCGCGTTGACCTTCCATTTCGGATCAATATCGCAAAGCGCGCCCTTGCCCTTTTTGCTGCGCGCCGTCCAGGCCGCAAGCGCGGTGGACCGCACGCCGATCACCCCCACCGACATGCCCGCGGTTTGTGCGCAGAATTTCGTCGCCATGTTGAAGTAGTTCAGAAACGCCTTGCCCGCCCCGAATGACAACTGCGAATCGCCCAGGATCAGAATATCGGGCGCGGTAGGGCCGGTATCGGCGGGGGACATGCCGGGCGACAACAGGCTTAACGCCGTAAGCGAAGCAAGGATCAGGCGGCGGGTTTTACGCATCATCGGCCTTCGTCAAAGAACAGTCACCTTGCGAAGCCCCCATCGCGAAGCCCCTTCATGCCCTATCCACCGCCAAAACCGAGTCACAACTGTGTGAAACCGCTTCAGATCAGTGCCCAGACCAGCTTTGCCGCCAGCAGAACCGAGGTTGCAACCAGCAAAGGCCTGATCAGCCGCGCCCCCACCCGCACCGCAAGCCGCGCACCCAAGGCGGCACCGCAAATCTGCGCCACCGCCATCGCCGCCCCCATCCCCCACCAGACCGCGCCGGAAAACACGAACACGCCCAGCGCGCCGAGGTTGGAGGCGAAGTTCAGCAGTTTGGTATGCGCCACCGCCTTCAACAGCCCAAACCCCGCCAGCAAGACGAAGGCCAGCATGTAGAACGATCCCGCACCGGGGCCGAAAAACCCGTCATAACCCGCAATCAGCGGTACTGCGGTGAAGGTGAAGGCAATGGGGCGCAGGCGCTGGGTGCGGCTGGCATCGGTTAATCCCGGCTTCAGCGCGAAAAATGCGGCCACCCCCACCAGCACCACCGGCATGATCACCCGCAGCGCGTCGGCGGGCACCAGATGCGCCAGCAGCGCACCAGCCGCACCTGCGGCGGCACTGACCCCGGCCATGCCAAGCTGCCCGGCCAGCCGGACCTCGCCTGCGCGGCCATAGCTGATCGCGGCCATCCCGGCGCCGAACGTGCCTTGCAGCTTGTTGGTGGCCAAAGCCTCGATTGGCGACGCACCCGCAAGCAGCAGGGCGGGCACGGTGATCAGACCGCCGCCACCGGCAATCGCATCGACAAATCCGGCCAGAAATGCGGCGCACATCAAAAGCAGAACCAGCGTGGCTGAAACCTCAAACATCGGCGAAATCGTGCCGCGCATAGCCTTGCAGGTACAAAAGCGCCGTCAGATCGCCATGGTTGACGCGGATATCGCATTGTGCGGCAACAGCGGGCTTGGCGTGCAGCGCAACCCCCGTACCGGCGCGCGCCAGCATGCCCAGATCATTGGCCCCATCCCCCACCGCCAGCACATCGGCCGGGATCAAGCCCAGCCGGGCCGCAATCTGTTCCAGCGCCTCGACCTTGGCCTGTCGGCCCAGAATGGGCACCGCCACGTCGCCGGTCAACTTGCCATCCTGCACCAGCAGCGTGTTGGCGCGGCTTTCATCAAAGCCCAGACGGGCGGCGATGGCGGTGGTGAAGGCGGTAAAGCCGCCCGAAACCAGGGCCGCATGGCCACCCGCCGCCTTCATGGTGGCCACCAGTTGCGCACCGCCCGGCATCAGGGTGATCCGGTCGCGGATCACGCGGGCGATCACCGCTTCGGGCAGGCCTTTCAGCAGGTCGACACGGCTTCGCAGAGCAGCCTCGAAATCCATCTCGCCGTTCATCGCGCGGGCGGTGATGGCGGCCACATGGGCACCGACGCCCGCCTCATCCGCCAACTCGTCGATACATTCCTGTTCGATCATCGTGCTGTCCATATCGGCGATCAGCAGGCGTTTTCGCCGCGTTTTGGCCGGTTGGATGATCAGGTCTATCCGCAGCGCCTGCAAATTTTGCCAGACTTCCCAACGGTTTGCCGGCATCACGGGCAAGGCGATTTCTGCGGCCACCGCCGGATCAAGCCAAACCGCATCACCGCCACCCCATGCGTTGCGCAGCGATTCCACCAAGGCACGGTCAAGGATTGGAGTGGCGGGATCGGTGATCAGCGTGGCGATAAACATGGTGGGGCCTGCTCCGCAGCGTCGTTAATTCACGCTCAAGCGGCGCTTTACGATCAATTTCAGGCTTGCGCCAGCCCGCAGCGGCGATTATCCCCCGCATTGGGACACCCTTCCCCAACGAAGGGCAATTATCTGGAAGGATACCATGTCTGATCTGCACGCACCGGCATTGCGCCCGGCAAATCCGCGCTTTTCTTCGGGCCCCTGTGCCAAAATCCCCGGTTATTCGCTTGCGATGTTGTCCGACGCGCCCCTTGGGCGGTCGCACCGGGCGGTTGTCGGCAAGGCCCGACTGAAATCGGCCATCGACCATACCCGAGACATTCTGGGCGTGCCTGCGGATTACCGCATCGGCATCGTGCCCGGTTCGGACACCGGCGCGGTTGAAATGGCGATGTGGACCCTGCTGGGCGCGCGCCCGGTCGAGATGCTGGCCTGGGAGTCGTTCGGCGAAGGGTGGGTGACGGATGCCGTCAAACAGTTGAAGCTGGAGGCGAAGGTGCGGGTGGCGCCTTACGGGCAGATCGTGGATTTCGCACAGGTGGATTTCGATTGTGACGTGGTGTTCACATGGAACGGCACCACCAGCGGCTGCCGCCTGCCGGACGGCGATGCGATCCCGGCGGCGCGCGCGGGGCTGACGATCTGCGATGCCACTTCGGCGGCGTTTGCGATGGATCTGCCGTGGGACAAGCTGGATGTGGTGACGTTTTCCTGGCAAAAAGTGCTGGGCGGCGAGGGGGCGCACGGGATGCTGATCCTGAGCCCCCGTGCGGTAGCGCGGCTGGAAAGCCATGTCCCGGCCTGGCCCTTGCCGAAGATTTTCCGGCTGACGTCCAAAGGCAAGCTGATCGAGGGGATTTTCGAAGGCGAGACGATCAACACCCCCTCGATGCTTGCGGTTGAGGATTATCTGGTAGCCCTGCGCTGGGCTGAAAGCATCGGCGGGCTGGCGGGCCTTGTGGGGCGCGCAACCGGGAATGCGCAGGTGATCTGGGATTTTTGTGCAGAAAACCCGTGGCTTAGCAATCTGGCAGAGCAGCCGGAGATCGCCTCGACCACCAGTGTTTGCCTGAAATTCACCGATCCGCGCATCCGGGATGGGGCGGCTTTTGCCAAGGCGGTAGCCAAACGGCTGGAAACGGCGGGGGTGGCCTATGATATCGGCGCATACCGCGACGCGCCGCCGGGCCTGCGAATCTGGTGTGGATCGACGGTGGAAACCACCGATATCGCCGCCCTGATGCCGTGGATCGCCCACGCCTTTCACGCCGAGATTGCGGCGCAATAAGCTTCCGTAGGGTGTGCATTCATGCGCACCATCCCGCCGCCCCATCAAAGGAGTGCCCTCATGGCCCCGCGCGTGTTAGTCTCTGACGAACTTTCCGAAACCGCCGTGCAAATCTTCCGCGACCGGGGGGTTGAAGTGGATTACCTGCCGAAACTCGGCAAGGACAAGGATGCGCTGGCCGCCATCATTGACGGCTATGACGGGCTTGCCATCCGCTCGGCTACCAAAGTGACCGAAAAACTGCTGGCCAGCGCCAGCCGTCTGAAGGTGATCGGGCGGGCGGGGATCGGAGTGGATAACGTCGATATCCCGGCGGCCTCGAAAAAGGGCGTGATCGTGATGAACACGCCGTTCGGCAATTCGATCACCACGGCGGAACACGCGATTGCGATGATGTTCGCGGTGGCGCGGCAACTGCCGGAGGCCAACGCCTCGACCCAGGCCGGCAAGTGGGAGAAAACCCGCTTCATGGGGGTTGAGTTGTTCAACAAGACGCTTGGCGTCATCGGCGCGGGCAATATCGGCGGCATCGTGTGCGACCGCGCGGTGGGGCTGCATATGAAGGTTATCGCCTATGATCCGTTTCTTTCGGAAGAGCGGGCGCGCATTTTGGGCGTGACCAAGGTGGAGTTGGATGATTTGCTGGCGCGCGCCGATTTCATCACCCTGCATGTGCCGCTGACCGACAAGACCCGCAATATCCTGAGCCGCGAGAATTTGGCGAAAACCAGGAAAGGCGTGCGGATCATCAACTGCGCCCGGGGCGGTCTGATCGACGAGGCGGCACTGGCCGAGGCGTTGACCTCGGGCCATGTGGCGGGGGCGGCGCTGGATGTGTTCGAGGTGGAACCGGCCACCGAAAACCCGCTGTTCAACATGCCGAATGTGGTTTGCACCCCGCATCTGGGGGCCGCAACCACCGAGGCGCAGGAAAACGTGGCGCTGCAGGTGGCGGAACAGATGGCGGATTATCTGCTGACCGGGGCGGTGCAAAACGCGCTGAACATGCCGAATGTGACAGCGGAAGAGGCGGCGGTGATGGGGCCGTGGATCAAGCTGGCCTCACATCTGGGCAGTTTCATCGGCCAGATGACCGACGAGCCGATCAAGGCGATCAACATTCTTTACGATGGCACGGTGGCGGCGATGAACCTTGCCGCCCTCAATTCGGCGGTGATTGCCGGGGTGATGCGAACTGCCAACCCGGAGGTCAATCTGGTGTCGGCGCCGGTTGTGGCCAAGGAACGCGGCATCCAGATTTCCACCACCCGGCAGGAAAAGACCGGGGTTTTTGATGCCTATATCAAGGTGACGATGGTGACGGAAAAGCGCGAACGCTCGGTGGCGGGGACGTGCTTTTCCGATGGCAAACCGCGCTTTATCCAGATCAAAGGCATCAACATCGACGCCGAAATCGGCGCGCATATGCTTTACACCACCAATGATGACGTGCCGGGGATCATCGGTTTGCTGGGGATGACCATGGGCCGGAACGGCGTGAACATCGCCAACTTTACCTTGGGCCGGTCCGGCGTTGGCAAGGATGCCATCGCCATTCTGTATCTGGACCAGCGGATTGATCCGAAGGTGGTGGAAACGCTGGAAGGCACCGGAATGTTCAGTCAGGTCAAGGCGTTGCAGTTCGAAGTGGCGTAAGGGCCCGCAGAAATCTTCTTTGTGCAGGCGCCCCGGCAAGGGGGCGCCTGATTGTTGGCCGCCCTACAGGAACAGCGCCGAGATTTGTGCCGTGCTCATCGCGCCAAGCTGGGTGGCGGTGAAGGCGTTGGTCTGGCTGTTGGTCAGCGCGGCGATGTCGGCGGTTTCCAGCACCACGATCTGGCTGGTGGTCAGTGCGCCCAACTGCGTGTTGGTCAGGCTGAGCATTTGCGCCGGGGTCAGCGCCACGATGGCCCCGGTGGTCAGCGCCGTCAGTTGCAGGGTGCTAAGGGCGGTGATCTGGCTGCCAAGCATCGCGGCCACCTGCCCCGAGGTCAACGCGCCCGCGTGTTCCGCCGTCAGCGCGTTCAACTGGTTGGCACTCAGCCCGCGGATCGCCTGCGTGGTCAGCGCCGCGAGGTCTTCCGCCTCCATTCCCGCAATGATCGCGGTGCTGAAAGCGGCGACCTGCGCCGAGCTGAGCGCACCGGCCTGCCCGGTGGTGAAAGCCGCGACATCGGCGGAACTCAGGCCCACAAGGCTGGCCGTTGTCAGTGCCGCCACCTGCGCCGTGGTCAGGGCGGCCACCTGGGTTGCATCAAGCGCCGCCACCTGCGCCGAGCCCAGCACCGCCACCTGAGCAGTGGTAAGGGCTGCAACCTGATCGGTGGACAGCGCCGCGAAATCGGCGGTTTCCAATTTGCTTATCTGCGCGGTTGTCAGTGCCGCCATTTGATCGGTGGTCAAGGCCGCCACCTGATCGGTGCCAAGGGCCAGGATTTGCGCGGTAGACATGCCACGGATGGCGGCGGTGGACAGCGCCGCCACATCTTCCGCCTCCATCGCCGCGATGATCGCGGTGGTGAAAGAGGCCACCTGCCCCGAACTGAGCGCACTGGCCTGATCGGTGGTGAAGGCCACAACATCGGCGGAACCGAGGCCCACAAGGCTGGTCGTGGTCAGCGCCGCCACTTGCGCCGGGGTCAGCGACGCAATCTGTGCGGTATCGAGTGCCGCCACCTGTGCCGAGACCAGCACTGCCACCTGAGCGGTGGTAAGGGCTGCAACCTGATCAGTGGTGAGGGCTGCGAAATCGGCGGTTTCGAGTTTGCTCACCTGCGCGGTTGTCAGCGCCGCCATTTGATCTGTGGTCAAGGCCGCCACCTGATCGGTGCCAAGGGCCAGAATTTGCGCGGTGGACATGCCACGGATGGCATCCGTGGACAGCGCCGCCACGTCTTCGGCCTCCATCGCCGCGATGATCGCGGTGGTGAAAGAGGCCACCTGCGCCGAACTGAGGGCACCGGCCTGATCGGTGGTGAAGGCCACGACATCGGCGGAACCGAGGCCCACAAGACCGGCCGTTGTCAACGCCGCCACCTGCGCAGTGGTCAGTACCGCAATCTGTGCCGTATCAAGTGCCGCCACCTGTGCCGAGACCAGCACCGCCACCTGAGCAGTGGTAAGGGCGGCCACCTGATCGGTGGTGAGGGCTGCGAAATCGGCGGTTTCCAGTTTGCTGACCTGTGCGGTGGTCAGGGCCGCCAGTTGATCGGTGGTCAATGCGGCCACCTGATCGGTGCCCAGCGCCACGATCTGGGCGGTGGTCAGGGTGGCCAGTTGGGTTGTGGTCAGGGCGAGGATCTGCCCGGTGCCGAAGGCCGCGACCTGCGCCGAACCCAGCGTGCCGATCTGCGCCGTGGTCAGTGCCGGCACCTGATCGGTGGTCAGCGCGGCCACGTCATCGGTGGACAGCGCCGCCAGTTGCGCGGTGGTGAGGGCCGCAACCTGCACCGTTGTCAGCGCCACCACCTGATCGGTGGTCAACGCCACGATTTGCGCCGGGGTAAGCCGGATCACCTGCGCCGTCGTCAACCCGGCAATCTGTTCCGAGCCGAAGGCGGCCACCTGCGCTGTGGCAAGGCCCGCGATCTGCGCCGTTGTCAGGGCGGCAATCTGATCGCCGGACAGGGCGGCGATGTCCTGGGTTTCGACCCAGCCGATCTGCGCGGTTGTCAGGGCCGCGATCTGCGCCGTGGTCAGCGCCGCCATCTGCTCCGTGGTCAGCGCCACGATCTGGGCCGATGTCAAACCCCTGACAGCCCCGGTGCCAAGGGCGGCCACGTCTTCAACCTCCATCGCCGCGATGGCTGCGGTGCTGATTGCGGCCAGTTGCAAAGACCCGAGCGCCGCCGCCTGCGCCGTGGTCAGCGCCACGGCATCCTGGGTTTCAAGCCCGGCAATCGCAGCCGCGCCGATCGCCGCCACCTGCGCCGTGGTAAGCCCCTCGATCTGTTCGGTGGTTATTGCCTCGAACTGCCCCGAGGTCAGGGCGGCAATCTGCGCCGTGGCGAGCGCGCCGATCTGTTCGGTGGTCAGGGCCGCGAAATCTTCGGTTTCAAGCCGGGATATCTGCGCCGTGGTCAGGGCCGCAACCTGTGCGGTTGTCAGCGCCGCCACTTGCCCGGTGGTCAGCGCCACGATCTGCACCGTGGTCAGCCGGGCGGTTTGCGCGGTTGTCAGCGCCTGCACCTGCGATGCGCCCAGCGCCGCGATCTGATCGGTGGACAGCACCGGGATCTGGCTGGTTCTGAGGGCGGCGATCTGATCGGTGGACAGGGCGGCGATATCTTCGGTTTCCAGATGGGTGATCTGCGCGGTTGTCAGCGCGCCCACCTGCGCCGTTGTCAGGGCTGTCACCTGACCAGTGGTCAGGGCAAGGATTTGCCCGGTGGTCAACCGCACCAGTTGTGCCGTCGACAAGGCAGCAATCTGCGCGCTGCCGATGGCCGCGATCTGATCGGTGCCAAGGGCCGGTATCTGCGCCGAGGTGAAGGCCGCAACCTGCGCGTTGCTCAGGGCCGCGATATCCTCGGTGGCGAGGACCGCCAGTTGCGGCAGCGTCAGCGCCGCCATCTGGCCGGGGGTGAGGGCGGCAATCTGCTCGGTTGCCAAAGCGGCAACCTGTGCGGTGCCGAATTTGACCAGCTGCGTGGTGGTCAACGCGGCGATCTGCGCCGTGCCGATGGCGGCAATCTGAGCGGTGGCCAACGCGGCGATCTGTGCGGTGGTGAACGCCGCGATTTGCGGGTTCGACAAGGCGGCGATGTCTTCGCTGTCCAGCGCCGCAAGCTGTGCCGTGGTGACCGCGATCAGTTGCGCGGTGGTGAGGGCGGCAACCTGCGCGTTGCCCAGCGCCGCGATCTGTGCTGTGGCGAGCTTTGCCAGTTGCGTGGTGGTCAGGGCGGCAACCGCAGCGGTGCCGATTGCGGCCACCTGTGCCGTGCTGAGCGATACGATTTGCGCCGTGGTGAGCGCGCGGATTTGCGCGGTGGTGAAGGCGTTGATGCCGGTGGTGGAAAGCTGCGCCAGTTGTGCGGTGGTCAGCGCCGCAAGCTGGGCCGTTGTCAGGGCGGCGGTCTGGGCCGACCCGAGGGCTGCGATCTGATCCGTGGTCAGGCCCCGCACCGCCGTGCTGGTGAGGGCGGCAAGATCGGCGGCCTCCATCGCCGCGATGGCACCGGTGCTGATGGCGGCAATCTGGGCGGAGCCGAGAACGGCGGCCTGTGCGGTGGTCAAGGCCGCGATATCGACCGTTTCAAGCCCGGCGAGTGCTGCGGTGGTCAGCGCCGCCACCTGAAGCGTGGTCAGGGCGGCAACCTGCGCCGTGGTCATCGCCTCGATTTGCGCCGAGGTGAGGGCTGCCACCTGCGCGGTGGTCAGGGCGATGATCTGGGCGGTGGAAAGTGCCGCCACCGCCGCAGTGCCAAGGGTGGCCACCTGCGCCGCCGCCAAGCCCGACAGTTGGGCGGTGGTCAGCGCCGCCGCCTGTGGCGAACCGAGGGCTGCGATCTGACCCGTGGTCAGGCCGCGCACCGCCGTGCTGGCAAGCGCCGCGATATCCGCCGCCTCCATCGCGGCAATCGCGCCGGTGCTGATGGCGGCAATCTGGGCCGAACCCAGCACCGCCGCCTGCGCCGTGGTCAGGGCAACAGCGTCGGCTGCCTCAAGCCCGGTCAGGGCCGCAGTCGTCAGCGCCGTCACCTGAAGCGTGGTCAGGCCCGCCACCTGCGCCGTGGTCAGCGCCGCGATCTGGGCGGAGGTGAGGGCTGCCACCTGTGCCGTGGTCAGCGCCACGATCTGGGTCGTGGACAGCGCCGCCACCGCCGCAGTATCGACTGTGGCGATCTGCGCCGCCGACAGGGCCACCAGTTGTGCCGTGGTCAGCGCCGCCGCCTGTGCCGAGCCGAGTGCCGCGATCTGATCCGTGGTCATGCCCCGTACCGCCGCATTGGCAAGGGCCGCGATATCCGCCGCCTCCATCGCGGCAATTGCCGCCGTGGTGAGGACCGCCAGTTGTGCCGAGCCCAAAGCCGCCGCCTGTGCCGTGGTCAGCGCCGGGATATCCGCAGCCTCCAGCCCGGTCAGGGCCGCCGTGGTGAGGGCTGCCACCTGAAGCGTGGTCAGGGCGGCAACCTGCGCCGTGGTCAACGCCTCGACCTGGGCCGAGGTAAGGGCTGCGATCTGGGCCGGGGTCAGCGCCACGATCTGGGCGGTGGAGAGTTCGGCCACCACCACCGGCCCGAATGCGGCAACCGCTGCCGTCGACAGGGCCGCAACCTGCGCCGTGGTCAGGGCGGTGGCCTGCGCCGTGGTGAGGGCCGCAACCTGCGCCGTGGTCATGCCACGCACGGCGGCACTGGTAAGCGCCGCGACATCCGCCGCCTCCATTTCGGCAAAAGCTGTCGTGCTGATCGCGGCCAGTTGCGCCGAACCCAGCGCCGCCGCCTGCGCCGTGGTCAGCGCCACGATATCCGCCGTCTCAAGCCCGGCGAGCGCGCCGGTGCCCAGTGCGGCAACCTGTGCGGTGGTCAGTTCCACCACCTGTGCCGTGGTCAGCGCCTCAAGCTGGGCCGAGGTGAGGACCGCCGCCTGCGCCGTGGTCAGCGCCACGATCTGATCGGTGGACATCGCCGCAACCGCAGCCACATCCAGAACCGCAACCGCCGCCGTCGCCAGTGCCGCAACCTGTGCCGTGGTCAGCGCGGCAATCTGGCCGGTGCTCATCCCCGCAACCTGTGCGGTGGTCAGCCCCCGGATCGCCGCACTGCTCAGGGCCGCGAGATCGGCGGTTTCCATCGCGGCAATCGCCGCCACAGAGATGGCGCCAAGCTGGGCCGAGCCCAGCACCGCCGCCTGCGCCGTGATCAGCGCCTCGATATCCGCTGTTTCAAGCCCCGCCAGCCCGGCGGTTGACAGCGCCGCGATCTGCGCCGTCGCAAGGGCCACGATCTGCGCGGTGGTCAGCGCCTCGATCTGTACCGAGGTGAGAGAGGCCACCTGCGCCGTGGTCAGGGCCGCGATCTGCGCCGTGGTCATCGCGTCAATCGCCGGCGCGCCAAGTGCGGAGACCGCCGCCACCGACAGGGCCGCGACCTGGGCCGTGGTCAGGGCCTGAACCTGCGCCGTGCCAAGCGCGCTTGTCTGCGCCGCTGTCAACCCGCGCATCGCCGCACTGCCGAGGGCTGCGATATCGGCAGCCTCCATTTCGGCAATCGCCGCCGTGCCGATGGCCGCCAGTTGCGCCGAACCCAGCACCGCCACCTGCGCCGTGGTCAGGGCGACGATATCGGCACTGTCAAGCCCGGCCATGGCAGCCACCGACAAGGCCGCAACCTGTGCCGTGGTCAGCCCGGCGATCTGGGTGGTGGTCAGCGCCCCGAACTGCGCCGAGGACAGGGCCGCGATCTGCGCGCCGGTGAAGGCCGCGATCTGCGCGGTGGACAGGGCGGCCAGCCCGTCGGTGGCCATCGCCTGCACCGCAGCGGCGGACAGGGCCGCAACCTGTGCCGGGGTCAGGGCGGTGACCTGCGCCGTGTCAAGCGCCGCCATCTGCGCCGAGGTCAGCCCGCGCATGGCGGTGGCAGAAAGGGCTGCGAAATCAGCTACTTCCATCACGGAAATCGCCGCCGTGCCGATGGCTGCAAGCTGTGTCGAACCGAGAACCGCCGCCTGTGCCGTGGTCAGCGCCACGATATCCGCCGTCGGCAGCCCGGCAATCGCGGCGGTGGTCAGGGCGGCAATCTGCGCCGTGGTCATCGCGGCCACCTGCGCCCCCGTCAGCGCCCCGGTCTGGGCCGCCGTCAACGCGGCCACCTGCGCCGGTGTCAAGGCCGCGATCTGGGCCGTGGACATCGCGGCGATACCGTCGCTGGAGATCTGCGCCATCTGCATGGTCGACAGCGCCACCAGTTGCGCGCTGGTGAACGCCGCGATTTCGGCGGTGGCAAGCGCTGCCACCTGTACCGTGGTCAGGCCCCTGATGGCGGTGCTGGTCAGGGCGGCGAAATCCTGGGTTTCCATCGCAAAGAGCGTGGCGGTGCCGATTGCTGCAAGCTGGGTGGAACTGAGCGCCGCCGCCTGCGCCGTGGTCAGCGCCACGATATCCGCCGCCTCAAGCCCGGTCAGCGCCGCCGTGGTAAAAGCTGTTACCTGGCCCGTGGTCAGCGCCGCGATCTGCGCGGTTTCCAGCGCCGCGACCTGTGCAGCGGTCAGGGCCGCGATCTGGCTTGTGCTCAGCGCCGCGATCCGGTTGGTGGCCAGTGCCGCAATGCCGGCCGTGGCCAGCCGCGAGATTTGCAGGGCCGAGAGCGCCACCACCTGCCCGGTGGTCAGCGCCTCTACCTGCGCCGAGGTGAGGGCCGCGATCTGCAGCGTGGTCAACCCCTTGACCGCCGCCGTGCCAAGCGCCGCGATATCGGCGGTCTCCATCGCCTGAACCGCCGCCGTGCCAAGGGCTGTGATCTGGGCCGAGCCCAGCACCGCCGCCTGCGCCGTGGTCAGCGCCACGATATCGGCGGTCTCGAACCCCGCCACCGCCGCCACCGACAGCGCGCCGATCTGCGCCGTGGTCAGGGCGGCAACCTGCGCCGTGGTCAGCGCCGCAACCTGTACCGACGACAGCGAGGCGGTATGCCCCGTCGTCAACGCGGTGATCTGGCCAGTGGCTAGAGCCGCGATATCGGCCGTCGAAAACTGGGCGATCTGGGCGTTGGACAGCACGGTCAACTGGCCGGACGTCAGGGCCGCCACCTGCGCGGTGGTCAGGGCGGCAATCTGGGCGGTGGACAGGTTGGTGATCTGGCCGGTTGTCATGGCGGCAACCTGCGCGCTGCCGATGGCGGCAAGCTGCGCGGTGGCCAGCGCCTGAATCTGTGCCGTGGTCAGCGCCGCCACCTGTGCGGTGGACAGCGCGCCCATACCGGCGGTTGACACCCGCGCGATCTGCAAACCGGACAGGGCCGCGATCTGGCTGGTGGTGAGGGCCGCCACCTGCGCCGCGCCCAAGGCGCCGATCTGGGCGGTGGTCAGCCCGCGGATGGCGGTGCTGGTAAAGGCTGCAATATCAACGGTTTCCATCGCCGCAATCGCCGCCGTGCCAAGGGTTGCAAGCTGCGCCGAACTGAGCACCGCCGCCTGCGCCGTGGTCAGAGCGGCCGCGTCGGCAGCCTCCAGCCCCGGCAGTGCCGCCGTTGTCAACGCCGCAATCTGCGCCGTGGTCAGGGCCGCAACCTGCGCCGTGGTCAGGGCGGCAATCTGCCCCGAGCCAAGGGCTGCAACCTGTCCGCTGCTCAACACCACAACCTGTGCCGTGGTCAGGGCCGCCATCGCAGCCGTCGACACCCGGGCGATCTGCACCGTTGAAAGCGCCGCCAACTGCCCCGCCGACAGAACCGCCACCTGTGCCGCACCAAGGGCTGCAACCTGGCCAGAACCCAAAGCGGCTACCTGTGCTGCTGTCAGCGCCGCCACCTGAGCGGTGGAAAAGGCCGCCACCCCAGCGGTTGCGATGTTCACCACCTGGGCTGCGGAAAAGCCTGCCAACTGCCCGGTGGTCAAAGCCGCAATCTGTGCCGAACCGAGGGCCGCAATCTGCGCCGTGGTCAGCCCGCGCACCGCCGCCGTGCCAAGGGCGGCCAGATCGGCGGTTTCCATCCGCGATAGTGCCGCCGTCCCCAAAGCGCCGATCTGCGCCGAGCTCAGCGCCGCCGCCTGCGCCGTGGTCAGCGCCACGATATCGGCGGTTTCCAACCCGGCAAGCCCCGCCAGCGACAACGCCGCAACCTGCGCCGTGGCGAGGCCCGCAATCTGCGCCGTTGTCAAGGCTGCGATCTGGGCCGAGCCGAGGGCGGCAATCTGGCCGGTGGTCAGGGCCGCCAGCTGGGCCGTGGAAAACGCCGCGATATCGGCCGCATCCAGTTTGCCGATCACCGCCGCCGAAAGCGCTGTCACCTGCGCCGAGGTCAGGGCCGCAAGCTGGGCACTGCCCAGCGCCGCCGCCTGCGCCGTGGTCAGACCCCGGATTGCCAGCGTTGTCAGAGCGGCAATATCGGCGGTTTCCATCCGGGCGATGGCCGCCGTGCCGATGGCCGCCACCTGCGCCGAACCCAGCACCGCCGCCTGCGCCGTGGTCAGCGCCACGATATCGGCAGTTTCCAGCCCTTTCAGCCCTTCAACCGAAAGCGCCGCCACCTGTGCCGTGGTCAGGGCGGCCACCTGAGCCGTGGTCAGGCCCGCCACCTGCGCCGAGCCCAGCACAGCGATCTGCCCGGTGGTCATCGCCGCCAGTTGGGCGGTGGCAAGGGCTGCAATATCGGCCGCGTCGATCTTGGCAATCGCGGCTACGGTGAGGGCAGCCATCTGCGCCGTGGTCAGCGCCGCAATCTGCGCGCTGCCCAACGCTTGCGCCTGCAGCGCCGTCAAGCCCCGGATCGCCGCACTGCTCAGCGCCGCGATATCGGCAGTCTCCAGCCGCGAGATCGCGGCCGTGGTCAGCGCGGCCAGTTGGGTGGAGCTTAACACCGCCGCTTGTGCGGTGGTCATCGCCACCACATCGGCGGTTTCCATCCCCGCCAAAGCCACGTTGGACAGCGCCGCAAACTGGCCGGTTGCAAGGCTTGCAACCTGCGCCGTGGTCAGCGCCGCAAACTGTGCCGAGCCCAAAGCCGCGATCTGCACCGTGCTCATCGCGGCCAGTTGCGCGGTTGACATCGCGGCGATATCCACCGCGTCTATCTTGCCGATTGCCGCCGCAGACAGGTTTACAACCTGCGCCGTGGTCAGGGCCGCGATCTGCGCGCTGCCCAAAGCTGCGGCCTGTGCCGTGGTCAGCCCCCGGACGGCCGCAGTGGTGAGGGCCGCAATATCCGCCGTTTCCAGCCGCGCGATGGCCGCCGTACCAATCGCCGCCACCTGCGCCGATGTCAGCACCGCCGCCTGCGCCGTGGTCAGCGCCACGATATCGGCCGTTTCCAACCCGGTAAGCGCCAGCGCGGAAAGCGCGGTTACCTGTGCCGTGGTCAGGTTCGCCACCTGTGCCGTGGTCAGCGCCGCCAGTTGCGCCGAACCCAGTGCCGCGATCTGCCCCGCGGTCATCGCCGCCACCTGCGCGGTCGACAGAGCGGCAAGATCGGCCGCATCCAGCTTGCCCACCGCGCCCACCGAAAGTGCGGCCACCTGTGCTGTGGACAGCGCCGCCAGTTGCGCGCTGCCCAGTGCGGCGGCCTGTGCTGTGGTGATGCCCCGGATCGCCGTGCTGGAAAGCGCCGCGATATCCGCCGTTTCCATCCGCGCGAGGGCCGCCGTGCCAATCGCCGCCACCTGCGCCGAACTCAGCACCGCCGCCTGTGCTGTGGTCAGCGCCACGATATCCGCCGTATCAATGCCGCCGAAAGCCGCCGGCAGAATCGCCACAACCTGCGCCGTGGTCAGCGCCGCCACCTGTGCTGTGTTCAGCGCCGTGATCTGCACCGATCCCAAAGCCGCCACCTGCGCCGTGCCCAGCGCCAAAATCTGCGCCGTCGTCAGGGCCGGTATCTGCACCGTGCTCAGCGACCGGATGTCATCCAGCGTCAGCCCCGCGATGGCAGCCGTGCTGAGCGCCGCGATCTGGGCCGTGGAAAGCGATGAAATGGTCGACATGCGTGGCTCCATTGCGACTGATGCAGGGGCCAGATGCGGCCAATACCCTGTGGGAACGCTGCCAGCCGATGCCTAGCATTTGGTAAACGCCGGGCAGCAGAGCCGCAGCAAACCGCAATACCGCCCGGAAAAGCGCCGAACATTTTAGGCAAATGGCCAGGCCGCAGGATTTTACGCGGAATTTGCGCGGCAAGCGGTTTTGTTCAGCATTTGTTCATGAGTTTGCTTTGAAACTGCGGCCAACAAACCAGAAGGTGTGCCCGATGACCATGAGTTTTGCCCAGCCGTTTGCTTTGCCCGGTGATGCTGCCCCGGACCTGCATGCAGGTGGCATCCCGGCGGTTTTCGCGCCGGATATGGCGCTGGTCGCGCGGCAGGTCGCGGGGCTGGAGGTGATGCAACTGGTGGGGCACGCGGGCAGCCTGCCGCCCACGCAAGGCGCTTTGCTCTATGAATTGTGGCTCGGGGTGCATGGCGGGGCGGCGCAGGCTTGCGGCGCGTGGTTCAATCTGGGTGTTCTGCGGATGCAGGCGGGCAACCCGCAGGCGGCAGCCGAGGCATACCGCGCCGCGCTGCGGTTGCGGCCCGATCTGGCCGAGGCCGCGATCAATCTGGGTACGGCGCTTGAAGCCAGCGGCGAGGTGGAGGCGGCGCTGGCCGTCTGGCGCGGGGCGCTGCCGCTGCCACCGATGCGGCAGGTGCTGCACAATCAACTGGGCCGGGTGCTGGAGCAACAGGGGCGGCTGGGGCCGGCGGCGGAGGAAATGCGCGCATCATTGCTGATTGCGCCGGATCAGCCGGATGTGCAGCAACATCTGGTGCATATGCGCCAGCGGATGGCGGCCTGGCCACCGGCGCAGTTGGATGTGCCGGGGATCAGCCGCGCCGGGGCCGAGCGGAATTGCGGGCCGCTGGCGGCACTGGCGCTGTTTGACGATCCGGCAAAGCAGGCCGAAGTGGCCGCCGACTGGATCGCGCGCAAGGTGCCCGCCGCCGCTGGACGGTTGGCGCCTGCACAAGGCTATGCGCATCAAAAGATCCGCCTCGGCTATCTTTCAACCGATTTCTGCCGCCACGCCATGAGCTTTCTGATCGCCGAGGTGCTGGAACTGCATGACCGCAGCCGGTTTGAGGTGTTCGGCTATTGCGCCTCGCCCGAGGATGGCAGCGATATCCGCGCCCGGGTGCTGGGCGCTCTTGATCACCACATTCCCATCGCCGCCCTGACCGACGCAGCGGCGGCAGCGCGTATCCGGGCCGATGAGATCGATATCCTGATTGATCTGAACGGCCTGACGCGGGGGGCAAGGATCGGCGTGTTGCGCTGGAAACCGGCACCGGTGCAGATCACCTATCTGGGCTATATCGGCCCGGTGCCTCTGCCCGAGCTGGACTATATCTTGTGTGACGAGGTGACGATCCCCACAGGTATGGATAAAGCCTATGCTCCCCGGCCTTTGCGGATTGCAGGCTGCTATCAGGCAAACGACAGCCACCCGCCGGTGCTGCCCGAGGTCAGCCGCCAATCCGAAGGCCTGCCGGACGCGGCATTTGTCTATTGCTGCGTGTCGCATCACTACAAGATCACCGAGGCGATGTTTGGCGCGTGGTGCGATATTCTCGCGGCCACGCCCGGTGCGGTGCTGTGGCTGATCGACGACAATCCCGAAAGCCGTGCCGCGTTTGCCGCGCGTTGGCAGGCGCGCGGGCTGGCGGCAGAGCGGCTGATCTTTGCGCCACGGGTGGCACCCGACCGGTATCGCGCCCGGCTGGGGCTGGCGGATTTGTTCCTCGACACTTCGCCCTATAACGCTGGCACCATTGCCTCGGATGCGCTGCGGATGGGGCTGCCCATTCTGACACTGCAAGGCCGGGCGTTTTGCGCGCGGATGGCGTCAAGCCTGCTGACGGCCATCGGCCTGCCGGATTGCATCGCACGGGATTTGCCAGACTATGTGCAGCGCGCCGTCGATATTGCAGCAGACAAAACCCGGCATGCAGGCTTGAAGGCGCATCTTGCCTCTGGCGCGTGGCAGCGCAGCCTCGGCGACAGTCACGGCTTTACCCGCAGGCTTGAGACCGCGTTGCAAAGCGTGCGCCTGAACCCCTGAACTGGGTCAGACCACGGTTTCGCCGCCATCCACCACCAATATCTGCCCGGTCATATAGCTGGACCGGTCCGACACCAGAAACAGCACCGCTTCCGCGATCTCGTCCACCGTGGCCCAGCGCCCCAGCGGCACCTTTTCGCGCACATAAGCCTCGACCGCGGCACGCCCGCCCATCTGGGCGATGAAGGGCGCGTTGAAGGGAGTGTCCACCCAGCCGGGGCAGAGGGCGTTCACCCGGATGCCGTGGCGGGCATAATCACCTGCCATCTGCCGGGTCATGGCAATGACCGCGTGTTTGGTGGTGGTATAGGCAATCATCTCGCGGTCATAAAGCACGCCGGAACTGGACGAGGTGTTCAGGATAACGCCGGACTGCGCCGCCACCATATGCGGCATCACCAACCGTGCCCCCAGAAAATGCGCCCGCACGTTCAGCGCCCATGATCTGTCAAAGCCATCAAGGCTGACCTGCTCCAGATTGCCTTCAACCTGCGCGCCGGCGTGGTTGTGCAAGATATCAATGCGGCCATGCCGCGCGATAAAACCGGCAAAAGCCACGGTCATCGCCGCATCATCCGTCAGATCGAACACCATCGCCTCAGCGCGGCCCCCTGCCGCCGCGATCTGCGCCACGGTGTCTGCCGCCCCTTCGGCGCTGCGGTCGACCACCCCGACAATCGCGCCTTCGCGGGCCATGATGCGGGCGGCGGCATGCCCGATCCCCGAGCCTGCGCCAGTGACGATGGCCACGCGGTCTTGCAAAATCATGGTGACGGCCCTCTCAATTACAATCTCTGGCGTTCAGTAAGCGGCTATCCCCAAACTTCGGCAAGCCCCAAACACCAGATTGACAGGCCGGGCGGCACACACGCACTCTGCCCTTCGGAGGTGATCAGACATGCCGGACCAAGCCCACCCGAACCGCTGGCGCCGCTTTGCCGAATGGGACGCGCGGCCGTTGCGCCTTGATAAATTCGCCAGAGAAGACCCGGCCAACGGCTTTTCGGCCTTTCGCAGCCCGGCGGACCCAAAGCCCGGCATCGGTCTGGCCATGGGTAAAATCGCCAGCATGGACGGGGTTCTGGCGCATGATTTCGATATGATTGATGCGTTTATCGCGCGCCATCACCTTGATCCGGTGATCGCGGATGAGGCGATGGCGATGGATTCGGGGCTTCTGGCGCGGATGCTGGTGGATATGAACGTGCCGCGCGCCGAACTGGTGCGCCTCGCGCGCGGCTGTACCCCCGCCAAACTGGCCGATGTGGTGGGGCAGTTGAACGCGCTGGAGATTGCCTTCGCCTATTCCAAGATGCGCGCCCGCCGCACCCCCGGTAATCAGGCGCATGTCACCAACGCCAAGGATGATCCGCTGCAACTGGCGGCGGATGCGGCGACGGCGGTGGCCTACGGCTTTGACGAGATCGAAACCACCATGCGGGTGTCGCGCAATGCGTGGTCGAATGCGGTGGCCTGTGCGGTGGGGGCGGCTGTCGGGCGCTGGGGGGTGCTGTTCCAATGCTCAAGCGAGGAGGCGGAAGAGTTGCTGATCGGCATGGCCGGTTTCACCTCTTATGCCGAGACGGTTTCGGTTTATGGCACCGAGAAAAGCTTTACCGACGGCGATGATACGCCCTGGTCGAAGGGGTTTCTGGCCGCCGCCTATGCCTCGCGCGGCATCAAGATGCGCTGCACCTCGGGGGCGGGGTCTGAACTGCTGATGGGGTTTCACGAGGCCAAGACCCTGCTGTATCTGGAGGCGCGCTGCCTTTGCCTGCAACGCGGCATGGGGGTGCAGGGCACCCAGAACGGCGGCATCGACGGCGCGCCGCTGACCGCCACGGTGCCGGGGGGGGTACGCGAATTGATGGCGGAAAATCTGATCGCGGTCTGGCTGGACCTGGAATGCGCCAGCGGCAATGACGCGCGGTCATCGGAATCCGAAATCCGGGTGGGGGCAAAGATCCTGCCCTATCTGATCGCGGGGTCGGACCTGATCTGCTCGGGCTTCGGCTCGATCCCGGCCTATGACAATTCCTTCAACCCCTCCTTGTTCAACGCCGAAGAGATGGAGGATTATCTGGTTCTGCAGCGCGATTTCGAGGCCGATGGCGGGCTGACGCCGCTGGCCGAAAACCGCGCGCTGGATTTGCGGTCGCGTGCGGTGGAGGCGGTTTCGGCGGTGCTGGAGGAGTTGGGGCTGGCAACACCGACGCCGGATATGAAGGCCAGCGTGGTGGTGGCCTCGGGTTCCGCCGAAACCCGCAGCTTTACCCCCGGCGAAGTGGCACCGATTTCCGAAGGCATCAAGGCAGGCGGGGTGACGGTGATCGAGGTGATCAAGGCGCTGGCCAGACGCGGCTTTACGCCCGAGGCCGAGAACCTGCTGTCTGTGGTGAAGCTGCGGCTTTCGGGGGATTATCTGCAAACTTCCGCCATGGTGCGGGATGGCCGGGTGATCTCGGCCATCAACGATCCGAACGAATATCAAGGCCCGGGAAGCGGTTACCGGATGACGGAAAGCCGCCGGTTGCAAATCAACGATATCCGCGATGTGCTGGATCAATCCGAAGTGCTGCG
This sequence comes from Paracoccaceae bacterium, assembly GCA_031384695.1. Lineage (GTDB taxonomy): Bacteria > Pseudomonadota > Alphaproteobacteria > Rhodobacterales > Rhodobacteraceae > JANNAV01. Next base: position 38,938 of record JANNAV010000036.1, read on the forward strand.
CAGCGAGGCGCAGTTTGAACGCGGCGAGTCGGCGCGGATTGCCTATCCGGTGGCGGGCACGGCCATGCCCGGCACCACGCCGGACGAGGTGGTGATCGGCATCAGCCCGGCGTTCGGGGTGAAATTGTTTCAAACCACGGCGGGGCATAAACTGTCGGAAGTGCTGCGGGTGATGATCGAAGGCATCACCGCGCGGGGCCTGCGCGCGCGGGTGGTGCGGCTGGGGCATACGGCGGATACCTCGTTTCTCGGGCTTTCAGCGGCGCGGCTTTCCGGCTCGGGCATCGGCATCGGCATTCAGGCCAAGGGCACGGCGGTGATCCATTCGGCGGCCCGCCTGCCGCATAACAATCTGGAATTGTTCTCGAATGCGCCGATCACCCGGCTGGAACATTACGCGGGCTTTGGCCGCAACGCCGCCGCTTATGCTTTGGGCGAAGCGCCGGAGCCGGTGGTGGTGCCGACCAAAGGCGAGGCGATGGGGTCGCGCTTTCACGCGCGGGTGGCGATGATCTATGCGATTGAGACTGCGATGGTGGTGGAAGGGGCCGCGCCGCAAGAGATTGCGCTGCGGTTTCTGGCGGGGGGGCGGGGATGACAAAGCTGTCGGTTGCCGATTATCCGCTGGCCGAAACGCGGGCGGATCAGATCCGGGGCAAACGCGGGCTGGCGCTGGGCGATATCACCTTGGCCTCGGTGCTGGCGGGCGAGGTGACGATGGAGGATCTGCAAATCACCCCCCGCGCGCTGCTCGATCAGGCAGAAATCGCCGCCGATGCCAAGCGTCCGACGCTGGCGCAGAATTTTGCCCGGGCGGCGGAACTGGTGGCGGTGCCGCAGGATCTGATCATGTCGACCTACGAGTTGCTGCGGCCGGGGCGGGCGCAATCCAAAGACGCGCTGATCGAACGGGCGGCCCTGCTGCGCGAGGGTTACGCCGCCCATGCCATCGCCGATTTCATTCTGGAGGCGGCGGAGATTTACCAGAAACGCGGCCTTTTCACCTACCGCTTTTAGGAGCCGCGCATGAGTTGGAAAACCAGCTTTCGGTCGATCTATTACGCCACAGCACCCGAGCCGGAAACCCCGGTGCTGAACCCGGCGGAGACGGCGCTTTTGGTGATTGATGTGCAAAACACCTATCTGGAGCGGCCAGACCGCGCGGGCCTTTCGCCGCAGGATCAGGCGCAATACGATCTGTGGACACCGTTCCACAGCCGGATGCACCAGCAGGTGATCCCGCGCACGGCGGCCCTTCTGGCGCAGGCGCGCGCGGGGGGGATCGAGTGCATTTTCGCCCGCATCGCCTGCCACACCGACAACGGCCGCGACCGGTCGTTGTCGCAAAAACTGCCGGGGTGGAACAATCTGTTGCTGCCAAAACGCGGGCAGCCGTCGCAGATGGTGCCGGAATTGCAGCCCATTGCCGACGAGATCGAGATCACCAAAACCACCGATTCCGCGCTGACCGGCACCAGCCTGCGGCTGATCCTGCACAATCTGGGTATCAAGACCGTGGTTTGCACCGGGATTTTCACCGATCAATGCGTGTCGTCCACCGTGCGCAGTCTGGCAGACGAAAGCTTTGCCGTGATCGTTCTGGAAGACCTTTGCGCCGCAGGATCCGAGGCGCTGCACCTTGCCGAATTGCAGATTATCAACATGATTTATTGCCATGTGATGCGCAGTGATGAGTTTGCCGAAATCATCGGGCTGCCACCAAGCCCTGAATTAGTCGAATGAAGGGCTTGGCAACGCCTGCCCTTTGCCGTTTACTTTCGCACGGGATCACCCGGTTCAAGCCCTGAAAAACAAGGGCGTCCGGGGGAATGGAAAACCATCAGGGATAGGAAAGCATGGCTCAATCATCACAGACAGGCGCGGTCATTGACGTATCGTCAAAAGCCGGCATTCAAAAGTTGCAGGGCAAGGCCGTCGGCCTGGTCGGCGTGTTGTTTCTGGCGGTCACCGGGGCGGCACCGATGTCGGCGATGCTGGGCAACGTGCCCTTCGCGGCGGGCTACGGCATCGGCACCTACACCCCGGCGGCCTTTTTGCTTGCCACCATCGTGCTGACGGTGTTTTCCGTCGGCTATGCCGCCATGGCATCGCGGGTGTCCTCGGTTGGCGGCTTTTATTCCTTTATCAGCCAAGGGCTTGGCCGCGAGATCGGGATGTCGGCTGGCTTTACTTCGCTGGCCTGTTATTCGCTGTTCGAAGCATCGCTGACCGGCCTGTTCGCGTTTTTCGGCAATAAGTGGTTTCTGGACCATCTGGGGATCAACATTCCCTGGGTGGTGCTGGCACTGATCATGATCGCGCTGATCGGGATGCTGTCCTACCGGGATGTCAAACTTTCGGTCAAGGTGCTGGGAACCGCACTGATCGCCGAGGTTTTGATCCTTGTGATCTTCGTGCTGGGCGTGGCGATGGCCAATTCCGGCACCAGCTATTCGCTTGAATCGCTGAACCTTTTCAAGGTCTACACGCCGCTTGCCGCGCAAACGGTGGGCGAGGTGGTTATTCCTGTGGGTGCGGCGGCAGTCGGGGTGTTCATGGCCTTCTGGTCCTGGGTGGGGTTCGAGATGGCGCCGAACTATGCCGAGGAAAGCCGCGATCCCAAACGCACCATCCCGCAATCGCTGTTGATCTCGGTGATCGGCTTGGGCGTTTTCTACATCATCGTCAGTTGGAGCGCGGTTTCCGCCTTTCCGACGCAGGCCGATATGGCCGCCAAGGCGTTTTCGGACGGGGTCAACTTCTTTCTGAGCCCGATCGGCACCTTCGTGGGCGGCTGGGCTTACGAGTTGATGTTCCTGCTGATCCTGACCAGTTCCTTCGCCTGTGGCATGGCGTTTCACAACACGGCGGCCCGTTACATGTATTCGCTTGGCCGCGAAGGCGTGCTGCCAAAGTTTGTTTCCGAAACCCATGATCACCACAAAAGCCCGCACAAGGCCTCGGCGGTGCAGACCGTTCTGGCCGCCCTGTGGGTAATTCTCTACGGTCTGGGTTACGGGTTTGACGATCCTTCGGGGCAGGCCTGGCTTGGGGTTTACACCCTGTTCGCGGTTCTGGGCACCGGCCTGTTGCTGGTGCTGCAAGCGGTGGTTTCGGTCGCCATCATCCTGTGGTTCCGCAAGAATGGCGGCGGCAACGTGATCTCGACGGTGGTGGCACCGGCGATGTCGGTGGTGGTGCAGGTCTGGCTGGTCTACACCCTGATCGCCAATCTTGCGACGCTTGGCGGCACCAACAGTTTTGCCACCAGCATTCCCTACATCGGGCTGGCCATCATCGTGATCGGTCTGATCTGGGGCGTGGTTCTGCGGGCCGTCAACCCCGCGGGCTATGCCAATATCGGCCATATGGTGAACGACGACGCCTGAACCTTCGGGCCGCAGTCGACAGGGCAGCGGGCAACCGCTGCCCCTTCTTTTGAAACGAGGGGATGGAAGATGACGCAATCGTTGCAAGGCCGGGTGGTGGTAGTGACGGGCGGTTCCAAAGGCATCGGCCGGGGGATCGCACAGGTGTTTGCCGGGGCCGGGGCGAAGGTTGCGCTGCTGGCGCGGCACGCCGATCAGGCGGCTGCGGCTGCGGTGGCAATCGGGCATGGCGCGATTGGCCTTGCGGCGGATGTGACCTCGGCCGGCAGCCTGAAAGCCGCCTGTGCCGAGGTGGCCAAACGTCTGGGCGGCATCGACGTGCTTTGCGCCAATGCCGGGATTTTCCCGCAAGCCCGGCTGGAAGATATGACCGAGGCCGAGTGGGACGAGGTCAGCGACACCAACCTGAAAGGCACGTTTCTGTCGGTGCAGGCCGCCATTCCCTATCTGAAAGCCTCGGATCAGGGGCGAATCGTGTTGACGTCTTCCATCACCGGCCCGGTGACGGGCTATCCGGGCTGGACCCATTATGGCGCCAGCAAAGCCGGACAACTTGGCTTTATGCGCACCGCCTGTATCGAGCTTGCGAGGTACGGGATTACGGTGAATGCGGTGCTGCCGGGCAATATCCTGACCGAAGGGATGGATGCGATGGGGCCCGAATATCAGGCCACCATGGCCGCCTCGGTGCCGTTGAAACGGCTGGGGACGGTGGCCGAGATCGGCCATGCGGCGCTTTACTTTGCGTCAAAAGAGGCGGGCTATGTGACAGGGCAAACCATCATCGTCGATGGCGGCCAGATCCTGCCCGAAAGTCTGGAGGCTTTGGCGGGCGCTTGACGAGGGGCGCTTAACCAAAAGCCGAAAGATAGCTTTCGCACAGGCCAACCGTGCCGTTGGTATAGGGCAACCCCATCGATTTTGCCAGATCGGTCTCGGCATGCGAGCCGATCCATGCCACCAGCAACATCCGGCGCAGCATCACGAAGGTGGGAATTTCCGCCGCATCCGCCGCCGATAATGCCAGCACGCGGCGGTAACCGGCCTTCCACGCCTCGATCAGATCGGGCACCTGCGCCGCGTGTTCGTAAAACGAAACCGGGGTGGCCGCGTCATACATGTACCAGCTGAACCCACAGTCATCAAAGTCGATCACTTTGACGGAAGCGTTATCAATCAGAAGGTTAGCCAACCGCAAATCGCAGTGGATCAGGCCAAAACGCTGCTCCCCCTGCCCGTAAGCCGCAAGCCTGCGCCCGATCAGATCAACGGTGCGGCCGAACAGAACCGCCGCCTCGCCCTGAACGCCGATACCATCGCGCCAACGGCCCCAATGGGGTGCCGTCTCGCCCAGCGCGGTTTCAAAGTTCCAGGTGGGCCGGGTGAACCAGCCGGGCCGTGGCCAGAGGCGGGCGTGCTGGTGCATCCGCGCCGTCACCTCGCCCAGCACCTCGAACGGCCGCGCCAGGTTCTCGCCGATGCCCGGCTCCGCCCCCGTCTCCCACTCCGAAAGCACGATATGGCGCGGGGTTTTCAGCCGCGCATGACCCATGATCTGAATGATCTCGCCGTCGCGGCCCTGCACCGGTGCTGGCGTGATGACCACCCGGTTGTCGCGCAAATCCTGCAACCATGCCAGTTCCGAGGCGATTGCGGCGCGCGAGTGATAGCCGTCGCGGTGAATGCGCAAAGCCCAGCGCTGGCCATCCGGCGCCTCGACCGCATAGGTGGCATTTTCGGAAAGGTTGATCAGGCGCAGCTGTAATCCGGGGGGCAGCGCGTAATTCCGCACCGCCGCAACGGCCAGTTCCAGCAGAACCGGCAACTGGTCATCGAGCGAAAGCTGATCAGAACCGGCCATCCCGCGCCCCCGCTACGCCGCTTTATCCGCCGCCATCAGGGCACGGGCGCGCGGCATTGCGGCGTCAAAGCGGTCCATGATCTCCTGACACATTGCCTGACTTAGCAGAATACCCGGTTTCCATTGCAAAACCCGCTTGTCCAGCGACGAGAATATCGCCCAGACCCCGTGTTCGTAAAGCGCGCGGCTGATGTGGACGGCGCCTTGCGGATGGGCAAACTCCAGCCCCAGGATAACCCCGCGCTGCCGCACGCCGGTAAAGATATCCCCATGCCGCGCCATCATTTCCGCCATCGCATCGCGGAAAAACCCGGTCACCGCCTGCACCGAAGCGATGGTTTCGGGCCGTTGCAGCATCTCGATCACCTTATAGGCCACGACACAGCCCAACTCTGCCCCGCCGGTGGTTGAGATATGCGCAGCCCCGTCCTCGTTCAGCCATTCTCCCGCGCGGGCGTTCACCAGACAGGCCGAAATCGGGTAAATGCCGCCGGTAAGGCCCTTGGCGGCCACCATGATATCGGGTTGAATGTTGTAAGTCTGCCATCCCCACAACTGACCACAGCGCATCATGCCGGTCTGCACCTCGTCGGCGATGTAAAGCGCGCCGTACTCCTCGCACAGCGCTTTGCAGGCGGCCAGATAGCCATCCTTCGGCATCGGAAACCCGTAGGTGGCGGGGATCGTCTCCATGATCAGGGCCGCGATATCGCCGGCTTTCAGCGCGGCTTCCATGGCATCAATATCGTTGAACGGCACCTGCACGAAGGTTTCGGGCTGATCGGACAGAAAGATCTTGCTGAACCGCTCATCGCCAGTGGCCACCGACAGGCCTCCATGGCCGTGATAGCCTTTGATGATCGACACGATCTTGCGGCGCCCAGTGGCATAGCGCGCCGATTTTATTGCAATATCAACGGCCTCAGCACCGCCCGCGCCATAGACCACATATTTCATCCCCGGCGTCGCCTTGATCAGCTGCTCGGACAAGGCCGCGCGGGCAACAGACGGAAACCAGTGATTGCCGATATCAAAATGATCCAGCGCGGTTTTCAGCGTCGCCACCAGTTCCGGGTGGCGGTGGCCCAGATTATAGGTGCCGCCGTTCAGATGCAGGTCGATCAGACGGCGGCCGTCCATGTCATAAAGGCAATAACCCTCGCGCCTGCCGATCACCAGATCAATGCCGGCCTTGTGCCAGAACCGGGTTTTATCGGGGTTCCAATAGGCGACCGAGGCATCAAGCACAGCCTGCTTGCTGTCAAATCTGAATGGCCCGTAATCGAACATTGCCCTGCCCCTTGACTTTCATTTGCCCGACATCGAAGATAAGCTGATGCAAGCACGGCCGCGCGCCGCCGTCAACGCAATCCTGCCAAAACGCCGCGAACAACAAGTGAATACGATGCCCCCGCGCCTTGGCAAAACCGACCGGCAGACCCGCATCGTGGCCGAGTTGCGGGCCAGGCCTTCGCTGCGGGTGAACGCGCTTGCGGCGCGGCTGTTGGTATCCACCGAAACCGTGCGCCGCGATCTTGCCGATCTTGACCGGGCCGGGCTGATCAGCCGCACTTACGGCGGGGCTGTCACGCCGGTGAACGAGCCCGGCGTTGCGGTGCGCGAAACCCTGATGATTGCCGAGCGGCAGCGGATTGCCGAGGCCGCGATGCGGGTGATCAGCCCGCAGGATATTCTGATGATCGGCGGCGGGGCGACCACGCTGCACTTTGCCCGCAGGCTGGCCGCCGATTTCAACCATCTGACCATCATCACCCACGCTTTCGCGATTGCCACCGCACTGGCCAGCAATTCCACCCATAAGGTGCTGATGCTGCCGGGGCAGTATGATGGCCGCGAGGGGCTGATCCACGGGCCCGACACCATCGACGCCTTGCAGCGGTTTCACGCCAGCAAGGCCATTCTCGGCGCCAGCGGCCTGACGGGCGAAGGCCCGAACGACGCGGGTTTTGGCCCCGGCCTGATTTACGGCGCGATGATGCGGCGGGCGGCACAGGCCTGCATTCTGGCCGATCACGGCAAATTCGACGTGCCCTCGCTGACGGTTTATGGCGCGTGGTCGGCCGCTGTGACGCTGATCACCGATCAGCGGCCAACGGGGCCACTGGCGGCCAGCCTCGCGCTGGCCCGCACCACCGTTTTGTTGCCCGTCTAGAGCGGATTTCCTTCAATCTGATTCAGATTGAAGGAAGTCCAGGACAAGATCAGCTTGGGAATGTTGCGTGTTGCGGACAATCGGGTGAACCCGATGGTACGCAACACGCTCTAAATCGTGATGCCGCCATCGACGCAGATCGCCTGACCGGTCATGAACACCGAA
>JANNAV010000044.1:0-37271 GCA_031384695.1 Paracoccaceae bacterium
CCGAAGGGTTGCATGATCTTCTTGGACTCGACGAAGGGTTCGCGGGTCAGGTGTTCGGAGTTGGTTTCGGGGTCGATCTGGCTGACGAGGGTCGAGACGCAGAGGCCCAAGGCGTTGATGTCGGCCACGACCAGTTCGCGGGCCTTGAGGCGGTCGAGGCCGCGGTATTTTTCGGGGACGAGGTTGAGGGTATCGACCTCGGATTCGGTGGTGGGGGAGCCTGCGGCGATGTCGCGGGCGCGTTGGACGGCGTCCGCATAGGGGGCACCGTCGGCGCGCATCTGGGCGCGGGTGTCCATCAGGCGGTAGCAGGGCAGATCGTGGCGTTTGGCGACGGCGTAGTCGTTGAAGTCATGCGCGCCGGTGATTTTCACCGCACCAGAACCGAAGGTCGGGTCGGGATAGTCGTCGGTGATGATGGGGATCAGGCGGTCGCACAGCGGCAGGTGGACCATCTTGCCGATGATCGGGGCATAGCGGGTGTCGCTGGGGTGGACGGCGACGGCCCCATCGCCGAGCATGGTTTCCGGCCTTGTGGTGGCGATGGCGATATAGTCGCGGACCTCACGCAGGGTGACGCGGCCTTCGGCGTCTTTCTCGATGTAATCATAGGTTTCGCCTCCCGCGAGGCGGTATTTGAAGTGCCACATCTGGCCGTCAACTTCGGTATTCTCGACCTCCAGATCGGAGATCGCGGTTTCGAAATGCGGATCCCAATTGACCAGACGCTTGCCGCGATAGATCAGGCCCTTGTTGTACATATCGACGAAAACCTTGATCACGGCGTCGGGGAAGTTGCCCGACATGGTGAAGGCTTCGCGGTCCCAATCACAACTGTCGCCGAGGCGCTTCATCTGGTTGACGATCTGGCCGCCGGACTGGTCTTTCCAGTCCCAGACTTTTGCAAGGAATTGCTCGCGCCCCAGAGTGCGGCGGTCGGGTTGCTGGCTGCGCGCCAGTTCACGCTCGACCACCATTTGCGTCGCGATGCCGGCGTGATCGAGGCCGGGCTGCCAGAGCGTATCGTGCCCTTGCATCCGGTGCCAGCGGGTGAGGATATCCATCAGCGTGTGGTTGAAGGCGTGGCCCATATGCAGGGTGCCGGTGACGTTGGGGGGGGGCAGCATGATGCAAAAAGGCTCGGCACCCGGCTTGGCATTGGCACCGGCGCGAAAGGCGCCTGCGTCTTCCCACATCCGGTACAGGCGGGCCTCGGCGAGGCTTGAGTTGAAGGTTTTTTCCATCGGCATGTGTCGGGTTCCCGCATCTGTTGCGCGGTGTTTAACCCGGCGAAGGCGCGAGGAAAAGCCGATAGCACATCAGCCGGGGCCGGGCAGGAACGGCAGCCCCGACAGCGCCTGCGCAAAGGTGGCAAGCACAAGCGCGGTATAGGCGGCGGCGGCGGCAATGACGATGGTGCGCGACCCTGTGAGGCCCGCAAGCGGCATGGCTTGCAGCGCATGGGTGGCAAAGAAATGCGCCACGCGCAGATCGCCCGCGTCGCGCGACCAGCCGAAGACCGGCAGGTTGCGGGTCGAGGTGCCAACGAAGTGGCCGTTGCCCGAGGACAGCGTGCCCGCCACGATCACCGTCAGCAGAAAGGTCAGCACAAGGCCAATGCTGATGGCAAGGTGCTGGGCGGGGGCAAGGCCGCTATCCCGGTTGCGCCAGACCGCCACGCCGATGCCAAGGCTGCCTGAGGTGAGCAACACCGCGAACAGGCCCGCAAGCCCATAGGCGATGGCCATCACCGCGTTGGCCATGTTGAAATGCGAGGCGGTGCCCGCACTGGCAGCACCGCCGACCCAGAGCAGCTCCAGCAGGGCCGAGGTGCAGACCACGGCGATGAAGGCACGGAAGCGGCGGCTTTCGCGGGTGGCGATGGGGATAAAGCGCGCGAAGAACGCGAGGGTTATCAGGTAGATGGCGATGGCGATGTGGAACTTTACCGGCTTCAGCCAGACCGGATCGCCTTGCAGGAGGCGCGTATCAAGGGCCATGGCGGTGCTGAGCGGGATCAGGGCGAGGGTGACAAGGGCGGCGGTGGCGGTCAGCGCCGGGGCGGTTTGCCAAAGCTGGTTCGGGGCGGGGCGGGCGCTGGTCAGCATCATGTGGTGGCCGCTTTCTGACGTTGGGATTGCAGGAATTGCAGGGCGAGAAAGGCGAGGTAGCCGATCGGGCCGAAGAGGAAGGTAAGGCCAAAGCAGGGGATCACGGCGGCATGGGGGATGCCTTCGGCGCGGGCGGTGCGGCTGATCCATGCGCCGATGAACAGATCGAACGCCAGATAATGCAGCCAGCCCGCGAGGGCGATATTGGGGTTGGCGAACAGTTGCATCACCGCTTGCAGGCTGGAATAGCCACCCTCGGCCGCCGCCCAATGCACAAGGATCAGCGCGGTATAGGCGACCGACAACAGTAGCGGTATCGCCAGCGCTGCGATGCGGTCGGCCCAGCGGGGCATCATGGGCGCGAACAGCAGGGCAATCCAGCCCAGCATCGCCAGCGGGTTGGCCAGTTGGAACAGGGTATCGGGGGAGGGGGGCATAGCGGCTCCTTTCTTATCAGTGATAAGATAGAGGTAGCGGATATCTTATCGCTGTCAAGATTTAATTTTGACAGGGGCAGCCGGGCAGGTTAGGCAGGGGCATGACAGAGGCCGAGAAACCCTATCACCACGGCGATCTGCGCGCAGCACTGCTGGACGCGGCCGAGGCCGAGTTGGGCGCGCGCGGTGTCGAGGCGTTCTCGTTGCGGCAGGTGGCGCGGCGGGCAGGGGTCAGCTCGGCCGCCCCGGCGCATCACTTTGGCGATGTGGGCGGCGTGCTGACGGCACTGGCAACCGAGGGGTTCCGCCGGTTTCTGGCGGCGCAAACCCTACGCCAGCAGGGGGCGGGCGAAGACGCGCGGGCGCAGTTGATCGCTTTGGGGCTTGGCTATGTGGATTTCGCGCTGGCCAATCCGGCGCTGTTCCGGCTGATGTTCGGATCAGACCGCGCGGCCTATCACGACCCGGCGCTTTACGCGGTATCCGAAGTGGCTTTCCGGCGTCTGGCCGAGGGGGTGCAGGCGGTGCGGCCCGAGGCGGGGATGGTGGATGTGGCGGCGGTGTGGTCGGCGACGCATGGGCTGGCCGATCTGCTGGCGGCGGGGCGGTTGCAGATGCTGGGCGGCATGGCGCGGGCAGAGCGCGACCGCGCGGTGGCCGAGATCGTGGGGCGGTCGTTGCGTTAGGACGGCGGTTTTACAGCCCTTCACCCACTGTTAAAAGCGGGGGTTTCACACCCCCGCACCCGCTGTTCAGAAGCGGGGGTTTCACACCCCCGCACCCCCGTGGGATATTTGAGCAATGAAGAACGGGGGGACAATTTTAGTCGAATTGTCTGGAGCGGTCTTTCGGCAACGCAGTCAAGCCGCAACCCTGCATCAAACCGCGCGGTCGAGTCGGGTGGAGAGGTGGATCAGGCTTTCCGACGATTTCACCCCGGCGAGCGCACCGATCTGATCCAGCACGCCGTCCAGCACCTGCGTGTTCGTGGCCGCGATTTGCAGCAACAGATCAAAGCGGCCCGAGGTGGTGAAAACCCGCTCCACCTCGGAGATGGATTTCAACCGGGTCAGGATGCCGGGCTGGGCGCGGGGCTCGATTGTCAGCAGAACCGAGGCGCGCAGCCGGCCCTCGCGCGCGGCCTCGCCCAGTTTCAGGGTGTAACCGGCGATGATCCCCCCGGTTTCCAGCCGCTCCAGCCGCGCCTGAATGGTGGAGCGCGCTACCTTTAGCCGTCGCGCCAAAGTCGCCACCGACATACGGGCATCGGCCCCCAGAAGGCTGAGAATGCTGCGATCGAGGTCATCCATATAATATGCCTTGCCTTTTGGTTATTATAACCAAGTATTCCGACATTTATATAGTTTTGTTCGGTGAAGTTGTCACCCATATGCGGCATCCTCAGTAGCAGGAAAAGGGCGGCTCATACGCACCTGGCCTGGTTGGAAAAACCATGCAGGTCCACAGCCCTTTCACAGGCAACGGGGGAGGATTTGCATCTTGTTGGCAGAAAGGATTACGCCGATGGGACTGTCCAAGACGATCTGGACCAATCCGACCGAATACCTGCGGGCAAAGCAGCCCGAGCAGCCGGTTTTGTTTTTCGCCCCCCAAGCCGCCCAAGCGATGGCGCGGCGGTTTCTGGACGGGTTTCCCGGCTTTGTGACCTATGCGGTCAAGTCCAATCCCGGCGAGGCGATGGTGGAAAATCTGGTCGCGGCGGGGATCCGGGGCTTTGATGTGGCCTCGCCCTTCGAGATGGACCTGATCCGGCGGCTGGCCCCAGAGGCCGCGCTGCATTACAACAATCCGGTGCGCGCGCGCCACGAGATCCGCACGGCGGTGTCGCTGGGCGTGAAATCCTACTCGGTTGATTCGAAATCCGAACTGGGCAAGCTGATCGAGATGGTGCCGGTGGCGGGTACGGAAATTTCGGTGCGCTTCAAGCTGCCGGTTTCGGGGGCGGCCTATAACTTTGGCGCCAAGTTTGGCGCCACGGCCGAGGTGGCGGTGGAGTTGCTGCGCATGGTGGCGGCGGCGGGCTTCATCCCGTCGATCACCTTTCATGCGGGCACCCAATGCACCGATCCGAACGCCTGGGGCTCGTATATCCGCGAGGCCGCGGAGATTGCCCGCAAGGCAGGCGTCACGATTGCGCGGCTGAACGTGGGCGGCGGTTTTCCGTCACACCGCCTGAACGGCGTGCAGCCCGAGTTGGAGGCGATTTTCGCGCTGATCGACCGGGTTTCGGCCGAGGTGTTCGGGACCGCGCGCCCGGTGCTGGTGTGCGAGCCGGGGCGGGCGATGTGCGGCGATGCCTTTGCGGTGGCCGCCCGCATCAAGGCGCTGCGCGACGATGCGCATGTGTTCCTGAATGACGGCGTCTATGGCTCGATGACCGAACTGGCGCAGATCGGCGTGATCGACCGGATCGAGGCGATCACCGCCGAAGGGCTGCGCCGCACCGGCGCATTGGCCCCGCGCATCGTGTTCGGACCGACCTGCGATTCGATTGACCGTCTGCCAGGCGACGTGATGCTGCCCAACGACATCGCGGAAGAGGATTACGTCATCCTGCACGGCATGGGCGCTTATTCCACCGTCACCAACACCCGTTTTAACGGCTTTGGCGAGTTGGGGCTGGTCACGGTGCTGTCACTGCAACTCTGAGCCTCACCTCGGATCACGAAAGCGCGCTCCCGGCTGGACAAACCCAGCCGGGAGCGTAGCGTTGGCGCAGGGGGACTGGCGTTAACCTTAATGCCAGAACCTTGCCTCATACTAAGCCTACCAAGGCTTGCGGGGCGACAAGGGGGAGGCGGCGGCTGTCACTGCTGGAACGCATCGGGCGCTTGTTGCGCAATCGTCCGGTTGTGGCAACGCAGCCGGCGATGCCGCCCCCGGCAGGGCGCCTGCGCGGCTCGGTCGATCATGTGATCATTCTGGACGGCACTCTTTCGACGCTGGAGCCGGGGATGGAAAGCAACCCGGGGCTGGTGTTCAAACTGCTAAGCGAGGGCGGCCGGTCGGCGCGGCGGACGGTTTATTATCAGCAGGGCAGCCAGTGGGAAGGCTGGAAGCGCGGGCTGGGCCTGGCGCAAGGGCGCGGCATCAACAGCCAGATCCGCCGCGCCTATGGCTGGCTGGCCAGTCACTACCGCGAGGGTGACCGGATTTATCTTTTCGGCTATTCGCGGGGGGCTTATGCCGTGCGCTCGTTGGCCGGGGTGATCGACAGGGTGGGGCTGTTGAAGCGCGAACATGCCACCGAACGCGGTGTGCAACTGGCCTACAGGCATTACAAGGCCAACCCGGATTCCGCCGCCGCAAACGCCTTTGCCCAGCGGTACTGCCACCCCGAAACCCCGATCCAGATGGTGGGGGTCTGGGATACCGTCAAGGCGCTGGGGATCAGGCTGCCGCTGTTGTGGATGCTGACCGATGCGCGCAATGCGTTTCACAACCACCATCTTGGTTCCTCGATCCGGCACGGCTTTCACGCGCTGGCGATGCACGAGACGCGGGCGGCGTTCGAGCCGGTCTTGTGGGATTGCCCCGAGGGGTGGGAAGGCAATGTTCAGCAGATGTGGTTTCGCGGCGCGCATGGCGATGTCGGCGGGCAGATCGGTGATCTGACCGAGGCGCGGGCTTTGGCGAATATCCCGCTGGTCTGGATGCTGGAACGGGCGGAAACGGTGGGGCTGGCGCTGCCCGAGGGGTGGCGTGACCGCTTTCCCTGCGATGCGCACGCGCCGATGGTGGGCACCACCCGCGCCTGGGGCAAGTTTTTCCTGCTGCGCCGCCGCCGGGTGGTCGGGCGCGATCCGTCCGAAATGATCCACCCTTCGGTGGAAGCGCCAATGCCGCGTGGCCGCAAACTCTGGCCGCTGACCCGGCTTTTCTGACTTTGCACGGCCGTGCTGATCGCCTAGGCTGCCGGGAAACTGCCTTAAAAACTGCCCGGAGACTGCCCGGAAACTGCCCGAAGGAACCCTCATGCGCCCGATCGCCGTTGCCGCCACCCAGTTTGCCTGTTCGTGGGATCTGCCCGCCAATGCCGACCGCGCCGAGGCGCTGGTGCGGCGGGCGGCGGGGCAGGGTGCCAATGTTGTTCTGGTGCAGGAACTGTTCGCGGCTCCCTATTTCTGCATCACCGAACGCTATGAATATCTTGCGCTGGCCGCCCCGATGGCGGGCCACCCGCTGATCGCACGGTTCGCGGATCTGGCACGCGAATTGGCGGTGGTGCTGCCGTGCTCATATTTCGAGCAGGCGGGGCAGGCGCATTTCAATTCGGTGGCGATGATTGATGCCGATGGGAAGGTGCTGGGGAATTACCGCAAAACCCATATTCCGCAGAATCCCGGCTATGAAGAGAAGTTCTATTTCTCGCCCGGTGATACCGGCTACCGCGTGTGGCAAACCGGCTTTGGCCGGATCGGGGTGGGGATATGCTGGGACCAGTGGTTTCCCGAATGCGCCCGCGCGATGGCGTTGATGGGGGCGGAAATGCTGCTTTATCCAACCGCCATCGGCTCGGAACCCACCACCCCCGGCTATGACAGCCAGCCGCATTGGGAGATGACGATGCGCGGCCATGCGGCGGCCAATATCATGCCGGTGATCGCCGCCAACCGGGTGGGGCGCGAGGTGGCCCCCGAAGGGGTGGAGGTCACGTTTTATGGCTCCAGCTTCATCGCCGATCACACCGGCGGGTTGCTCGCCAAAGCCGGGCGCGATGCCGAAGACGTGGTGATGGCGGCGCTTGACTTGCAGGCCATTGCCGAGCTGCGCCGCAGCTGGGGCGTGTTCCGCGACCGGCGGCCCGAAACCTATGGCGCACTTGCCACGCTGGATGGCTGGATCAGCCGGTAAGCCAGCCAAAGCCCCACAACAGGCCGATCAGGATAGGCTGGTGGATCAGGTACACCACAAGGCTGTGCCTGCCGGGAAGCCCAAGCGCGCGCAGGCGGGGGGTGGCGGGAACGCTGGCCAAGCGGGCCATCGTACCGCTGCGCATCAGGTATTTGGCGATAGCGATGCCCAGCAGAACCGGCGCGAACCACGGGAACACCGGCACGAAATCGGCGGCCATGCTGGGGGTGGTGCCAAGGCCCAGCCAGATCAACCACGGGGCGCTGGCAGCCTCGAACCGATAAAACTGCGGCAGGGCAGCGATACCTGCGGCAAGCACCAGCAACAGAGCAGGCGGCAGCCGCAGGAAAGCGAGGCCTGCAAGGCTGGCAAAGGCGATGGAATGCAGGATACCGAAATAGATGAACCGCTCGCCCATCGCATAGCGGGTGGCGATGGTGATCAGGGCGGCGGCAGCGGCGATCATCGCAAGGCGCGGCCAGAATTTACCCCAGCGGATGCCCTGCCCATGTGCCAGATAAAGACCGATGCCGACAAGGCACAGAAATGTGGCGGCCACGCAGCGCGCAAAGATTGCCCAAGGCCCGTGGACGGCCGTATAGGGTGCGATATAGCCAAACATTTCAAGGTCATAGACGAAATGATAGGTGGCCATGGCCACAAGGGCCATGGTGCGGGCGATATCCAGCATAACCAGCCTGCTGATGGGTACCACTGCCTTTATCGCCGCTTAGCGGTGGCGCACATCGACATAATCGCGCCGTTTCTCACCCACATAAAGCTGTCTCGGGCGGCCGATGCGCTGATTATTTTCCGAAATCATCTCTTTCCACTGGCTGATCCAGCCCACCGTGCGCGACAGCGCGAAGATCGGCGTGAACATCGCGGTGGGAAAGCCCATCGCATCCAGAATGATGCCGGAATAGAAATCGACATTGGGATAGAGCTTTTTCGAGATGAAATAATCATCCTCAAGCGCGATACGCTCCAACTCCTTGGCCACCTGCAGCGTCGGGTTGTTGTGGATGCCCATCAGTTCCAGCACTTCATCGGCGGATTGTTTCATCACCGTGGCGCGGGGATCGAAGTTTTTGTAAACCCGGTGGCCAAAACCCATCAACCGGAAGCCCGAGTTTTTGTCCTTGGCCTTGGCGATGTATTCGGGGATCCGGTCCACGGTGCCGATCTCGCGCAGCATCTCAAGACAGGCCTGATTGGCGCCGCCGTGCGCCGGGCCCCAAAGACAGGCGATCCCCGCCGCGATACAGGCGAAGGGATTGGCGCCCGAAGACCCCGCAAGCCGCACTGTCGAGGTGGAGGCGTTCTGTTCGTGATCGGCGTGCAGCATCATGATCCGGTCCATCGCGCGCGACAGGATCGGGTTAACCACGTAATCCTCGGCCGGGACCGAAAAGCACATATGCAGGAAGTTTCCCGCGTAATCGAGCGAATTCTTCGGGTAAACAAAGGGTTGGCCCACCGAATATTTGAACGCCATCGCCGCAATCGTCGGAAGCTTGGCGATCATGCGGATCGCGGCCACCTCGCGCTGCCAGGAATCGTTGATATCAAGGCTGTCGTGATAAAACGCTGACATCGCCCCCACCACCCCCACCAAAGTGGCCATCGGGTGGCTGTCACGCCGGAACCCCCGGAAGAAATAGTGCATCTGCTCGTGCACCATGGTGTGATGGGTCACGCGATGCTCGAAATCGGCAAGCTGGGCGGCGTTGGGCAACTCACCATACAAAAGCAGATAGCACACTTCCAGATAATGCGAGTTTTCCGCAAGCTGATCAATGGGATAGCCACGGTGCAACAACTCGCCCTTGTCACCGTCGATATAGGTGATGGCACTTTCGCAGGCGGCGGTCGAGGTAAAGCCCGGATCAAAGGTGAACATGTCCGACACCGCATAAAGCTTGCGGATATCAATCACTTCCGGCCCAAGCGTGGGTGTCAGCACCGGCAGGTCATAGTTCTTGTCACCATAGCGAAGCGTGGCGGTTTTGCTGGTCTCGGCCATCGTGGATCCCCCAATTCGGGCGCCCCAATGCCATTCTGGCGAGGCGCAGATAACAGGCGCGTCAGGTGGTCAGGCCGGGGGCTGCGGTCAGGCCGCGTCCCTCAGCCGGGCAATCGTTTCGTCCTGACCGATGACAAGCATCATGTCATAGACGCTGGGTGTGGCGCTGCGCCCGGCCAGTGCCGCGCGCAAAGGTGCTGCAAGTTTGCCAAAGCCTACGCCATTGGCAGCGGCGCATGCGGTGAGGATTAACTCTATTTCCGGCTTTGTCCAGCGAACACTTTGCAGTTGCGGCGTCAATGTTCGCAGCATACCACGGGATACCGGATCAAGCACGACCTCCGCCGCGGCGTCGGGCCGAATGGGCCGGGATACCAGACAAAACTCTGCCTTTTCAAGTAGTTCCGGCAGGGTCTTGGCACGGTCTTTCACGCAATAAAGTGCGCGTGACAGCAGATCAAGCTGCGGTATGGTCAGGGCAGGACGGCCCGCTGCCACCAGATACGCCTCGATTTCATGCAGCAGTGCAGCATCGTTTGCCATGGCGATGTGCTGCCCCGAGGTGTTTTCCAGCTTTTTGAAATCCAGCCGGGCCGGCGCGCGACCGATGCCTGCAAGATCGAACATCTGCATCGCCTGATCCGAGGTGAAAATCTCGGCGTCGCCATGTGCCCAGCCCAGCCTTGTCAGATAGTTGCGCATGCCGGCGGCGGGATAGCCCATCACCTGATACTCCTCCACCCCCACTGCGCCATGGCGTTTCGACAGTTTCTTGCCATCCGGCCCATGGATCAGCGGAATATGCGCCCAGACCGGCACCTCCCACCCCATGGCGCGGTACACCATCGTCTGGCGCGCGGCGTTGTTCAGATGATCATCCCCCCGGATCACATGGCTGACCTCCATATCGTGGTCATCCACCACGACGGCCAGCATATAGGTGGGATTACCATCAGATCGTAAACAAATCATATCATCCAGAGTGTCATTGCGGATCACCACCCGGCCCTGCACCTGATCATCGATCACGGTCTCGCCCTCACGCGGCGCGCGCATGCGGATGACGTAGGGCAGATCGGGGTGCAAGGCGGGGTCCACATCGCGCCAGGGGCTTTGGAACATCGCATAGCTGGCGTCGGACGCCGCACGGGTTGCCGCGATTTCCTCCTGCGTTGAAAAGCACTTATAGGCCGAACCTTGTGCAACCATCTGATGCGCCACCGCCGCGTGCCGGTCTTTGCGCGCGTATTGGCTGACCACCTCGCCGTCCCAGTCGAGGCCCAGCCAGGCAAGCCCGCGCAGGATGGCGGCGGTGGCCGCAGGCGTGGAGCGTTCGCGGTCGGTATCCTCGATGCGCAGCAGGAACCTGCCGCCACGCCCCCGCGCGTAAAGCCAGTTGAACAGCGCCGTGCGTGCCCCCCCGATGTGCAGATAGCCGGTGGGCGAGGGGGCAAAGCGGGTGACGACGGGGCGGGTGGGCATGCGTATTCGCCTTCCGATTAACCTTTGGGAAACCATGTGCGGTCAAGGATTGGCGCAGCAATAGGCAATCAGATGGCGACTGACAAGGTGGGGGGCTGACAAGGTGGGCGCGCGCGGCATCATGCTTTGGCCGCTTCAGGCACTGCTTGAGGCGCGGGGGATGCTGTTCCCCTGGACGGCAGTGTTCATCGCCTGCGGTGTCGGCCTTTGGTTTGCCCTGCCGTTCGAGCCCGGCATCGTGTTTTATGCAGTGACGGCGGCTTTGGCCGCAGGCGCGGTGCTGTTGCGCGCATACGGCCCGGAACTGGCATATCCGCTGGCAATCATTCTGGGCTGTGTCGCCCTCGGCGTGCTGGCCTCGGGGCTGCGCGCGCATTCCGTGGCGGCCCCGATGCTGGAGTTTCGCTATTACGGCCCGGTGCAGGGCCGCATCATCGGGATTGACCGCTCGCAATCCGACAAGCTGCGCCTGACGCTGGATAATGTGGTGCTGCGCGATGTGGCGGTGGGGCGGCTGCCGATGAAGGTGCGGGTATCGGTGCAGGGAACCGAGGCGCCGCCCGAGCCGGGGCAGGTGGTAATGATGACCGCGTTTCTTGCCGCACCCGAAGGGCCGTCCGAGCCGGGCGGCTTTGATTTCCGGCGCATGGCGTTCTTTGACCAACTGGGGGCGGTGGGCTATACGCGCAGCCCGGTTTTGCTGTGGCAGGCGCCCGAGCCGGGGGCGCAGGTGATCAACCGGCTGCGCAGCCGACTTTCGGCGGCGATCATGGCGGCAGTGCCCGGCGATGCGGGCGCCTTTGCCTCAGGCGTCATGACAGGCGACAGGGCAGGGATCACTCAAGACACGGTGAAAGCGCTGCGCGACAGCAACCTTGCGCATCTGCTGGCAATTTCCGGCATGAACATGGCGTTTCTGACCGGCTTCGTCTTCATGCTGGTGCGCTATGGCATGGCGCTCTGGCCGGCGCTTGCGCTGCGGGTGAATGCCAAGAAGGTGGCGGCGGTGGTGGGTTTTGCCGTGGCGCTGTTCTACCTGCTGCTGTCGGGGGCCAATGTGGCGACCGAACGCGCGTTTCTGATGGTGTCGGTGATGCTGGGGGCGGTGCTGTTTGACCGGCGGGCGCTGACGCTGCGGACGGTGGCACTGGCGGCGGTGGTGCTGTTGGTGGCGCAGCCGGAAAGTCTGGCAGAGCCGGGGTTTCAGCTGTCTTTTGCGGCCACGGTGGCGCTGATTGCCGGGTTCGGCGGGCTTGAGCTGCGGGTGGTGCAGGGGCAGATGCCGCGCTGGATGATCCCGGTTTTCACGCTGGTGCTATCATCGGTGCTGGCGGGGGCCGCGACAGCACCCTATGCGGCGGCGCATTTCAACCGCTTCACCGATTACGGCTTGCTGGCCAATCTGCTGACGGTGCCGGTGATGAGTGTGCTGATGGCGGCGGGGGCGGTGGCGGCCTTGCTGGCACCGCTGGGGCTTGCCGCACCTGCCTATTGGGTGATGGAGATCTCGTCGCGCTGGATCCTGTTCATCGCGCATTGGATCGCCGGACTGGACGGGGCGGTGACACCAATTGCGGCTCCGGGGCCTTGGGTTTTGCCATTGATCACGCTGGGCGGAATATGGGCGGTGCTGTGGCAGGGGCGGCTGCGCTGGATGGGGGCAGCACCTGCGATCCTGGGCTTTGCGCTTTGGGCGATCGTGGCGCGCCCGGTGGTGCTGATCAGCAGCGATGGCGGGCTTGCGGGCATCATGGGGGCCGAGGGGCGCGCGCTTTCGGGCCCGCGCGGCGCGGGGTTCACGGCGCAAAGCTGGCTGGAGAATGACGGCGATCTGGCGCTGCAGAAAGAGGCGGCGGGGCGGGCGGGGTTTTCCGGCCCCCGCGGCGCACGGCTGTTCCAGATCGAGGGTTGGCGGATCGTGATGGTCGGCGGCAAGGGGGCGGCGGCGGCACTGGCCCCGGCCTGTGCCATGGCCGATCTGGTGGTACTGGCGGCCTCGGTCGAACCACTGCCGGTGCCCGAAGGCTGTCTTGTCATCGGGCGGGAGGCGCTGCGCGATACCGGTGCTATTTCGATCAAGGCGGATGCCACGCAGCTGCGCCTGCAGCCGGTGCGCGATGCGCCGCGCATCTGGATAGGCCCGCGCCCGGTGCGGGGCGAGATCGTGCTGCGCCGGGATGCAGAAGCACCCGCCGCGATTGCGCTTCAGTAGCTGCGGATCAGCCCCACAAGGCGGCCCTGCACCTTGACCATGTGATCAGGGAACACCCGGGTTTCATAAGCCGGGTTGGCGGCTTCGAGTGCGATCATCCCACCCCGGCGGCGGAACCGCTTCAACGTGGCCTCGGCATCATCGACCAGCGCCACCACGATATCGCCGTTTTCCGCCGTGATCTGCTCGCGGATGATCACCACATCGCCATCGTTGATCCCGGCGTCAACCATCGAATCGCCTTTGACTTCAAGGGCATAGTGCTGTCCCTTGCCCGAAAGCATCGATTGCGGCACCGACACATTATGCGAGGCATGGCTGATCGCCTCGATCGGCACACCGGCGGCGATGCGCCCCATCATCGGAATTTCCAGCGCATGCAGCGTTTCTACCGGCATGGCCGCGCGCGGCGGCACCAACTTGTCACCCTGAATGAGTTTGGGCGAAAAGCCGGGTTTCTCCATCGCTTCGGGCAGTTTGATGATCTCAAGCGCGCGGGCGCGGTGGGCAAGGCGGCGGATAAAGCCACGCTCTTCCAAGGCGGTGATCAGCCGGTGAATGCCGGATTTGGATCGCAGATCCAGCGCATCCTTCATCTCGTCAAACGACGGTGGCACGCCATCGCGGTCCAGCCGGGTTTTGATGAAATCGAGAAGTTCCAACTGCTTGCGCGTTAACATGTTCCGCCCCCAACACCCACTGTTGGTGTAATGTTCTGCGCGCGTTCTTGGTTTGTGTCAAGCCCCGGCGGAAGATACACGCTATAGTGGTAAATACTCTACACTGTCGCCCGCCGCGCGCGCCGGGTCACCCACCGGGCGGATCAGCAGCGCGTCCGACTGGCAAAGCACCGACAACAATGCCGAATCCTGATTGGCATGCGGGGTAATCGTTGCCAGATCACCCGAAAGCCGCGCGCGCATATAATGGCTGCGGATGCCGTTGGCGGGCATCGCTTCGGCCAAAGCCGCCCGGCGGGTGCGGGGAAGTTGCGGCAGGCCCAGCATCGCCGCGATCATCGGCAGCACAAAGATATGGCCGGAGACAATGGCCGACACCGGATTGCCCGGCAGCCCCAGCATCGGCGTGCCCAGCAGACGCCCCGCCATCAGCGGCTTGCCCGGGCGCATGGCAATCTGCCAGAAGGCGCGCTCCATCCCCAGATCGGCTGCAACCCGCCCCACCAGATCATGGTCGCCCACCGAAGCGCCGCCGATGGTCACGATCAGATCGGCCCCCGCAGCCAAGGCAAAAACCGTGCGCAAATCGGCCTCGGTATCGCGGGCAACCGGCAACAGGCGGGCCTCGCCACCGGCGGCCTCAACCATGGCGGCAAGCGCGAAATGGTTCGAGGCCACGATCTGATCGGGTCGCGGGGGCTCGCCCGGCATCACCAACTCGTCGCCGGTGGCGATGATTGCCACCACCGGCCGGCGGATCAGCGGAACCTCGGGCACGTTCATCGCAGCCAGCAGTGCCACGTCAAAAGGTGTCAGGCGGCGGCGGGGGAAAAACGGCGCGCCTGCGCTGAAATCCTGACCGCGCGGGCGGATGTGATCGCCGGTCGCGGCGGCGGTGGCAAGGGTGATCTCGCCGCCCGCCACCGCCACATCTTCCTGCAGCGCGATGCTGACAGCACCTTCGGGCAAAGGCGCGCCGGTAAAGATGCGTGCGGCCTGATCCGGGCCGATGTCACCGGCAAAGGCATGGCCCGCGCTGGAGGTGCCGATCACGGCAAAGCGGGCGCCGGGCTGGGCGATGCTGCCCAACGCGTAGCCGTCCATCGCCGAGGCGGCAAACGGCGGCTGGGTCAGGCGCGCGGCCACCGGGCTTGCCAGCACCCGTGCGGCCGCCGCACGCAAGCCAAGGGTCTCGTGGCCCAAAGGCTGCACAAGGGCCAGACAACGCGCCAGTGCCTCTTCAACCGAAATCATCGCTCCGCCTCGTAAAGCCCTGACTTTCCGCCATCTTTCAGGATCAGGTGAATGCCTTCGATACGCATGGATTTCTCCACCGCCTTCAACATGTCATAGATCGTCAGGCAGGCGACCGAAACCGCGGTCAGCGCCTCCATCTCAACCCCGGTCTGGCCACCGGTTTTCACCCGCACCTCAACCACCACCCCCGGAAGGCCGGGGTCGGGGGTCAGATCAACCGACACCGAGGTCAGCGGCAGCGGATGGCACAGCGGAATCAGATCGGCGGTTTTCTTGGCCGCCATGATGCCTGCAAGCCGCGCAACCCCCAGAACATCGCCCTTTTTGGCCCGGCCTTCGGTGATCAGCGACAGCGTTTCCGCCCGCATCACCACATGGCCGCGCGCGATGGCCACGCGCGCAGTCACCGGTTTGCCCGACACATCAACCATATGCGCCCGCCCCTCGGCGTCAAAATGGGTCAGGCCGCTCATAGCCCGCCCTCGGTTGTACGCGCTGGCGCCAGCAGCGCCCGGGTGGCGGCAGTCACATCGGCCTGCCGCATCAGGCTTTCGCCGATCAGAAAACAGCGCGCGCCGTAAAGCGCGACATCGGCCAGATCGGCGGCGGTGAAAAGCCCGCTTTCGCAGATGATCAGCCGGTCTTCGGGCACATGGCGGGCCAGATCGCGGGTGGTTTGCAGGGTCAGCTCAAACGTGTGCAGATTGCGGTTGTTGATGCCGATCAGTGGCGATTTCAGCAGGCTTGCGCGGTCAAGTTCCGCGCGGTCATGCACCTCGATCAGCACATCCATGCCCAGATCGAAAGCCGCCGCTTCAAGTTCGGCGGCTTGCGTGTCGGCCAGCGTCGCCATGATCAGCAAGATGCAATCGGCATAAAGCGCGCGCGATTCCACCACCTGATAGGGGTCATAGATGAAATCCTTGCGCAGGCAGGGCAGGGCGGTTGCCTGATGTGCGGCCACCAGATAGGCGTCCGCCCCCTGAAACGACGGCGCATCGGTCAGCACCGAAAGGCAGGTGGCCCCTCCCGCCTCATAGGCGCGGGCAAGGGCAGGCACATCGAAATCGGCGCGGATCAGGCCTTTGGAGGGGCTGGCCTTCTTGATCTCGGCAATCAGGCCGTAACCTGCGTTCGAGGCGCTGCGCAAGGCGTTGGCAAAGCCGCGCGGCTGCGGCGCAAGCCGGGCCGCCTCCTGCACCTCGGCCAGCGGAACCGCCGCCTTGCGCGCGGCAATCTCGGCCAGTTTGTAGGTTTTGATGCGGTCCAGAATCGTGCTCATATCGTGCTCATGGGGGGGCCTTGGCAAAAGGGTCAGGCGGTGGTGATGCGGCGCAGGGCGTCTATCTTGGCTTTGGCCGCACCGCTGTCGATCGAGGCGCGGGCCATCTCGACCCCGTCTTTCAACGAGGTGGCGCGGTCCGCCACCATCAGGGCGGCGGCGGTGTTGAACAGAACCGC
Source organism: Paracoccaceae bacterium (assembly GCA_031384695.1). Lineage (GTDB taxonomy): Bacteria > Pseudomonadota > Alphaproteobacteria > Rhodobacterales > Rhodobacteraceae > JANNAV01. The sequence continues at coordinate 16,542 of JANNAV010000044.1, forward strand.
ATCGCGGTAGGCGTTTTGCGCGCCGTCCAGCAGCGCGCGAAAAGCGGCGGCGTTCTGGGCAGGTGTACCGCCCATGATCGCCGCAAAGGCGTGCACCGGCAGGCCCGCATCTTCGGGGTGCAGGGTGAACTCGCGCACAAGGCCGTCCTCGACGGCTGCCACCCGGGTAGGGCCCGCGATGGAAATCTCGTCTGTTCCATCGTCACCATGCACCAGCCAGGCCTTTTCCGTGCCCAAAGCCAGCAGGGTTTCGGCCATCGGGCGGATCAGGGCGGCGGCAAATGCGCCGGTCAACTGGCGTTTCACCCCGGCGGGGTTGGTCAGGGGGCCAAGGATGTTGAAGATGGTGCGGGTGCCCAGTTCGGCGCGCACCGGCATGACGTGGCGGATGGCGGGGTGGTGCATGGGGGCCATCATGAAGCCGATCCCGGCCTCGGCAAGGCAACGCTCCACCACGTCCGCACCAACCATCACGTTCAGGCCCAACTCGGTCAGCGCATCGGCGGCGCCGGATTTTGATGACAGATTGCGGTTGCCGTGTTTCGCCACCACCACCCCCGCGCCCGCTGTCACAAACGCCGTGGCGGTGGAGATGTTGAGCGTGCCCTTGCCATCGCCCCCGGTGCCCACGATATCCATCGCCCCCACAGGGGCCTTCACCGCCAGGCATTTCGCCCGCATGACCGTGGCTGCGGCGGCAAACTCGTCCACCGTCTCGCCGCGCGTGCGCAACGCCATCAGAAAGCCGCCCATCTGTGCGGGGGTGGCCGCCCCTTCAAACAGCGCCCCGAACGCCGCCTCGGCCTCGGCACGGGTCAGGGGGCGGCTGGCGGCGATGCCGATCAGCGGTTTGAAGATATCGCTCATGCGTGAACCCTGTCGCGCACCGCATCAAGGAAATTGCGCAACAGGTGATGCCCATGTTCCGAGGCGATGCTTTCGGGGTGAAACTGCACCCCTTCGATCAGCTTTTCGCGGTGGCGCAGGCCCATGATGGTGCCATCTTCCAGCCAGGCCGTCACCTCGAGGCAATCGGGCAGGGTGGCGCGGTCCACCACCAGCGAATGATAACGGGTGGCCAGAAACGGCGAAGGCAGGCCGCGAAATACGCCCGCACCCGCATGGTGCATGCGGCCCATCTTGCCATGCACGATCTCGTGGCAACGGATCACAACGCCGCCAAAAGCCTCGCCAATCGTCTGATGCCCAAGGCAAACCCCCAGCAGCGGGATATCGGCTGCGGCCGCCGCGCGGGTCAGGGGCAGACAAATCCCCGCCTGCGCCGGATCGCAAGGCCCCGGCGACAGCACAATCAGATCAGGGCGCAGCGCAACCGCATCCTGCACCGTCAGGGCATCATTCCGCCGAACCAGCACGTCGGCCCCCAGCTCGCCCAGATAATGGACCAGATTGTAGGTAAAGCTGTCATAGTTGTCGATCAGAAGCAGCATCTTGCAGGGTCCGGGCGGAAAGGGGATAAAGCGGGGGTGCATCGTCATCTATAGATGGTACGAGCGGGCACGGGGCGTCAAGGGCAGTTGCGCCGGAATGAAGCGGAGGGGCAAGGTGATCCGGAATTTCGTGGTGGGAGTGGCCTGGGGCGGCGTGGTCGCCGGATTGGGGCTGGTGGTGATCTCGCAGGTCGCGCCGATGCAAGGCGTGCCCGAAGCCGCGATACCGGTGGCAGAACCGGTTATAGTGGCACCAAAGCCTGCCGAAGTGGTGGCGAAACCCGCGCCCGAACCCGGCCTCAAAACGGTGGACCCCACCGAGATTGCCGCACCGGCCCCCCTGACACCAGCGCAGCCCGAGGCCGCCGCCAACGCCGCCTTGCCCCAACCCGACGCTACGGCAGCGGCGGTCGCCGCACCGCTGGTGGCACCCCCGCTGGACGCACCCTTGCCGCAAGATACCGCCGTAGCAGCCGGCGCACCCACCGCCCAAGCGCCGAAGGTACAGCTTGAGGAACCCGCCGCAATCGCCACCCCCACCGCAGCCATCCCGGATTCGCCGCCCCCGGGCGACGCCGCCGCCTTGCCTGCCGATGACACCGCACTGATCACCGCCGACGCCCAGCCATTGCCCGCAGCACCCGGTGGCGATCTGGCCCCGGCTGCGGCCGAACTGCCGCCCCCCGCCGCACCGCAAACCGACGAGCCGTTGCTGGATCCCCCCGCCGCACCGGCCGCCGCACCCGATCCCGTCAGCATCGCCCCCCAGCCGATAGCAGACCCCGAACCGGTTGACCCGCCTGCGCCGGTTGCACCAACTGCACCGCCTGAAACACCCGCAAAACCACCAAGCGAAATCACCTCGCTGCTGCCCAGCACAATCGCCCCCGACACCGGCCTGAACGAGCCCGTCGCAGGCGTGACCACCGGGCGCCTGCCCAGCATTGCGGCCGCAGCGCCCAAGCCCGAAATCACAACCGCGCCAGCCCCCGCGCCCGGGACCACCACTCCCCTCATCCGCTATGCCCGCAGCTTTGCCAATCCCGCCAACAAGCCCTTGTTCGCAATCGTCTTGCTCGATACCGGCACCGCCGATCTGAACCGTGCGCAGCTTGCAGCCTTGCCCTTTCCGGTCAGCTTTGTGATCGACCCGCTGAACCCCGATGCGGCACAGGCGGCGGCGATTTACCGGGGTGCCGGGCAAGAGGTGCTGATGCTGGCCACCGGCATTCCGGCCGGGGCCACGGCCAGCGATCTGGAGCAAACCTTTCAGGCCCATGCCGATGCGCTGCCCGAAGCGGTGGCGATACTGGACCTTGCCGAGGGCGGCTTTCAGAACGACCGCCCGCTGGCAACGCAGGTGGTGCCGATCCTGAAGGCTCAGGGGCGCGGGCTTTTGACCTATGACAAAGGCCTGAACGCCGCCGATCAGGTGGCGCGGCGCGAAGACCTGCCCGCCGCCACGATCTTTCGCAGCCTTGACGCCGAGGGCGAAGAAACCGCGCTGATCCGCCGCTATCTGGACCGGGCCGCGTTCAAGGCCGCACAGGATGGCCGGGTGGTGGTGCTGGGGCAAACCCGGCCCGAAACCATCGCCGCCCTGCTGGAATGGACGGTCGAGGGCAGGGCCGCAGCGGTGGCGCTGGCCCCGGCCTCGGCGGTGGTCAGCCTGCCCTGAGGATCAGGCGTTACCGCGCCGCGCGAACAGGCCCGCATCTTCGGCCGCACGGCGCAAAGCACGCGATTTATTGACAGTTTCCTGATATTCCGCCTCGGGGTCGCTGTCATAAACCACGCCCCCCCCGGCCTGAATGTACAAGGTTTCATCCTTCAGCACCGCCGTGCGCAGGGCGATGCAGAAATCCATCTCGCCATTGGCCGCGAAATAACCGACGCCGCCACCATAGATCCCGCGCTTCTCCGGCTCCAACTCGTCGATGATCTCCATCGCGCGCACCTTGGGCGCCCCCGAAACCGTGCCCGCAGGCAGGCCCGCCAGCAGCGCCGAAAGCGCGTCCTCGCCTTCGGCCAATTGCCCCACCACGTTTGATACGATGTGCATCACATGCGAATACCGCTCGACGATGAACTGTTCGGTCGGGCGTACGCTGCCCAGTTTTGCCACCCGGCCCACGTCGTTGCGGCCAAGATCAAGCAGCATCAGATGTTCGGCCCGCTCTTTGGGATCGGCCAGCAGATCGGCCTCCAGCGCGCGGTCCTCCTCCGGCGTCTCGCCGCGTTTGCGGGTGCCTGCGATGGGGCGCACCGTCACCTCGCCGTCGCGCAGGCGCACCAGAATCTCGGGGCTGGCGCCGATCACCTGAAAGCCGCCGAAATTAAAGAAAAACATGAAGGGCGATGGGTTTGTGCGGCGAAGCGAGCGGTAAAGCGCAAACGGGGGCAGGGTGAAACTTTGCGCCCAGCGTTGCGAGGGCACCACCTGAAAGATGTCGCCCGCACGGATGTAATCGCGCGCCTTCTCAACCGCCGCCTTATAGCCTTCGTGGGTGAAGTTGGACCGCGCCTCGCCCACCGCCGCCGCCTCGCCCAGATCGCGCGGCACGGCGGGGGCGCGGTCCAGATCGCGCAAGCTGTCCATCACCCGTTCGGCTGCCTGCGCATAGGCCGCGCGGGCGGAAAGCCTTGAGGCCACCCAGGCCGGCGCCACGATGGTCACCTCTCCCTTCACCCCGTCCAGCACCGCAATCACCGACGGCCGCAACAGCACCGCATCGGGCAACATCAACGGATCGGGGTTCACATCCGGCAGCGTCTCGACCAGCCGGATCATGTCATAACCCAGATAGCCGAACAGGCCTGCGGCCACCGGCGGCAGGCCCTCGGGCATCTCGATCCGGCATTCGGCCAGCAACGCGCGCAGCGTATCCAGCGGCGCGCCGGGCAGGGGGGTGAACGCCGTCGGATCAAAACGCGCCTGCCGGTTGATCTGGCTTTGCCGCCCGAAACACTGCCAGATCAGATCGGGTTTCATGCCGATCACCGAATAGCGCCCGCGCACCTCGCCGCCGGTCACCGATTCCAGCATGAACGTATCAGTGCGCGCCTCGGCCAATTTCAGCATCAGCGAAACCGGGGTGTCAAGGTCGGCCGCCAGCCGCGCTGATACCAGCTGGTTGCGGCCCGCAGCCCAGCCGCGCTCGAACGCCTCGAATGTGGGGTCCAGTTTCATCGTCGCATCGCTTTCGTGATCGCCTGCCTCGCCCCTGTTACGCGAGCGTCGACCTTTGTTCAACCATGCCCGGGCAGGGCGGTGCAAACCTTTGAACTGGATGGGAATTTAGTGGAGGCGGGTACCAGAATCGAACTGGTCTTCTCGGATTTGCAATCCGGTGCATAGCCTGCCTGCCCACCCGCCTCATTGCCATACCGTCAATATACCATGCCAAATTGCGCCGCAAGGCGGTTTTGCCGAAGGGGCGGTTTCAGGCGTCACCCGGCACCGCGAAAGACGGCGCGCCGCCGGGGTGTTCGGCGCGCTGCACATAGGCCGCGATCTGGGGTTTATAGATCTGCCACAGATCGGCCAGGGCCGCGATCGGTTTGGTTTCGGCCCAGTCCACCCGCAGATCAACCAGCGGCCAGGACAGGCGGTCGGCAATTTTCAGGCCCGCCGAATGCACCGGCCCCGCCTCGCCACCGGCAGCAAGCCCCGCCTGCAACGCGCCCAGCAACCGGTCACCCAGATGGCCCGCGCTGCCCGCAAAGTGCTCCAGCATCCGTTGCGGAAGGGCCGCCTTGGCCAACATATTGCCGCCCGTGGCCGCACCATCGGCTCGCGCCTCGCCCCAAAGGCCCAGCACGCCGCTGCCGGAATGAATGGCGCTGCGGCCTTGCGCATCCACCACCAACAATTGGCGAAAGCTGATGTCCGGCGTTTGCGCCACGATCCGCGCCAACGCATCCGGGGCCGCCAGCCCAGCTTGCAGCAGATCAAGCAGGGCGGGCCCAAGCGCCGGGTCGGTGATGTTCTGGCTTGCCACCACACCCACGCCCGCCCGCACATGCGCACAGCGCGCCGCAACCGCAGGCGAAGACGACGCGATGGCGATGCCGAACATGCCGCTTTGCGGGCAACGCGCGATGATCGAGAAAGTCATGGGATAATCCGGAAATGGCCGCAGCGGCCTACACTCAACAACCAAAGACCCGCGTTGCGCAAGGGGGGCGTTGCGCAAGGTGGATACCGGGCTACGCGAGCATCTATTTATCCGATAATCAGTATTATGTAATACACAGTGCAGTATGTCGGTGGTTTTGCGGGCTGGTAGTTTTGCGTCAAACCGGAGTAAAACCACGGATGCCCCCTACAGACAGGAATATCCCATGACCTTCTCGCGCGATATCAAGATTGCCCCGTCGATCCTTTCAGCCGATTTTGCCAATTTCGGGGCCGAGTGCCGCGCCATCGTGGGTCAGGGCGCGGATTGGGTACATGTCGATGTGATGGACGGGCATTTCGTGCCCAACATCACCTTCGGCCCGGCCACTTGCGCTGCGATCCGGCCGCATATCAAGGGCGTGATGGATGTGCATCTGATGATTACGCCGGTTGACGGCCATATCGAGGCTTTTGCCGATGCCGGCGCGGATATCATATCCGCCCATATCGAGGCCGGGCCGCACATTCACAGAACGCTTCAAGCCATTCGAAATACTGGGAAAAAGGCGGGTCTGGCGATCAATCCCGGCACCGGGATCGAGGCTGTGGAGCATTTGCTGGATATGGTTGACCTGATCTGCGTGATGACGGTGAACCCGGGCTTTGGCGGGCAGAAATTCATTCATTCCCAGATAGATAAGGTGCGACGTATGCGCGAGATGATCGGCCAACGGCCGGTGCATATCGAGATTGACGGTGGTATCACCGTTGAGACCGCAGCCCTCGTCGCAGCCGCCGGGGCCGACGTGCTGGTCGCCGGTTCCGCCGTGTTCAAAGGCGGCTCGGTCAGCAATCCGGCACCTTATGGCATGAATATCGCGGCGATACGCGCTGCGGCTGTGGCGGCGCGTGGCTGAGGCGGCGCGTGGCTGAGGCGAATGCGAACCGGGTGCTGTAATAGCGGAGCATAACATATTGTTGTGATTACAATATTTGGCAATCATGCCGCCGTCCGACTGTCGCCATTGGCGGCGTGTTCAAAACGTCTCGACAGCCCCCCCAAAACTTCGCTATGACACGTCTCAGGGATGTGGACAGCCCGTGGTTTATTTTCAACCGCGGCAAGGAGGCAACGGGTGACAGAGATTCTGTCGCTGCTGACGCGTATCGCGCAGGCAGCCAGCGTGAATGAGGTGTGGGATCTGTCGGTGGCGCATTACGCGCGGCTTGGCTTTTCGCGGGTAAACTACGGGTTCACGCGGTTCCGCTCCACCCGCACGGTGGGCGATCCCGATGACGCGCTGTTTCTGACCACCGCCGACGAACGCTATACCCAGATCTATTTCCGCAACGGCCTTTACGCGCGCACCCCGGCGTTTCGCTGGGCGCAGAACAATCAGGGCGCCTGCACCTGGACCTGGATCCGCGAGGCGATGCTGGCCGGAAAGCTGAGCCCGGAAGAGGCCGAAACCGTGCGGCAGAACGCGGCGATGGGGATTGTGGCGGGCGTAACCGTCAGCTTTCCCGAAACCTCGACCCGCGCCAAGGGGGCGATGGGCCTGATCGCCGATCCCGGGCTTGACCATGTGGCGGTGGACCGGATTTTCGCGGAAAAGCGCGATGAACTGATGTCGGTGGCGCAGATGATGCATCTGAAGCTGATGCAACTGCCGATCGCCTCGCGCCGGCGGGCGCTGACGGCGCGGCAACGCGAGGCGCTGGAATGGGTGGCGGACGGCAAGACCAGCGTTGATGTGGCGATGCTGATGGGCGTTTCGGCGGCGATGGTGGAAAAGCACCTGCGCCTTGCCCGCGATGCGCTCAGCGTCGATACCACGGCGCAGGCGGTGGCCAAAGCGTCGCTGATGAACCTGATTTTCCAGCGCGTCCCCCCGGACGAACCTGCCCGCGTGCCGATTGCCGCAAGGTAAGGAATCCCTGACTGGCGTGACGCGGCGTAATCTGGAAATCTGGCCTTGTTCCGTGAGTGGTGGCTTCGGCCTTTAGGAACAGCGGGCGCGGCGAACGGTGTATTTTCATCATAAGCCACGCCTGCATCCCCCGGCCCGGGGTTCGCCTCGGGTCAACCTCCCTGTTGGTGCAATCCGGGCTATTGGCCCCGGGGCGCACATTGACTGTAAAGCGCCCTGTCCTCATCCCCGTGGTGTGGCGCAAGCGGTGCGGTCCCCAGGGCCGCACCGCTTTTTTTAATGGCCCAGACCCAGACTCAGCGGCTGTGACGCAGATACGGTCGTTCCGGGCGCCCCTCGTTCTTTACTGCTCAAATATCCCGCGGGGGTGCGGGGGTGTGAAACCCCCGCTTCTGGCAGCGGGTGCGGGGGTGCTCCAACCCCAAAAGCAAAGGAGCCGATGTTGCCATCAGCCCCCTGCCCTGCGGTATGTGGAAAGCCTCAGCCCTGAACCATCTTGGCCACTTCGGCGGCGAAATCTTCTTTCTCGCGCTCGATGCCTTCGCCGACGCCCATGCGCACGAAGCCCGCGATGACAACGCCCGCCTGCTTTGCCGCCTCGGCCACGGTAATCTCGGAGTTCATCACGAACATCTGGCCCAACAGCGTATTCTCGGCGAGGAACTTTTTCATCCGCCCCGGAATGATGTTGTTCTGGATCACCGCATCGGGCTTTGGCTTGGCCGAGGTGGCATTTTCTTCCAGCGCCTTCTGGGTTTGCACGCTGCGCTCGCGTTCCACCACGGCCGGATCAAGGTCGGCCTCGGACAGCGCCATGGGATTTGTGGCGGCGATGTGCATGGCGATCTGCTTGGCGATGCCGTTGTCGGTGCCACTCACGGCCACCAGCACACCGATGCGGCCCATGCCGTCGGCGGCGGAGTTGTGGACGTAAGATGCCACATGATCGCCCTCAACCGATGCCATCCGGCGCAGCGACAGGTTTTCCCCGATAACTGCCACGGTTTCCGAGATCGTCACCGCCACCGAAACGCCATTCATATCGGCGGCGCGCAGGGCCTCGACATCATGGCAGCGGATCGCGGTCTTTGTAATATTGTGCACCAGCGTCTGAAAATCGGCGTTCTTGGCGACAAAATCGGTTTCCGAGTTCACCTCGACGGCAACCCCGCGACGTCCCGCCACGGCCACGCCGACAAGACCTTCGGCGGCCAGACGGTCAGCCTTTTTGGCGGCCTTGGCCAGGCCCTTGGTGCGCAGCCAGTCAACGGCGGCTTCGGCATCGCCATTGCATTCCACCAGCGCGCGCTTGGCATCCATCATGCCTGCGCCGGTCGAGTCGCGCAGCTCTTTTACCATTTGGGCGGTGACGGTCATGGGGGCTCTCCTGAATATCAAAGTGGTCCCGGCAGGATAGCCCCTGCCGGGTAACAGCCATAAAACAAGGCTTATGCCTCGGCAGCAACCTCGGCCACGGCGACAGCTTCTTCCTCGGGCGCGGTTTCCAGCGCGCCAAGGTCGATGCCGGCGGCACCCATCTGGGCGGTCATGCCGTCAAGCGCGGCGCGGCTGACCAGATCGCAATAAAGGGCGATGGCACGGGCGGCGTCATCATTGCCGGGGATCACATAGTTCACACCCTTGGGCGAGTTGTTGGTATCAACGATACCCACCACCGGAATGCCCAGTTTCTGTGCCTCGAGGATGGCGAGGCTTTCCTTGCCGACATCAATCACGAACAACAGGTCCGGAACGCCGCCCATATCGCGGATGCCGCCAAGGCTGGCCTGCAGCTTGGACTGGTCCCGCTCCATGTGCAGACGCTCTTTTTTGGTCATCCGCTCGGTGCCATGGCCCATCTGCTCGTCGATCTGCTTCAGACGCTGGATCGATTTGGACACGGTTTGCCAGTTGGTCAGCGTGCCGCCCAGCCAGCGGTGGTTCATGTAATACTGCGCGCATTTCTCGGCCGCCTCGGCCACCGGCTTTTGCGCCTGACGCTTGGTGCCCACGAACAGGATGCGCCCACCTTTGGCCACGGTGTCGCGCACCAGCTTCAAGGCTGTGTCCAGCATCGGCACGGTTTGCGTCAGGTCAAGAATATGGATGCCGTTGCGGTCGCCGTAGATGTACTCGCCCATCTTGGGGTTCCAGCGGGCGGTCTGGTGACCGTAGTGAACGCCAGCTTCCAGCAACTGACGCATGGTGAACTCGGGAAGAGCCATGCCTTATCCTTTTCCGGTTTGATCCTCGGAGGGGCCGTCTTCACCCCGGATTAAATCCGAAGCAACCGGCGGACCTTGCGGGATTTCTCCCCGCAAAGGCCCAAGCCCCACCTGTGAAAGTGCGGCGCGTATAGCTTAGGGGAAATAGCCGCGCAAGGGGCTGCGTGGCGACAGATCAAACCGGCGTCACCGGCAGGCGGATGAAACAGCGGATCACTGTATTTTCCCGGTCTTTGCGCAGCACCGCCGTGCCTTCGCGGCTGCCCGCTTCGTTGGTATTGCCCTCGATGGTCGAAACCCCACTGGTGTTGGTGGCGGTGACAATGCCGATATGCGAAAAGCGGTAGACCACGATATCGCCGCGCGACGGGCTGTTCACCGGGTCATCCGTCGGAAAGATCAGACAGTTCTGCGCCGGGGCCCAGCGGGTGCGGAAGTTCAGCACGCTCGCCGTCGTGGGGGGGCGCACATTGCGGTGCGGCGGCGATTGCTGGATCAGTTTCTGCACGCACATGCTGACAAAGCTGCAGCACCAGGCGTAGCCATCGGTCGCACCACCGGGGCTCAGGCCATCAGCCTCGAAAATCTCGCGCATCCGCTCGTCGGTACCCATGGTGTTGCCGTGGCCTTCGGTGGCACCGATATAAGGCGTGGCGATGGTGGCGAGCATCGCCTGCGAGGCATCGGGATACTCGAACACCACCACCGAACCGGGCCGCTGGTTGAGGGCGGCCAGCGTGCGCCCGCCCGGATCAACCCGCCCGTCGGGCGAGCGCATATGCACCACGACGCGCTGAAACGCCCGGATCGCATTCGTCACCGCCGTGCGGCATTGGCCATCGGTATCCAGCGGCGCAAGCGGCGAAAGCTGGGCGATATGGGTGTTCAGCAAGGTCTGAACCGTGATCACATCGGCGCGCGAATTGGTGCCGCCTTCGCCGACAGTGCCGTAAATATCTGCCATGGAACCCTCTGATCAATCCTCAAACCAACAGACTTCATGCGCCCAAAAATGCCGGACATCGTCGAGTGATACCGCGTTTTCACAAGATTTGCAAAACTTCTGTCGCGGAAAGAACACGCCCCGGCCGCACAGGGCTTGCAAGGCTTGCGCTGCGGGGCCAGTCATTTCAGGGCTGCCGCAAAGGATCAGCTTTCACCCCGGGGGGCCTTGCATGAAAATCCGCGCCATCAAGGCCACGCCAGTCAACATCCCGTTTCACGCGCCCTACCGGTTCAGCTATGGCTCCATCGCCTCGCTGACCAAGACCATCATAGAACTGGTCACCGATGATGGTGTCACCGGCCTTGGCGAATGCGCCGATGGCAACCGCGCCGCCGAGGTGATGGCGATGGGGCAGCGCGTGGTGGGCCATAATCTGCGCGACATCACCACCGCCGAGGCGCTTTGCGTGCCCGGCATGCGCTATACCCCCTGGGGCCAGGTGATGGCCGCGCGGCGGGTGTTCGGCGGCATTGAAATGGCGATGTGGGATGCGCGCGGCAAAACCGAAGGCGTGCCGCTTTATCAGCTTTTGGGCGGTGCCGTGCGGCACGACATCGCCCTGACCGAGTATTTCAGCTATCGCTGGCCCGGCACCACGCATGGCGGCGAGGGCACGCCGCTGGAGGTGGCGCGCTATTGCGCCACGATGATCGAACGCCACGGTGCGACGCGCTTTGAAGGCAAGGTGGCGGCGGTGGGCCTTGAGGAGGAACTGGTGATGGTGCGCGAGGTGCGGGCGGCCATCGGCGATCGCGGCTTGCAGCTTGACGCGAATGGCGGCTGGACCGTGCCCACCGCGCGCGACGCGCTGCGCCGGTTTGCGGCCTATGACATCGACTGGTTCGAGGAGCCTTGCGAAACCTACGAGGAAATGGCCGCACTCCGCCAGCATTCGGCGATGAACTTTTCGGCCCATTCAATCGATCTGCCCCGTGCGGTGGCCCTGCGCTGCCCCGATGCAATTGTCACCAACATCAACGAACATGGCGGCATCGCCCGCACCGTCGCCTTCATCCGCGCCTGCGAGATGTTCGATGTGGGCTTTCGCTTTCATTCCGGCGAAACCGGTGTGGCCTCGGCCGCCTATCTGCACCTGAGTGCCGCCCTTGAACACATGCGCGGTGCCAGCCAGACCCTGTTTCACTGGTACGGCGATGATGTGATCGAAGGCGGGCCGCACCTGCATGAAAACGGCGTGGCACGAGTGCCGGGCGGTCCGGGCCTTGGCGTGGTGCTGGACGCCAAAGCACTGGCGCGTTGCCACGCGCGGTTTCTGGCCGAGGGCAGCTTTCCCGACGGCAGGCAAGGCGGCTATGGCGGGCATTTCCGCAAGCGGTAAGGGCTTGAACCGCCGGGCAGTTGAAGGCAAACAGCGGCATGCGTGAAACCGAAAGCCCCTCGCCCGATATCCTGTGCATCGGCTCGGTGCTTTGGGATGTGATCGGCCGCAGCGCCGCGTCAATGCGGCTGGGCTCGGATGTGCCGGGGCGGATCACCCGGTTGCCGGGTGGGGTGGCGATGAACATCGCCATGACGCTGCGGCGTTTCGGGCTGACCCCTGCCCTGCTGACCGCCATTGGCTGCGATGCCGAGGGCGACGCGCTGATCGCGGCCGCCACGCGGATGGGGATGATCACCAGCCATATCTACCGCTCCGACGATCTGCCGACCGACCGTTACATGGCCATCGAAGGCGCCAACGGCCTGATCGCGGCGGTGGCCGACGCGCATTCGCTTGAGGCGGCGGGTGACAAGATCCTGCGCGCGCTGGCCGACGGGCGGCTGGGATCGGCGCAAACCCCCTGGCCGGGGCTGATCGCCCTTGACGGCAATCTGACCGAGGCTTTGCTTGCCCAGATCGCCAACTCGCCACTGTTTGCGGCGGCCGATCTGCGCGTGGCCCCCGCCAGCCCCGGCAAGGCCGAACGGTTGCTGCCGCTGCTGACCCATCCGGGGGCGACGCTTTATGTCAATCTGGAAGAGGCCTGCCTGCTGGCCAAATCGCGGTTCGCCACCGCCCCCGAGGCCGCCCGCGCCCTGATCGCGCGTGGGGCCGCGCGGGTGCTGGTCACCGATGGCGGGCGGGCCTGCGCCGATGCCATGCAGGGCACCGGGGTGATCGCGGCCACCCCGCCGCCGGTGCTGGTCACGCGGGTGACAGGCGCTGGTGACACGTTCATGGCCGCCCATATCGTGGCCGAACGCCGGGGTCTGGCGCGCGCCGAAGCCTTGGCGGCGGCCCTCAGGGCGGCGGCAGACTATGTATCGGGAGAGATCGGATCATGACACCCCCCCTGAAATTTTCGCCGGAAGTGGCCCGCGCGCGGGTGGCGGGCCTGCCGCTGGTGGCGCTCGAATCCACCATCATCACCCACGGCATGCCCTATCCGCAGAACGTCGCCACCGCCTGCGCGGTCGAGGCGGAAGTGCGCGCATATGGTGCGGTCCCCGCCACTATCGCGGTGATGGGCGGCCATATCCACATCGGCCTCAGCGACGGCGATCTGGAGGTTCTGGCGCAGGCCAAAGACGTGATGAAAGTATCGCGCGCCGATCTTGCCGCCTGCCTTGCGATGGGCCGGGTGGGGGCCACCACCGTGGCCGCCACCATGATCTGCGCCCGTCTGGCGGGTATTTCGGTGTTTGCCACCGGCGGCATCGGCGGCGTGCATCGCGGCGCCGAGACCAGCTTTGACATCTCCGCCGACCTTGCCGAACTGGCCGAAACGGCGGTCACAGTGGTGGCGGCGGGGGCCAAGGCCATTCTCGATCTGCCCAAGACGCTTGAGGTGCTGGAAACCCGCGGCGTGCCGGTGATCGCCTATGGTCAGGATGATTTCCCCGCCTTCTGGTCGCGCAGTTCCGGCCTGCGCGCGCCCTTGCGAATGGATACGGCGGCGGTGATCGCCAGCAGCCATCTGATGCGCGCGCGGCTGGGGCTGCCGGGCGGTCAACTGGTGGCCAACCCGATCCCCGCGGCCGCCGAAATTCCCCGCGCCCGTATCATGCCAGTGATCGAAGTGGCGCTGGCCGAGGCGGTGGCATTGGGGATCGCCGCCAAAGCAGTGACGCCGTTCTTGCTGCAGCGGATTTTCGAACTGACCCAAGGCCGTTCGCTGACTGCCAACATCGCGCTGGTGCTGAACAACGCGCGCCTCGCCGCCGCGATTGCGGTCGAGATCGCCAAAGCCCGACACGCCAAAACCTGACGCCGCACCAATCGGCCATTGTGCAAAGGCGGCGGGCTGCCTACATTCGCGCCAGATTTCCGCGCAATCATGAGGACTGCAATGAACGAGACCCCTCCCCTCGCGCGCCGCCGTGGTGTGCTGGCGCGATTGCGCGGCAATTTTCTGACCGGCCTCGTGGTGGTGCTGCCGATCGGCCTCACGATCTATCTGATCTGGACGGTGATCGGCTGGATCGACGGCTGGATCCTGCCGCTGATCCCGGCGGCCTATCAGCCCGAGGCGCTGGTGCGGCGGCTGTTCGGGCCGGAAACCATGATCCCGGTGCGCGGTGTGGGCGTGATCGTGTTTCTGGTGTTTACCGTGATCGTCGGCTGGGCCGCCAAGGGCTTTATCGGCCGCAAGATGCTGGGCTGGGGCGAACGTCTGGTCGACAGGATGCCGGTGGTCCGCTCGATCTACAATGGCATCAAGCAGATTGCCGAAACCTTTTTTGCGCAGGCGGATTCGAAATTCGACAAGGCCTGCCTCGTGGAATTTCCCCGCCCCGGCATCTGGGCCATCGGCTTTGTCGCCATCAAGGCGCGCGGCGAGATTGCCGCCCGCATGCCGGTAGAGGGCGATATCTGGACGGTGTTCGTGGCCACCACCCCAAACCCGACCTCGGGGTTTCTGGTTTATGTGGCGGCGACGGATATCATCATGCTGGATATGTCGCTGGAAGACGCGGCCAAGCTGATCATCTCGGCGGGGTTGGTTTATCCCAATCCCAAAGACCCGAGCCAGCCTTTGCTGTCAAAGTAGGCACGGGGGGCGGGCGGCGGAGCCTCCGGCGGGGATATTTAAGCAGTAAAGAACGGGGGCGCTTTCGCAGAACGGGGGCGCGCTCAAAGTGCCGTCCAGCCGCCATCGACACTTAGCGTGGTGCCGGTGACCTGATCGGCATAGGGGCTGCACAGATAGGCCACGGTGCCGCCGATCTGCTCCGAGGTGGCGAACTGGCGCGACGGCTGGCGCAGCAGCATCACCTCGCGGATCACGGTTTCGCGGTCCATGCCATGGGCTTTCATCTGATCGGGGATCTGCGCCTCAACCAGCGGCGTCAGCACATAGCCGGGGCAGATGGCGTTGCAGGTGATGCCTTGCCCCGCGGTTTCAAGCGCCACGGTCTTGGTCAGCCCCACCACCCCATGCTTGGCCGCCACATAGGCCGATTTGAACGGCGAGGCGGTCAGCCCATGCGCCGAGGCGATGTTGACGATCCGGCCCCAGCCGCGCTGGCGCATCACGACCAAAGCCACGGCGGTGGTGTGGAAGTTTGACGACAGGTTGATGGCGAGGATCTGGTTCCATTTATCAATCGGAAAGTCTTCCACCGGCGCCACGTGCTGGATCCCGGCATTGTTGACCAGAATATCGCAGCCCCCCGCCTGCGCGATCAGCCCCCGGCACGCCATGCCATCCGACATGTCGGCGGCAATATAGCGCGCGGTAACCCCAAAGCGCGCCCCCAGATCCGCCGCCAGCGCGTGATCCTCAGGCCGGTCAGAAAAGCTGTTAAGCACCACATCGGCGCCCGCCCGCGCCAACTCCTCGGCCACGCCATAGCCGATGCCCGAGTTGGAGCCGGTGATGATGGCGGTTTTACCCTTGAGCATGACGGCCCCCTGTTGTGCCACCGCCAAAATGGCATGGCCACCGCGCAAAGGTAAGGCGTCCAACAAAAAAAACGCCAGCACAAGGCTGGCGTTAAGTTATTGAGGCAGGTTTCATACAGGCAAGAAACCTATCGAGCAGTGACTTTGTTATACGCCGGTCTTCACGGCTGGCCAAGTTAAAAGTTTGAACTCCCCGGCGCGGGACTTTAAGTTGTGGCAACAACAGCCGTGGTGTGAAGGAATGCGACCCCGATGAAACAGAATATCCTCAACGGCCTTTGGGCATTTGCGGTGGCTTTGGGGCTGCCGGGCCTTGCGCAAAATGCCGCAGCCGAGCCCACGCATGGTATAGCTATGTATGGCGAGCCAGCCTTACCACCGGATTTTGTGTCGCTGCCCTATGCCAATCCCGATGCACCCAAGGGCGGGCGGATGGTGTTCGGCGAATCGGGAAGCTTCGATTCCCTCAACCCCTACATCATCAAAGGCATCGCCCCGGCGGGCGTATCTTCTCTGACTGTTGAGACACTTCTGGGTCGTTCTTACGATGAATCCTTCTCGCTTTACGGCCTTTTGGCCGAATCGGTCGAGACCGATTCTGCGCGCAGCTATGTCGAATTCACCCTGCGCGAAGAGGCGAAATTCTCGGATGGCGCGCCGGTAACGGTTGAAGATGTGCTCTGGTCCTTCCAGACACTGGCCACCGATGGCGCGCCGCGCTATGCCGGGGCCTGGGCCAAGGTGGCCCTTGCCGAGAAAACCGGCGAGCGGCGGGTGAAGTTCACCTTCAACGTGGTGGACCGCGAGTTGCCGCTTATTCTGGGCCTGCGCCCGGTGTTGCAAAAGGCGCAGTGGCAGGGCCGCGATTTCACCGCCACCACGCTGGAACCGGTGACAGGCTCCGGCCCCTACATGATCGGCAAATTCGCGCCGGGGCAATACATAAGCTATGTCAGAAACCCCAACTGGTGGGGCCGCGATCTGCCCTTCAACCGGGGCCAGCATAATTTTGACGAGGTGCGGTTCGATTATTTTGGTGACAGCGGCGTGGTGTTCGAAGCCTTCAAAGCGGGCGAGATCAACATCTGGCGCGAGACCAATCCGGCAAAATGGCAAAGCAAATATGATTTCCCGGCGGTGCTCTCGGGCGATGTGGTGAAGGACGAAATTCGCCACGGGCGGCCCTCGGGGATCGAAGGCTTCGCCTTCAACACCCGCCGCGCGATGTTTGCCGACTGGCGGGTGCGCGAGGCTTTGACGCTGGCCTTCAATTTCGAACTGGTGAACGGCACCATCAACGGCGGTGCCAGCCCGCGCATCCAAAGCTATTTTTCCAATTCCGAACTGGCCGCCTTGCCCGGCACACCCGCGACCGGCCGGGTGCTGGAATTGCTGACCCCGTTCAAGGATCAGCTGTTGCCCGGTGCGCTGGAGGGCTACACGCCCCCGGTGTCGGACGGAACCGAGGCCAACCGCAAGAACATCCGCGCCGCCACCGCCCTGCTGGAGGCGGCGGGCTGGACAGTGCAGGACGGCGTTCTGAGAAATGCGGCGGGCGAGGCCTTCGGCTTCGAGATCCTGCTGGTAAACGGCGCCGATGACATGGCGGCAGCCGCCAGCATCTATATCGAAGCGCTGAAACGGCTGGGAGTGGCGGCCAAACTGACAAGCGTAGATTCCGCGCAGTACAAGGAACGCACCACCAATTACGATTTCGACATGACGCATTATATCCGCGCGCTGTCCCTCAGCCCCGGCAACGAACAGATGCAGTATTGGGGCGCGGCGGGGGTCACCGAGCCCGGCACGCGCAACTGGATGGGGATGAACTCGCCCGCAGCCGAGGCGATGATCGCCACCATGCTGGCGGCGCAAGACCGCGCCGGGTTCGTGGCGGCAGTGCAGGCGCTGGACCGGATTCTGACCACCGGGCGCTATGTGATCCCGGTCTGGTATTCCGACATCTCGCGGATAGCCTATGTGAAGCAGTTGAAGCACCCGGCGAAACTGCCTATATATGGTGATTGGCCGGGTGTAACGCCCGATGTGTGGTGGTATGAAAAGTGACAACAAGTCGCGGGGGCGGGCAATGCGGATAAAGCGGGCAATGCGGATAAAGCTGGCCATAATCTCGATCTGTCTGGCATTGACGGGTTGCGGCACGGTGGATGGCATCGGGCGCGATATTTCGGGTGGTGCGAACCGGGTTGCAGGCTGGCTTGGCTAGGGTTCGCGCCGCTAAAGGGAAAACCGATGCGCCTTGATATCTTCTCTGATCCGATCTGCCCGTGGTGCCTGATCGGCAAGGCCCATCTGGAGCGGGCACTCGAGGCGCGTGCGTCGCATCCCTTTGCGGTCGAGTGGCATCCGTTCCAGTTGAACCCTGACATGCCCGCCGAAGGCGTTGATCGCAGGCAGTACCTTGAGGCCAAGTTTGGTGGCCGCGACCGCGCCGTCGAGATATATGCGCGGGTGGAGGCTGCGGCCAAAGCGGCGGGCGTGGTGATTGATTTTGCCGCCATCCCCCGCGTGCCCAACACGCTGAACGCGCACCGTCTGATCCATTGGGCGGGGCTGGAGGGCAAGCAGAACGCCGCCGTCGCCGCCCTGTTCCGCGCCTATTGGCAGCAGGGCTTTGATATCGGCGATGCCGGAGTGCTGGCCGATCTCGCGGCCAACTGCGGCCTTGACCGCGCGGTGATCGCCCGCCTTCTGGCCAGCGACGCCGATCTGGAGGCCATCCGCGCCCGCGACACCCATGCCCGGACCCGCGGCATAAACGCGGTGCCCACCTTCATTCTGGCCGATCAATACGTGCTGTCGGGCGCACAGGGGCCCGAGGTGTGGCTGCAGGTGATCGACGAACTGGCGGCCCAAACCCAAGCCGCGCAAAGCAACGCCGCCGGATGACCGCCACCCCCCGGCTGTCGCCGCCCGAATTCATCGCCCTGATGGCCGCCCTGTTCGCCACCGTCGCGGTCTCCATCGACGCCATGCTGCCCGCCCTGCCCCAGATTGCGGCCGCCCTGTCGCCGGATGCGCCAAACCGGGCGCAACTGATCCTCACCAGTTTCGTGCTGGGAATGGGGCTTGGCACGCTGGTGGCGGGGCCGCTGTCGGATGCCTTCGGGCGCAAGCCGGTCATCCTTGCGGGCCTCACACTTTATGCGATCGCCAGCGCCATTTGCTTTGCCGCCCCCAGCCTTGAGACGATGCTGCTGGCGCGGGTGCTGCAAGGCCTTGGTGCGGCAGGCCCGCGCATCGTGGCCATCGCCATGGTGCGCGATCTTTTTCAGGGCCGCCAGATGGCGCGGGTGATGAGTTTCGTGATGATGGTATTCACGCTGGTTCCGGCCGTGGCCCCCCTGATGGGGCAGGGCGTGATCCATCTGGCGGGCTGGCAGGCGATTTTTCTGGTCTATATCCTGTTTGCCATCGTCGTCATGGCGTGGCTTGGCCTGCGCCAACCCGAAACCTTGCCCGCCCCCCAGCGCCGCCCGCTGGCCATGAAATCCCTGATCACCGGCAGCCGCGAAGTGCTGTCGCACCGCATCGTGCTGGTCTCAATCGCCGCCCAAGCGCTGACGCTGGCGGCCCTGTTCGCGACCCTCTCCTCCACCCAGGCCATCTTCGATCTGCGCTTTGACCGGGGTGCGGAGTTTCCCAGATGGTTCGCGCTGATCGCGTTGCTTGCGGGCACCACCAGCCTGCTGAATTCGCAGATCGTGGTGCGGCTGGGCATGCGCAAAGTGGTGACCCGCGCCTATGTCTTGCAGGTGACGGCCACCCTTGCCCTGCTGGCCGCCCTGAAACTGGGTCTGGTGCCCGAGGCGCTGACGTTCGCCGCGCATCTGATCTGGACCATCGGCGTGTTCGGCATCGTCGGGCTGACGCTTGGCAACCTGAACGCATTGGCGATGGAGCCTTTGGGCCATATTGCGGGGCTCGCTGCTTCGGTGGTGTCGGCGCTGGCGACGGTGGTTTCGGTGGCGCTGGCGGTGCCGGTGGGCCTCGCGTTTGACGGCACGGTGTTTCCGCTGATGATTGGTGTGGCAGTGTTTTCCGGCGCCAGCCTGTGGTTGATGCGGCTGGCCCCGCGCTAAAGCGGATTTCCTTCAATCTAATTCAGATTGAAGGAAATCCAAGACAAGATCAGCCTGGGAATGTTGCGTGTTGCGTACAATCGGTTGAACCCGATTGTACGCAAAACGCGCTAAAGCCGGATCAGACCGCCACCTTCGGCCGCACCACCTTTTCGGCCAGATCGCGGGCGATGGCGAAGGCGCCCTTGATCCGGTCAGCCTCGGATACCATCGCCCCCATCAGCACAATCTTGTTGCCCTGAATGCGCGCCGCCGCCCCCTGCGCCTTGATGAAATCCACCAGCCCCGCCGGATTGGCGAACTTGTCGTTGTGAAACTGCACCGTGGCCCCCTTTGGCCCGGCATCCAGCCGCGCTATCCCCGCCCGTTTGCACATCGACTTGATCCGCACGATCAGCATCAGCGTGTTGACCTCGCGCGGCAGGGGGCCGAACCGGTCGATCAACTCGGCGGCGAACCCTTCCAGTTCCACCTTGGTGGACAGGTTGGAAAGCCTGCGATACAGGCCCAGCCGCAGGTCCAGATCGGGAATATAGGCATCCGGGATCATCACCGGCACGCCAAGATTGATCTGCGGCGCCCAGTGATCGTCCAGCGATGTCAGCCCCTGCAACTCGCCCGAGCGGATCTTGGCGATGGTTTCCTCCAGCATCTGCTGGTAAAGCTCATAGCCTACCTCCTTGATATGACCCGATTGTTCCTCGCCCAGAAGGTTACCGGCGCCGCGCAGATCAAGGTCGTGGCTGGCAAGGTTGAAGCCCGCCCCAAGACTGTCGAGTGATCCCAGAAGCCGCAGGCGCTTGGTGGCCTGCGGGGTCAGGGGGCTGCGGGGGCGCGTGGTCAGATAGCAATAGGCGCGGGTCTTGGCGCGCCCCACCCGGCCCCTGATCTGGTAAAGCTGGCTTAACCCGAACATATCGGCGCGGTGGATGATCATCGTGTTGGCGGTGGGAATATCGAGGCCGGATTCCACGATCGAGGTGGCCAGCAGCACATCATACTTGCCATCGTAAAACTGGTTCATCCGGTCATCCAGATCGCCCGCCGC
>JANNAV010000045.1:0-2171 GCA_031384695.1 Paracoccaceae bacterium
AGAAGCCGCAGGCGCTTGGTGGCCTGCGGGGTCAGGGGGCTGCGGGGGCGCGTGGTCAGATAGCAATAGGCGCGGGTCTTGGCGCGCCCCACCCGGCCCCTGATCTGGTAAAGCTGGCTTAATCCGAACATATCGGCGCGGTGGATGATCATCGTGTTGGCGGTGGGAATATCGAGGCCGGATTCCACGATCGAGGTGGCCAGCAGCACATCATACTTGCCATCGTAAAACTGGTTCATCCGGTCATCC
Source organism: Paracoccaceae bacterium (assembly GCA_031384695.1). Classification (GTDB taxonomy): domain Bacteria; phylum Pseudomonadota; class Alphaproteobacteria; order Rhodobacterales; family Rhodobacteraceae; genus JANNAV01. The sequence goes on from JANNAV010000045.1 coordinate 250, forward strand.
AGATCGCCCGCCGCCAACTGCCCATGCGCCACGACATAGCTGATCTCGGGGACATGGTCGTGCAGGAACGCCTCGATCTCGGGCAAATCCGAAATCCGCGGCACCACATAAAACGATTGCCCACCCCGGAAACGCTCACGCAACAGCGCCTCGCGGATGGTGATGGTATCGAACTCGGACGTGTAGGTGCGGATCGCCAGCCGGTCCACCGGCGGCGTGGCGATGATCGACAGATCGCGCACCCCGGTCAGCGACAGTTGCAGCGTACGCGGGATCGGCGTGGCGGTCAGGGTCAGCACATGCACTTCGGCGCGCATCTCTTTCAGGCGTTCCTTGTGGCTAACGCCAAAATGCTGCTCCTCGTCGATCACCAACAGCCCAAGGTTCTTGAACCGCACCGATTTGGCCAGCAACGCGTGGGTGCCGATCACGATATCCACCGTACCCTCGGCCATCGCCGCCCGCGTGGCATTGGCATCCTTGGCCGAGACAAAGCGCGACAAAGGCCGGATACTGATCGGAAACCCCCGGAAACGTTCGACAAAACTGCGGAAATGCTGCCGCGCGAGCAGCGTGGTGGGGCAGATCAGCGCCACCTGCATGCCCGAAAGCGCCGCCACAAACGCCGCCCGCATCGCCACTTCGGTCTTGCCGAACCCCACATCGCCCACAATCAGGCGGTCCATCGGGCTGCCCTTTTCCAGATCGGCCACCACATCGGCGATGGCCGCAAGCTGATCTTCGGTTTCGGTATAAGGAAAGCGGGCGGCAAACGCCTCCCAGATGCTGTGCGGGGCCTCAAGGATCGGGGCCTGACGCAGCGCGCGCTCGGCCGCGATCCGCATCAGACGGTCGGCAATCTCGCGGATGCGCTGCTTCAGCTTGGCCTTCTTGGCCTGCCACGCGCCGCCGCCCAGCTTGTCGAGCAGGCCTTCCTCATGGCCATAACGGCTCAGCAGTTCGATGTTCTCGACCGGCAGGTAAAGCTTTGCGTTTTCGGCATATTCCAGCGCCACACAGGCGTGCGGCGCACCCAGCGCGGTGATGGTCTCTAACCCCAGATAGCGCCCGACCCCGTGTTCGACATGCACCACCAGATCGCCCACCGACAGCGTATCCACCTCGCGCAGAAAGTTTTCGGCCTTGCGGCGTTTGCGCGGTTTGGCAACCAGCCGGTCGCCCAGCACGTCCTGCTCCGAGATCACCGCAAGGCCGGGGGCGGTAAACCCCGCCTCCAGCGCCCAGACGATCAGGAACACCCCGCCCCGCCCGTCGGGGATATCGCGGAAATCGGCCACCTCGCGCCCGGCAAAGCCCTGATCGGCCAGCAACCCCTTCAACCGCTCACGCGCGCCTTCGGACCAGCTGGCAATCACCACCTGATTCTGTTCACCCAACTTCTGAATGTGATCCGACAGTGCGCTGAAAAGGCTTACATTTTCCTGCTGACGCTCGGGTGCAAAGCTGCGCCCGAACCGCCCCTCGGCGTCCAGCATTCCCGGCCCCGGTGCCTGCGCCATCGGCGATAGCTGAATAACCCGCAGCGGTGCAATCGCCGCCTCCCAGGCCGCATCGTCCAGATACAACAGGCCGGGGGCCGAGGGTTTGTAAACCGAATCCAGCCGCCCCTTGGCCGTCAGCGCCTCGCGCCGGGCATCATACTGATCCTCGATCCCCTCCCACCGCTGCAACCGGGCGGCGGTGATCTGATCATCCAGCATCACCGAAGCCTTTGGCAAATAATCGAAAACCGTCTCCAATGCGGCATGAAAGAACGGCAGCCAATGTTCCATCCCCTGATGCTTGCGCCCCGCACTCACCGCCTCGTAGAGCGGATCGTTGGACCCCGCCGTGCCAAACTCCACCCGGTAATTCTGGCGGAACCGGGTGATGGCGGCCTCGTCCAGAATAACCTCGGACAT
>JANNAV010000194.1:0-6758 GCA_031384695.1 Paracoccaceae bacterium
CGTCATCATAGATCACGATGGGGCCGGGGGTGGGGGTTCCGGCAAAGATATCGTCGGGCGTCAGGGCATGGGGGAAGCTGCCGGGTTCCATGTTCAGCACGCCGATGCCGTCGCGCCGCCAGCGCGAACCGGTGGCGATGATGGTGTGATCGGCGTTGAAGGCGATGGCATCGGCGGCGGTCATCTCGCTTTCGGGATAGACGGTGATGTTGGGCAGTTTGGCGATCATGGTGGTGCGCCAGTCGCGGACGCGGATCCAGGTGCCGAGGCCCGGCAGGGCGCTTTCATTGAGGATGCGGCCACCGAGATGGCGGGATTTTTCGGTGAGGGTGACGGTGAGGCCACGGCGGGCGAGGGTGAGGGCAGCCTCAAGCCCGGCGGGGCCTGCGCCGATCACCAGGGCGGTTTCGCGCTTGGCATAGGGCGCGATGCGGTCGGGGTGCCAGCCGCGCCGCCATTCTTCGGCGATGGTGGGGTTCTGGGTGCAGCGCAGATGCACCGCCTCGTTATTGGCGGCGCGGCAGATGTTGCAGCCGATGCATTCACGGATCTCGTCGGCCCGGCCTTCACGGATTTTCGCGGGCAGGAAGGGATCGGCGATGGAGGGGCGGGCGGCGCCGATGAAATCCTGCACGCCGCGCTTGATCTGGCCGACCATGGTTTCGGGCGAGGTGAAGCGGCCCACCGAGACGACGGGTTTGGTCGTGAGGGATTTGACGAAAGCGATATTGGCCTCTTGAAAGCCTTCGGGCGAAAAGCGGGCGGATTTGCTGTCATTGCCCAAGGCACCCGCGACGTTGACATCCCAGAGGTCGGGAAGTTCGGCCAGCAGTTCTACCACCTCGCGGCCCTCGCCTTCGGAGGTGATGCCGCGGGGGCCGTGAAGTTCATCGACGGCCATCCGCAGGGCGACAGCACAGGTATCACCGACGGCGTCTTTGGTATCCTCGATCATTTCGCGCAGCAGGCGGGCGCGGTTTTCGATAGGGCCACCATAGGCATCGCGGCGGGTGTTGGAGCGGGCGGAAAGGAACTGGAACGGCAGGTAATCGTGGCCCGCGTAGACATAGATGATGTCAAAGCCCGCGCGTTTGGCGCGCTTGGCGGCGGCCACCTGCCAGTGGCGGAAGGCGCGGATATCGCCCGCATCCATTGCCCGCGAGGTGGTGGGCAAGTGGAACATCGCGGGTTGGGTATCGGGGGCAAGGCTGGGCTGGCGGGTCATGCGGTTGGAGGCATGCGCGCCGCCGTGCCACAACTCGATGCCCGCAAGTGCGCCATGGGCGTGGATGGCGTCGGCGGTGGCGGCCAGCGCCGGGATATCGCTGTCATCCCAAAGGGTCAGAAAGGCGTGCGGGCTGTCATCGGATGAGGGGTGGATCGAGCAGTATTCGGTGCAGACCACGCCCCAGCCGCCTTCGGCTTTGATGCCGCGCAGGGCGGCAGAGGCTTGCGGGCGCTGCCAGCCGAGGCCGGTTGCGTGCGGGGTTTGGTAAAAGCGGTTGGGTGCGGTGACCGGGCCTACACGGACCGGCTCGAACAGGATGGCGTGGGCGGGGTTCATATGGGCTTTCTGGGGCGGGTTAAGGGGGTGAGGGTAGTGCTTATTGACTATTTGTTCAACAAGGATTTTGCGGCTGGATTGGCGGGGTGTGGCGTGGCAGGGTGGGGCTGGTTCGGGGTTGGTTCGGGAGGGTAGCCATGTCGAAGATCATCATTTCCTGTGCCATCACCGGCTCGATCCACACGCCGTCGATGTCGCCCTATCTGCCCATCACCGGGGCGGAGATTGCCGCGAGCGCGATTGGCGCGGCGGAGGCAGGGGCGGCAATCCTGCATCTGCATGCGCGCAACCCTGAAACCGGGCGGCCTTCGGCCTTGCCGGAACATTGGGCGGGGTTTTTGGGGGCGATCCGGGCGGGGTGTGACGGGGTGGTGAACATGACCACCGGCGGATCGGCGGTGATGACTTTGGAGCAGCGGCTGGCCGCCCCGATGCGGTTTCAGCCCGAGATGTGCAGTCTGAACATGGGGTCGATGAATTTCGCGCTGTATCCGATGGCGGCAAAGGTGAGGGATTGGCGGTTCGACTGGGAAAAGCCGTTTCTGGAAGGCACGGACGATCTGGTGTTCAAGAACACGCCGCGCGATATTGCCTTTGTGCTGCGCGAGATGGGGGATGCGCGCGGCGCGCGGTTCGAGTTTGAATGCTATGATCTTTCGCACCTGACGATGCTGAAACATTTTGTGGATCGGGGGGCGGTGACGGGGCCGTTGTTCATCCAGTTCGTCTTTGGCGTGCTGGGCGGGATGGCGGCGGAGCCGGACACGCTGACCCTGCTGAAGCGCACGGCGGACCGGATGTTTGGCGACAGCTATCAGTTTTCGGTGCTGGCGGCGGGGCGGATGCAGATGCCGATGGCCGCGATAGCGGCGGCGATGGGCGGGCATGTGCGGGTGGGGCTGGAGGATAATCTTTACCTGCGCAAGGGGGTGCTGGCCGAAAGCAATGCTCAGCAGGTGCGGTTGATCCGGGGGATTGTAGAAGCGCTGGGGCGCGAGGTGGCAAGCCCGGATGAGGCGCGGGCGATGTTGGGGTTGAAGGGTGCGGGGGGCGTGGCATTTTGATTTCCTATCGCGCGGCAGAGGTGGCGGACGTGGGCGTTTTGCGGCGGTTCTTGCAAGGGCTGGCCGACCTTGATGGCGGCGGCGAGGTGGGCTCGGAGGCAAGCTTGCGCGCACACGGGTTTGGCGCGCGGCGGTTGTTTTGGGCGGTTTTGGCCGAGCGCGCCGGGGAGGCGGTGGGGATGGTGTTGTTTTATCCCGATTATTCCACCCAGCGCGGCGAGCCGGGGGTTTATGTGCAGGATTTGTTTGTGGACGCCGGGTGCCGGGGTTTGGGCGTGGGGCGGGGGTTGCTGGCGCAGGCGGTGCTGGCGGCGGGGGCGTGGGGCGGGCGCTATATGACGCTGGGGGTGGGGCCTGCGAACGCGGCGGCAAGAGCGTTTTATGCGGGGTTGGGGTTTCGCGCGCGGGGCTATGCCTATCTGATTTTGGATGGGAAAGGTTTGGAGGCATTGCGGTGATCACGGTTTATGATGCGGCACAACTGGCGCATGATCCGCAGTTTTTCCTGACCTCGGGGGCGCGGGCCCCCTGCCCCGAAAAGCCGGCGCGGGTGGCGGCGCTGCTGCGCGGGGTGGCGCGGTTGGGCGGGCCGGTGGTGCGGGCGCCCGGTGCGGGGATAGGGCCGATTTCGGCGGTGCATCCGGTGCGGTATCTGACGTTTTTGCAGACCATTCATGCGCGGTGGAGCCGGATCGAGGGGGCATCGGCGGAGGTGATCGCCAATATTCATCCTGATGGCCAGCGGGGTGGCTATCCGAAATCGGCGGTGGGGCAAGCGGGGTTTCACATGACCGATACCTCTTGTCCGATCTCGGCCACCACATGGGCGGCGGCGCTGGCTTCGGCGCAGACGGCGGTGCATGCGGCCGATCTGGTGCTGGGGGGCGAGCGGGCGGCCTATGCGCTGTGTCGCCCGCCGGGGCATCATGCGTTTGGGGAAACTGCCGGCGGGTTTTGCTATCTGAACAATTCGGCGATTGCGGCGCAGCGGTTGCGGGATGCAGGCCCGAACGGTAAGGCGCGCCGGGTGGCGGTGCTGGATGTGGACCTGCATCACGGCAATGGCACGCAGGGGATTTTCTATGCGCGGGGTGATGTGCTGACCATTTCCATCCATGCGCATCCGGAGCGGTTTTATCCGTTTTTCTGGGGGTATGGCGAGGAGACGGGCGAAGGCGAGGGAGAGGGGGCCAACCTGAATCTGCCTTTGGCTCGGGGTGCGGGGGATGCGGCGTTCATGGCGGCGCTGGATGTGGCGTTGGAGCGGGTGACGCTTTGGGGCGCGGATACGCTGGTGCTGGCGCTGGGGCTGGATGCGTTTCAGGGCGATCCATTCGCGGGGCTTGCGGTGAGCACAGCCGGGTTTGGCCAGATCGGGCGGGCGGTGGCGGGGTTGGGGTTGCCGACGGTGATCGTTCAGGAAGGCGGGTATCTTTGCCCGGAGTTGGGGGATAATCTGGCGGCGGTGCTGCGGGGGTTTGACTGAAGCCAGAAGGGGGCTTTCAGCCCCCTCGGTGCGATGCACCTCACCCCTCGGAGGATATTTAGGCAAAGATGAAGCCGGGGGGGCGTCAGTCGGCTTTCTCGGCGATTGGCGCGGGGGGTGGGGCTGGGATTGGGGTGGGGGTTTGAGCGGGGGCGGGGGCGGGGGTGATCACTTTGCTGATTACCGCTTTGCCAAGCGGGCTTTGCGCGAAGGCTTCGACCGAGGCTGCAAGCTGAGTGCCACCGTTGGCGGTGAAAAGATCCATCACGCTGCTCATGCCTTCGCCCGCGCGCCCGGTGTTGGCGATGACCTTTACATCCGCGTTCTGCAACGCCTTGGCCTGCTCACCGCCGACCGAGATATAGCCTTTGATGCCTTCGATCGTCATCAGATACTGCTGGTAGCTGGCGTTGCCGCCGATTTCCTTGGCGAGCACGATCTGTGCCTCGACCGGGGCGAGTTGCATGGCTTTTTCGGCGGCGGCGCGGGCCTCGCCCAAGGCCTGGATGCCTTCGGCCTCGCGTTGTTGGGCGGCGAGGTTGCCTTCGGCGATGATGACGGTGGTTTGCTTGTCCTGCTCGGCTGCGACCACCTGTTTGTCACGCTCGATCTCGGCGCGGCGCACCTCGTCAACGCGGGTGACGGCCATGTGACGCTCGCGGGTTTCCTTTTCCTGCGTCAGCACCTCCTGGCGGGCCTGTTCGTTGGCGATGCCGACGGCCTTGTCTTTCTCGGCGGTTTTCTCGCCCACGGCGCGTTCGGCCTCTTGCTTGCGCATGTCAACCTCGCGCTGCGCCTCGATCTCGGCGGTTTCGGCAGCACGCTTGTTTTCGGCCACCTCGCGGCGGCTTTCCATCTCGATATGCGAGGTCTTTTTGGCCATGATGTTGGAGATCACCTTGCTGCCGGTGGCATCGCGGATATCCATCAACTCCATCGATTTCACCGGCTCGATCCCCCATTGTTTAAGCTGTTCAACCACTTCGGCGGTAAACGCCGCGCCGAACTTGGAGCGTTCCAGCATGATCACATCAACCTTGTCGCTGGCCAGAACCTTGCGCACGGCTCCTTGCACGATCTGCATCAACTGCTCTTTCAGGGCGACAATACTGTCAACCCGCTGGGCGGCTAGGGCGGTATCGGCGATGCGGAAGAACGAGGTGACATGCACCATGAAAGGCACGCGGTCGGTGTCATAGGCCTCGTAATCCTCCAGCGTCAGATCGAAGTTGCTGACCGGCAGCTGGATCACGTTGACGCCGAAACGCGGGATGCGGCTGGGCCATGCGTAGTATACGTTGCCCGCATCAAGCCCGGTGCCGTAAGGGATGGTGGTGCGGCCGCGCTGGACGATATGCACCACGTTGGTGCTGACCACACGGCGAAAGATGATGGCGAGAAGCAGGGCGAGCAGCAGGAATATGCCAAGAACGATCAAAATCAGGGGCAACATGATGGCCTCAATGGGTTGGTGATGAAGATGGCTGAGTGTGATCCGACAGGGCGGGCTTTGCAAGCGGCGGGATTGCAGAGTGCCCGGCGTTGGTGTTGATTGCGGGCGGCGGGATCGGGGGCTTTATGGCGGTTGTGAGGGAAGAATTCGTGCGGCTGCCCGAGGGGGCTGCGGCGGCCGCGCGGGCGCGGCTGGGGCTGGCGGCGTCAGCGGTTTTGCGCATTGCCTATGTGGCGGGGCCGGGCGATGCGGCGGGGACGTTCGAGCATTGGGCGCGCGGCGCGCAAGACCCGAGAGTGCCGGTGGTGACATATTCGTCGATGTTTTACGAGTTGATCGACAAGCTGGGGGCGGAGGCGCTGATCCTGACCGAGCCTGCGGGCCAGCCCGCCGTGCCCGACGCGCGGTTTCGCTTCGTGCAAACACCACGGCTGCGGCCAAAGGGGTTTCTGGCCTGGCATATGGCGAATTTCCGCTTTGCGCGCGCGGTGCTGCGGCAGATTGCGCGCTTTCAGCCGCATGTGGTGGTGGTGGGGACGGATGCGCCGATCTGGGTGTTCCGGGGCGTCGGGCGCAGGGTAAAGCTGGTACTGACGGCGCATAACACCTTTTGGCCGATGGGGCGGCGCAGCAGTTCGGCGCGGGCGCGGGTGAAGGCGTTCTGCGTCGGGGCGGCGTTGGCGCCGGTGGCCTCGGCGGTCTGCACCTCGCAGGAATGCGCCCGGCAGGTGGCGGCGCTGGCGGGCGGGCCCGAGCGGCTGTTTGTGGAGATACCACAGGTGGCGGCGGCTTTTCAGGGTGGCGGGCGGACAAGGAAGGTTGCGCGCAAGCTGTTGTTTCTGGGGCGGATCGAGGAGAACAAGGGGGTTTTTGATCTGCTTGCGGCGTTCGCTTCGCTGGCGGATGAATTTGCCGATCTGCAGCTGGATTTTGCCGGCAGTGGTGCTGCGGAAGCCGAATTGCGCCTGCGGATCAAGGCTTTGGGCGGGCAGGATCGGGTGCGGTTTCTGGGGCAGTTGTCGGCTGCGGGCGTGCATGCGGCGCTGGGGCAGGCGGATGTGCTGGTGTGCCCGACGCGGTCTTCGTTTCACGAGGGGCTGGCTTTGGTGGTGGTGGAGGCGGCGGTGCACGGGGTGCCGAGCGTGCTGAGTTCGGTGGTGCCCGCCAAAGACCTGATGGGCGAGGCCTGCG
>JANNAV010000202.1:0-2928 GCA_031384695.1 Paracoccaceae bacterium
TCACAGCGCGGCCCGATTACAGTTTGCACGGTTTGGGTCGGCCTGTCCGTTATGGAATGTTCACGGGGCTTTTGAGGCACCGGGGCGGATTATCCGCCAGTTGGCGGAAACCCCGGATGGCGCGCGTTACCTGTGCATAGCGACCGAAATTGTCAAAAGCGGTGGCGGGTTTGCGGCCTCGCACCGAAGATTTGCGATCGCACTGGGCTGCGAGGTGACGCATGCACGTGAGTTCATCTATTCTGATGGCTTGGGTCCAATCGAGAAAGCTAGTTTTGATCCTATTGGCATCTCATGCCGGATTTGTGAGTGGGCCAACTGCCACCAACGTGCTGTGCCGCCAGTGAACCGCAAGTTGACTATTGATCACGATCAAAGATCGTTTCTTCTCTACGCGTTTTTGTAACGCCAAGGCGATGTGGCATCCCATATTTGGAGAGTTGCGTAAAGCGTTTGCCCCCCCTTGGTCCTGGGCGGTGTCATGGTGGATTTAGCCGTAGCGTCTCAGGCAATACAGGACAACTGAAAGTGCTTACTTGCAAGGCAGCACGGAGGTACCGTTCAATCCCGTATTTCGCTAATTCTCAAATTGACTCATTGACAGTCTTACCCAGAAGGGAAGGCGCGGAGAGTTGCAAATTTTTTCCGGCCGAAATATGTTCACACATTGTACGCATCGCCTCTTCGGGGTCCCCTGTTCGAACGGCGGCCAAAAGCTGAGAATGACCGCTGAGGGTTAAGCCAAGCTGTTGTGGATCCATAAGGCGAAAGATGCCAAAGGATAGGCTCCGGTTCCACATCGCCGCGAACATTTCCAAAAGATATTTATTGTCTGTGGCCGCAACAAAAGCGTGATGGATCTCGCGATTTGCGGAGTAATATTCTGAAATCGTTTCGAAAGCTGCTGTTTCATTCTTATCTATGACCGCCTGAATGCGTTCAAGTCGATCGTTGTTGCAACTGCGCGCCAGCATTGCGGCACTATGACCTTCGATAGCCTGCCGCGCTTCATAGATTTCGACGACTTCGCGCGGTTCTATCTGTCGAATTGAAAAGCCGCCGCGTTCGGTCGCAATCAGAATACCTTCCTGCTCCAACCTGAACAGAGCCTCTCGGATTGGCGTCCGGCTGACCTGAAGCTGCTCTGCCAGCTTCTCCTGTACGATCCGCTCAGATGGAGCGATCAGCCCTTGATCAATTGCATTTACAATCTGATCATAAATCTGATCGGCTAATCTGATACGGGAAATTTCGATCTTCCTGAACATTCTTTGACCACACCCTTTGACCGATAGATATTGGCGGCAAGGCCGCGTCAGTTCCGTTTAGCGGAAACTGTAATGTGGTTGCGGAAAAAACTTCACGATCCGATCAGCATTATGTGCAAACGGCACTAAGCTTTCGAAGCCTTGGTCGGCCTTCTCGCATAGGCTTTGCGGTAACTGATCCCGGCGGATGTTCAACAAGTCTTTTGTGAAAACATTGGTGAACTCTGGATGTGCTTGATAGCTCAATGCATGATCGCCATATGCAAATGCCGTGTTTTGGCAGAACTGCGATGTGGCGATCCGGGTCGCAGTTTCGGGCAATACTGTGACTTGATCCCGGTGCGAGGCGTTCATTACGGCCTGATTGCCATCATTAAACTCATAGTTTGTTGGGCCAACGGCCCAGTCAAAAGGCGGCTTTTCAACTTTACCGCCGAGCGCTTGCGCAAGGATTTGATGGCCAGAGCAAATCCTGACAATCGGAGTCTGGGCGGCATAGGTATCGCGCAGAAAGTCTTCAAGTTTTCGCATCCAAGCTAGACCCTCATAGGCGCTATGACGCGAGCCAGCGATCAGCCAACCATCCCAGGTGGTGACGCTGGGTGGGACCACATCATCCATAACCGCACAAGTCTGAACGGGTAAATGGGCGCGCATGAAGTGCAGATCAGTGTTGCATAGCCCGGTAACCGCAACCTCAACCAGCACTTCGTTATGTGTCGGGTTGCCCAGTTTGATGTCTTCGATGGTCCGATCTTGATCTATCTGCCGCAAAATCGCTGCCTTCAACAAAACCTCCTATAGACCGTGTGTAAGGAAGACACGCAGCCGATTTGTCACGGCCTCGGGCGCTTCCAGATTGGCAATATGCCCCGCATTCGGGATGATCGACAGGTTGGCACCCTGAATACGCGCAGCGATAGCGCGCGCATAGGCGGGCGGGGTTTCACCGTCAAGCGCACCCGCCATAACCAGTGTCGGGCATGTGATCTTGGGCAGCAATTCAAGCGCATCATGGGTGGCAATCAGATGCGCTGCAAATTCCAATCCTTCGCGGGTGGCGCGACCCATCGCAGTGATAGCCGACTGAATTGCCTGCTGACTTGCAGTAGGAGCAGTGATGGCGCGGATCATGCTTTCGCTGAACGCAGACTGGCTTTCGCTGTCCAGCTGTGAATTGACCCAAGCCACAAATTCCGCTGCGTTGCTATTGCCACCAAACCCAAATTTGGGTGAGCAATCCAACATCGTAATGCTACGCACCAGCGTAGGGTGGCTGACTGCCAGGTGCTGAAGGATCATGCCGCCCACCGACAGGCCGACGAAATGCGCTTTGGTCAGCCCCAGTGTTTCGGTCACGAATCGAACCAAGGCCTGCAAAACTTCGTCGAATCCTGCGTCCTTTTCTGGTGGGGTTGATCTGCCAAAGCCCGGCATATCCCAAGCAATACAGCGATAGTCCGCAGCCAGCACTTGCATTTGCGGATCCCATCCGGTGCTCGACGTCACCATCGCATGCAGAAAGATCACCGCCTCTCCTGCGCCGCACTCGCGCCAACTAATTGGCGTCATCTCTATGTCGCGAAATATCGTCGTCATCGGCCCTCAAAAATCTGTTGCCGTAGTTAGTGGACACTGTATACGGTGCACTGAATTCAGT
>JANNAV010000208.1:0-2716 GCA_031384695.1 Paracoccaceae bacterium
TACGCGCGGTATGCGGGTGCCAATGGCCTACCGATCCGGTTTGACGATCTGAACTCGGACGCACGCGGCCAATGGGGGCTGGATGCCGATACTGCGGCCCGGCGGCTTTATGTGCTGCATGAAGGGACGCTTACATCGGGGATACCGGCGTTTCTGGTGCTGTGGAGGCAAATGCCAAAGTATCGGTGGCTGGCAACGGTTGTGGGATTTCCGGGGATCAAACAGATCGCCTGCGTGGCTTATGACTTTGTCCTCGCCCCGGTCATCTACCGCTGGCACCTGCGCCGGTTGCGCAAGCAAACCGCCCGCGCCGAAGACTGATAATGGAGCAAGCCTTGCCTTCAGACGATGATGGTGCTGTGGTGCCGACGGGGCGCGCCGCGCGGTTGCTGCGGTTTGGTGGTATCGCGTCGGGAATTGCGGGCAATGTTGCGGCGGGGGGCCTGCGCGCGCTGGCCAGCGGCAAGCGGCCCGATCTGGCGCAACTGTTGCTTACACCCGCCAATACCTTGCGGTTGACAGACGGGCTGTCGCATCTGCGCGGTGCGGCGCTGAAGCTGGGGCAGATGCTGTCGATGGATACGGGGCTGGTGCTGCCTGCGGAGTTGACAGCCATCCTTGGCTAGATGCGCGATGACGCCCGCCACATGCCCCCCAAACAGTTGCAAAACGTGCTGAACGCCGAATGGGGGTCCGGCTGGTATGGCCGTTTTGCCCGCTTTGATGTTCGCCCCTTTGCGGCGGCTTCGATCGGGCAGGTGCATCGGGCCGTCACCCGCGACGGTCAGGACCTTGCGATCAAGGTGCAGTATCCCGGCGTGCGTGCCAGCATCGACAGCGATGTGGACAACGTGGCCACACTGATGCGCCTGCCCGGGCTTTTGCCGCGCGGTATGGACATCGGCCCCTTGTTGACCGAGGCCAAGCGCCAGTTGCATGCCGAGGCTGACTATCTGGCCGAAGCCCAGCATTTGGCCCGGTTCGGTGCCTTGCTGGATGGGTCTGACCTGTTCGTTCTTCCCGCGTTGCACTCGGACCTTTGCACACCGCAGGTGCTTGCGATGACCTTTGTCGAAAGCGCCCCGCTGGACAGTCTGATCGCTGCCCCTCAAGCTCTGCGCGACCGGGTTGCCGCCGCCCTGATCGACCTTGTGCTGCGCGAATTGTTCGTCTTCGGCGCGATGCAGACTGACCCCAATCTGGCCAACTACCGCTACGATCCCAAGAGCGGCCGCATCGTGCTGCTGGACTTCGGCGCGGTGCAGCTCATCGCCCCAGACCTCGCCGCCAACTTCCGCGCCCTCGCGCGGGTGGCGCTGGAGGGTGGGGCGGATGCCACGCGCGATGCCATGCTGCGGATCGGCTATTTCGGCCCGGCCACTGCCCCGCATCATCAAGCCCTGATCCAATCCATGTTTGAGGTTGCCATGACACCCTTGCGACAGGACTTGCCGTTTGATTTTGGCAGCAGTGATCTTTTGGAACGCCTGCGCGACATGGGCCTTGCCATCGGCAATGACCGCGAACTTGCCCACGTGCCGCCAGCGGCGACCCTGTTTTTGCATCGCAAGATTGGTGGCATGTACCTGATGGCGGCAAAACTGCGGGCATGTGTCGCCCTGCGCCCGATGGTCAAGGCCTTTTGCGGCGCGGCCATTGCGCCGCGTTGAAAATCCTGCGGCGGGCATCACGTTCCGCAACAACCAGACAAGATGGACGCGATGACCGACTGGACCCCAACCCGCGCCGAGGGCGAGATGATTCTCGCAGCCTTCACCCCCCGTATGGGGCGGCGCTATGCCAATGGCCGCAATCCCGATCACGGCCCCGGCGCGCACAAGGCGGTTTCGGTGCTGTCGCCCTACATCCGGCGCAGGCTGGTGCTGGAATCCGAAGCCGTGGCTGCGGCCCTTGCCGCACACGGACCGGAGGATGCGGAAAGGTTCGTGCAAGAGGTGATCTGGCGTAGCTATTTCAAGGGCTGGCTGGAACGCCGCCCTCAGGTATGGACAAGCTATGTCAGCGGGCTGGAGGGTGATCTTGCCGCGCTTGGCCGCGACCGCCGCCTGCGCCGCGACGTAGACCGCGCAATGAACGGCCAGACCGGGCAGACCGGGCTGGAGTGTTTCGATGCATGGGCCACTGAGTTGGTGGACACCGGATATCTGCACAACCACGCGCGGATGTGGTTCGCCTCGATCTGGATCTTCACACTGGGGCTGCCGTGGCGGCTGGGGGCCGATTTCTTTTATCGCCACCTGCTGGACGGCGATGCCGCATCCAACACGCTGGGCTGGCGCTGGGTCGCGGGCCTGCACACGCGGGGCAAGCCCTATCCAGCGGATGTGCAGAACATCGCCACCTTTACCGCCGGGCGATTTACCCCGCGCCAAGGCGATCTTGCCGAGGTCACCCAGGGGCTGGAGGCGACGGAACCTGATGGCCTGCCGTCCGTTCTGCCTTTGCGCGCGATCCTGCAACCGCAATCAGACCGCCCGACAGCCCTTCTGATCACGGACGAAGATTGCCGGGTCGAGGATTTCGATCTTGCAGCACTGGATATCCGGAGTGTTGCCACGCTGCAGGCCAGCCACCTGCGCTCCCCCTTGGCAGTGTCTGATCTGGTGCTGCAGTTCGAGGACGGCGCGCTTGCCGATGCAGCCTTGCGGGCTGGCTTCGCCGCAACCGTGATGCGTGCCAATGACCCCGCCGATCT
>JANNAV010000216.1:0-12804 GCA_031384695.1 Paracoccaceae bacterium
TGGCGTACCTCAGCCTCTGTTGGCGTCGGATTTTCTTTTATCAGTGCATTGATCGTCATGATCATACCGGGCGTGCAAAAACCGCATTGCACGGCGCCCAGCTCGGCAAATTTTGCCTGTACCGGGTTAACCTTGGTTCCATCTGAGAGCCCCTCGATGGTCGTAACGCAACATCCGTCAAGTTCGCCCACGAGGCATAGACATGACAACACTGCATCACCGTCAACAATTACAGTGCAAGCACAGCAGTCGCCTGTTCCGCAGCCATATTTTGTACCGGTAAGGTCCAGCTGGCTGCGAAGTACACCCAGCAGCGTTTCGTTCGCAGCAACAAAAACTTCACTTGGTTCGCCGTTAACGGTCAGACGGACTAATTTTTTGGAATCTTGGTCAATGGGTTGATAGTTCACAAAGCGGCCCCCCGACTAATGCATTGGACAATGGCACGTTTCAGCGCGATCCCTGCAACTTTCGTTCTATATTTCGCAGTCGAGCGCAGATCCGTGATCGGGTTGATGAGTTCAGCCACCATACTTGCGGCGGTCTCGATGGTATTATCGTCGGCGGGGCGCCCTTCCAGAAAGGCCTCGATCGTCGGCAGCCGGATCACCGTCGGAGCCACGGCACCGAGCGCAAGCCGCACATCCGCAAAAGCGCCTTTGCGCACCGCCAGAACTGCTGCCGCCGACACTTTCGCAAGATCCTCGGCAGTTCGGGTAATGCGCAGGAAACTTCCCATTACGTCCGCCGCCAAGGCGGGCACAGTTATCCGGCTTAGAAGTTCGCCGGGCCGCAGCACTGTTTTTCCGGGGCCGACAAAGAAATCTGCCAGGCTGACTGACCTGATACCCGCCGGTGACAGTAACTCGACAGAAGCGCCCAGAGCCAGGAATGGCGGGATCAAATCACCTGCTGGTGAGGCATTGCAGATGTTGCCGCCAACCGTCCCCATGTTGAGAAGCTGTTCGTTGGCAAAGACGTAGGTGACGTCGTGCAGGATTGCATATGACGCACTTATCGCCGGTGATTTGCACAAATCGCGATAGGTGATCAGCGCACCAATCGCCAACCCGGCATCGCGATCATAGGATATGGTTCTGAGTTCCCTTATCTTTTTGATACCGATTAATATTTCCGGCTCAATCGCGCCAATTTTCATTTTTACGAGAAGATCAGTGCCGCCGGCAAGAAATCGGGAGCGACTGCCCAGATTGGCAGCAAACTCAAGCGCTTCACTAAGGCTTTGCGGGGTCAAAAGAGAAAATTTCGGAAGGACGCGTGTGGACATATCGTTCTCGGTTTCCAAAAAGAGAGTTTAAGCCATTTTAACAGGTGGTTACTACGGGTGTACTTGCCTTTCGCAACGGTCATCGACTTCTGCTATGCGCAAAAAGTTAACGCTGCCCCCTTAAGCAAATTTGCGATATAGCGTTCGCACATTGTTCTCAATGACATGCTCAAGCATATACTCTTGGCCAATGTCGACCGAAAAACGGTCACGTATATCCATGCGCTTTATGCATTCTTCGACATCAACATCCCTGGCAACGCAATCGGCAACACGATACTGCCATTCGAACAAGATTGCCTTCTGCGCATCAATACGGTCAGCGCCGCAGACCGGACCATGGCCCGGAACGATGATTTCGGCGTCGAGTTTTTTAAGCCGTTGGAGCGACTCGATCCATTGCGGGATATTAGACGTGTAGTGCCACGTCTGTACGCCATTGAAGATGTTGTCCGACGCAAAAACCAGCTTCTTCTCTGGGATGTGAACAGCAATAAGGCCCGGAGAGTGGCCAGGAGTGGCAATCATCTCGAACGTTAGCCCACCCAGACGCAACGTGGCATCGCCTGTGAAGGTAATATTAGGCCGGTTCATGTTCTTGAAATAGGTATCCTTGTCGGGGAACAGTGCCGCGCCCTCGGGGTCATCAGTGGGAATAGCCTCTTTTGCATATTCGTAGGGATTGATCTCGGGGTAAACAACCATGAACTCGTCATAGACGTAAGCCTGACTCATAACCGCGCCGACGCCGTTAAAGAAGTAGTTCCCGAAAATGTGGTCAACGTGATGTTCAGTGTTGATCAAGTATTTTATCGGTCCATGGCTTTCGGCCAGCTTTCTCATACGGATCGCGGCTGTTGGCAACTGTGGGGTGTCGATCATAACAACGCCTTCAGACGTCACCACAAAACCGGCGTTGCACCCCCGGGTATCGGTTTCGGCAAAGACCCCTTCCGCCACCATATTGATCATTCTTTCTTTCCCTTCTCAATGACCCGTTGCTTTCCGCCATCACCGGCGACGCAAGTGTTTGGTAGGTTCGCTAACCAGTGAATGTGTATGCCAAGACCCCTGGTGCCCGCCTGTGCTACCGTGACGGGACTCGGCACAGTGCCATTTGTAGCTAATCCGCTTTTATTGTTCTGTCAACAAAAGCCTTGCATGGCCCGGAGCCTTCCGAGTGATGAAGCATTGATCCCGGAAACTAAGCTACCAAAGCGTGTTTGCGGGTACAGACTTTCTTGTAACATGCTGTTTTTAATATATTTTATAGTTAGATGTGGCGCGGAATCTATCTTTTTTCCTTGCCCAGAAGCTGGGCAGCGTCCTGCGAAAGACCTCCCGCAAGTTTTTGTCGACATGGCACAATTTGTGATGTAGGAACAACATGTCTAGGGTCCGACCTACTTATCTTCGATGCACCGGCGCGGTCCAGATGCAAGAAAAGTGTAACTGGCGACGCGCTGGCGACTGCCAGATCCAATAAAAGCGAGAGTGGCAACAAGGAGAAGAACATGGCAAAGCGAATGGCTGATCAAACTACATTGTCCCGGCGTGGCTTTATTACAAACTCCGCCGGGGGGCTTGCTGGGCTTACTGCTGCGGGGGTGCTCGCGTCCGCAAATGCCGGTCGGGCCGCCGGTGGCGAGCCGATCCCGATTGGGGCCGCTGTGCCTCTGACGGGCTGGGCCGCTGCCGATGGGATCGAATACAAACGGGGCCTCGAACTTGCTGCAGAAGAAGTGAACGCGCTGGGCGGGATTCTTGGCCGCCCGATCGAATTCCACTTTGAAGATACGCAGGTCATGGGCCCCGAGAATGTCGTGCCGGCCATTCAGCGGCTGATCGACCGCGAAAAAGTTCATGCGATCATCAACGGGTACAACGGCTCGACTGCGACGGCCGAATACGACCTGATCGCCGACGACGGCCTGATCTACATCCACGCCAACACCGATGTTCAGCATCACCACGCGCTGGAACGCGACCCCGAGCGGTATGCCACGATCTTCATGTCGGACCCGGCTGAGGTTTGGTATGGCGAGGGGCTTCTGAGCTTTCTTAAAGGACTGACCGAAAGCGGGCAGTTTGCGCCGAAGAACCGCACGATGGCCCTCATCTTGGGATCTGACAGCTACGGTGCAGTCATTGGGTCGGGCATTTCCGACAATGCGGCGAAATACGGCTGGACCATCGGCCTGACTGAGACCGTCTCCTACGGCATTTCCGAATGGGGTCCGATTATCTCGAAGCTTCGGAGTGACCCGCCGGGCGTCATTGCATTCACCCACTGGGCGCCGCAGGATCTGGCGCAATTCATGCTTCAATTTACGCCAAACCCGACCGACAGCTTGGTTTACATGCAGTATGGCCCGTCACTTTCAGCATTCCGCGACATTGCGCAAACTTCCTCGGAAGGGGTTATCTTCTCGTCAGTCGCGCAATCCTTGCAAGACGAGATCGGTCTTGCCTTCATGGAGCGCTATCGTGCCAAATTCGGCTCCGAAGGCACCAGTCCGTTGAACGGTGCCATCCCTTACGATTCCGTCTTCATGTATGCTGCGGCGGCTGCCATGGCAGGCGGCACCGGAGAGCCGGGTGAAATGGAACAGAACCGGAAAGTGGCGGCCATCCTGAAGCAGTCGATCTACCGGGGAGTCAAGGGCACCACCCGGTTTTCCGACAAGTGGCAGGCCGCGATCCCCTACCCGGATGCAACCCGCGATCCGTCTCTTGGCATGCCGCACCAGTACTCGCAGATTCAGGACTGGAAGAAAGACGCGCAGGTTATCGCGCCGTCGCCTTACGAAACGGCGTCGTATCTGGCGCCATCCTGGATGAGCAAGTAACCCATGCTGGGCCAAACGGACGATCTGCTAATCTGCCAGGGCGTGACAAAAAGATTCGGCGCCCTGGCAGCGATCGACAATCTCAGCTTCTCCGTCAGGCAAGGCGAGGTGCTGGGTATCGGCGGGCCCAATGGCGCGGGCAAAACCGCGCTGTTCGATGCAATTTCGGGGATCAACGCCTGCACCGAAGGTTCGATATCCTTCGGTGGGGTGCGGATCGACCGTCTGCGCGCCGATCAGATCTGCCACCTAGGACTGTCCAGAACGTTTCAGCTGAATTCGGGTTTCGATTCGTTGACCGTTCTGGAAAACCTGAAGGTCAGCCGATATTTCGGCAGGACAAACCGCAAGTTTCAGGGCGTTTTCTTTGATCGCCGCACGATCGAAGATGTGAACGAGGTGATCGATACGGTGGGCCTTGGGCCCTACGCCCACGAGAAAGTGCGCAACCTGCCGGTTTTTCAGCGCAAACTGCTGATGATTGCCGGTGCTTTGTCGCGGCAGCCCCGGCTGCTCATGCTCGACGAGCCGGTGGGCGGACTTACGCCGGGGGAAACCGACAAGATCCTTGAACTGATCCGGCATATCTCGCTGAAGAACGTGACGGTGATCCTGATCGAGCATGTCATGCGCTTTTTGCTGGAATTGAGTGACCGGATTCTGATCCTGAACCGGGGGCAACGCCTCTACGAAGGTGAGCCCCGGGGCGTTATTCTGGACCCAAGTGTCATAGAAGTTTTCCTGGGCGAACGTACGGCCCGTTCGCTCGCCGAAAACAGAGCGTAGCACATGGGTGAATCGTTTTTGACCCTGAAAAATATTTGCTGCGGCTATAACGGCATCGACGTGATCAAGGACGTCTCGATCGATGTACCGCGTGGCGCGGTCGTCGGCCTGGTTGGTCCTAACGGTCATGGCAAAACGACGATACTCCGGGCCATTTCGGGCCTAATCAGGTTGCGTTCGGGCTCTATCAAGCTGCGCGACGAGACGATAAGCGACCTTTCCGCTGATCGGGTCGTCGCCAGGGGTGTCGCCCATATGCCGCAAGGCGATCTGGTGTTTCCCCAGATGAGCGTGCGCGAGAACCTTCTGATGGGTGCCTATCTGCCAGCCGCGCACGCCGACAGCGCAAAACAGTTGGAATATGTCCACAGTCTTTTCCCGAAACTACGCGAACGTGGTGAACAGCTTGCAAGCGGGCTGTCGGGAGGCGAAAGGCGAATGCTGGGAATTGGCCGCGGACTGATGACCAAAAGCGATCTGATCATGATCGACGAGCCGTCGCTTGGGCTGGCGCCGCTGATGATAGAGCATATCTATGATGTGATCCGTGCGCTGAAGGCAGAGGGCCGCACGTTGATCGTGGTTGAGGAAAACGTAAGTCGCCTGACGGATCTGGCCGACGAATTGCACCTGCTGGACGACGGCCATA
Organism: Paracoccaceae bacterium; assembly: GCA_031384695.1. GTDB lineage: Bacteria > Pseudomonadota > Alphaproteobacteria > Rhodobacterales > Rhodobacteraceae > JANNAV01. The sequence goes on from JANNAV010000216.1 coordinate 5,573, forward strand.
TCGTCTGGCATGGCAGCGGCGCAGATTTGATGAGCGACGACGTTCTGATGAAAACCTACTTGGGCGGTTAGGCTGGACGCCGAAAGGAGAAACATGGAAACCTTCATACTTGTAACGGTTAGCGGCCTTACGCTGAGCGGTATGTACGCACTCAGCGCCATCGGACTGTCGCTGACATGGGGTGCGCTGGGTATGCTCAACATGGCGCATGGCGCGTTTCTGGCTGTCGGGAGCTATGCCTGCTTCACCATCATCACCCAGTTGGGGACGCCGTTGTGGCTTGCCATTCCGCTGGCGGTGATCATCAGCGGGGTGGTGGGTTTGCTGGTTTACCTTCTGGTCGTCCGCCAGATGTTTCGCCATCCGGCCTTCGAGACAAATATCATTATCGCAACCATTGGCTTGGCGATCCTGTCCGAAAACACAATCCTCAATTTCTTCGGGGCCTATCCATTTCGTCAGCCACTCGCGATAGAGGGTGGATTTCGACTGAGCGGCATATTCATACCCTACCAGAATATCGCAATCCTGGCGTCATCGGTGGTGCTGGTAGGGCTGGTCGGAATTCTGCTGGGCAAAACCCGGACCGGACGCGCCATTCGTGCAACCTCAATGAACAAGGACGCCGCCCTGCTGATGGGTGTACCGGTCGGCCGGGTCTATGCTCAGGTCATGGCTCTGTCCGGATGCCTCGCCGCCGTGTCCGGTATCATGCTCAGCACAATCACCACCTTGTCACCGACAATGGGCGATGCGCCAATGGTAAAAGCTTTCATTATCGTGGCGGTGGCGGGACTGGGTAACGTATACGGAGCGTTCTTTATTGCAATCGGGTTTGGTCTGCTTGAAGCCATATTCCAGTTCACCTTCGGTGTCAGGCTTGCATTCCCTTTATTGCTCTTGCTTGTCATCGTCTCACTGATCTGGCGACCGAACGGGTTCTTCGGATCCGCTACGATCATACGAAACTGAAGGAAAATCCGAATATGGCAAGAAACAGAACCCATATCCCGCAGCTTAGTCCGATTGGACGCGACTTCGCTGCTCTTTTGGCAATCGTTGCGATTGGAATTGCGCTGCCTTTCTTTGTCGAAAGCCGCTACTTCCTTTCTCAGCTTACGCTGTTTCTGATTTGGGCAACGGTCGTCAGCCAGTGGAACATCGTAATGGGTTTCGCCGGAATATTTTCGCTGGCCCAGGTCGCCCTTTTCGCATTCGGCGGATACTTTACCGCGGTTCTAGGCAGGTATTTTGGCTTGAGCCTCGCGATCGGCACGATTATTGCCGGTTTTGCGACCGTCGGCGTAAGCTTGATAATCGGTTTCGCCTGCCTCCGACTGCGAGGAATTTATGTTGCCTTGCTGACCTTCGCCATTACTCAAACAGTTGTTCTCCTGGTGAACTCAGACACAGCCTGCATCATTGGCACGGGTGCGACATGTCAGACCCTTACCGGCGGTCAGCGTGGACTCAGCCAGTTCGGAGACTACGGATTCCGTGAGCTTCTTGGCCGCGATTATCAGATCGGCAACTTCTATGTGGCCCTTGCAACGATGGTACTGGCGATTGGTCTTTCGATACTGATCGTGCGCGGCCCATTGGGATATGCGTTCCGGGCGTTGCGAGACAATGAGGTCGTAGCGGTTTCCGTCGGCATTAACCGTTACAAATACCAGCTGCTGGTTTTTGCGGTTTCGGCGTTTGTAACGGGAATCGCCGGTGGGGTCTACGCCGCACATTTTAAGGTCGTCGGCCCCTCGATCCTTGGCTTTCCGGTTATGGCATTTCTTGTTTCCATGTTGGTTGTCGGCGGTCTGGGAAAACTTTGGGGACCAATCGTCGGCGCCGCCCTGCTCATGCTGATTGACGAACAGCTCAAGGACTTCGCCGAGTATCGGAACATGGGTCTTGGTATCCTGATTGTTTTCTTCATCGTTCTGGCACCGGATGGCATAGTTGGAGTGTTTGAGAAACTCTGGCAATTGTTGCGCAATCGACATCCAAAACGGAACGACAAGAAATCTGCTGCGCGAATTGCCGTGAAAACCGGAAATCTTCGAAACCACGAGGGCAACTGATGTGACGACCAGCGTTATAAGATTGACGAGCGATACTACGGAAAAAGCCATCGAGAAGCCTAAAGGGGAAGTTGCCAAATGGATAAGAATTTCGGTGAAAAACTCAGAGCAGCGCGGCTGTCCGAGAAGATCGCACTGAAAGATCTGGCCGTCAAATGTGGCCTTTCCTATAGCTATATCAGTCAGGTTGAACGCGGTGAAGCAAGCCCGTCGTTGGCCGCCCTGGACCGGCTGGCAAAAGCACTGGGAAAAACCGTGTGGGAGTTGTTGCGGGACGAAAGCCAACAAGAAAATCCGCCCAACGGTCAGCGTGACGTCAACATGCTGGAGGACATTCTTCCGCTATCAAAGACACTACCGGGCTTCAGGGCCAGCAATATTGTCCGCAAAAACGGGCGCCGCACCGTCATCCTGCCCCATTCGCACGTGCAATATCAGATGATTACTCCCAATCTTGTCAGCGAAATGCAGCTTCTCATCATGGAAGCCGAAGCTGGCACCAACTCAGGTGACCAACCCTTTGAACATCGCGGCGAAGAGTGTTGCGTCGTTCTCGAGGGAACCGTCGAGATGACGGTCGGCAACGAGACATTTGTGCTTGAAAAGGACGACAGTGTTTATTTCTCAAGCGAACAATCCCACCGCTGGCGAAATGCGGGAGAGGGGAAACTAGTGCTGCTCCTCGCATGTACGCCCCCCGCTTATTAACTCTTATCGCCCGTTTTGCCTCAGACCTGCAATACGAGAATAGAAATTTTTTTGCAACCAACGCAATCGCACACACGTAAAATCAAGGAGATAAACGCAATGGCACGTAAACTGATCAAGAACGCGACAATCATTTCGGTTGACCCGAAGATTGGTGATCTGATTGGCGGTGACATTCTGATCGATGGGGCAAAAATTGTCGCGATTTCGCGCAACATTTCTACCGATGATGCAGAGATTATCGATGCAACCAATTGCATCGCGATCCCCGGCTTTGTCGACACCCATCGCCACACCTGGGAGGCGCTGTTGCGCAATGCCGGGCCCGACTGGTCGTTGGCACAGTATCTGACGGCTGTTCGCGTGGTTATGGGCGACGTATATACGCCACAAGACATGTATATCGGCAATTTGCTCGGCGCACTCGACTCACTCGATGCCGGCACCACGACGCTTTTCGACTGGTCCCATAACAATAATTCGCCCGCGCATGCGGAAGCCGCGATTGATGCTCTTAAAACTGCAGGCCTGCGTGCCGTCTTTGGCTATGGCAACTCGAACCCCGAGTGGAATGTGCCAAATAACATTCCGTCGAACTATGCGGAAATCCGGCGTATCCGGCGCGACATTCTTTCGTCGGATGACGCACTGGTTACAATGGCTACCGCGCCACGAGGACCGCAATTCACCAGCATCGAAAACACGGTCGACGATTTCCGGCTGTCGCGGGAACTTGGCCTCAGGATCAGCATCCATGTTGGTGACGGCCTCTGGGGAATGAACAAACCGCTGGTCGGCATGAACCAAAAGGGTATTCTTGGCGAAGACGTGACCTATGTTCACTGCAACACTCTTCATGATGAAGAGTTCAAACTGATTGGTGATAGTGGCGGACATACTTCGATTTCACCCGAGATTGAAATGCAAATGGGGCATGGCATGCCCCCCGCGCTTCGCATGCTTGAAGCAGGTATCCGCCCAAGTATTTCCAGCGACGTGGTGACGACGACCCCCTGCGATTTCTTCAACGCCATGCGCCATCTGATCGCGGGAACGCGTTTGATGGTCTATCAAACCGCCATCCAAAACAAAAAGCTGGTTGATCCCCTGCCGCTTTCCAGCCGGGACGCATTGGAATTTGCAACACTTCGCGGTGCGGCGGCCTGCGGGCTCGATCATAAAATCGGCTCGCTGACCCCCGGTAAACTCGCTGATATCGTGCTCGTCCGGACCGACTATATGAATATGATTCCGATCAACAACCCGGTCGCAGCGGTTGTCGAGTTTGCCAATGTTGGCAATATCGATACTGTGCTAGTGAATGGCGAGATCAAAAAGCGCCACGGTAAGTTGGTTGGCATCGACTTCCCGGCTTTCCGCAAAACCGTTGAGTCCGCACGTGACAGCCTGTTCGCGCGCGCGGGCGTGCCAACAGACGGTTCGTGGATTGTTAAGCCCTACACCGAAGGTCTGAGCGAGTTCTGAGATTTTGGGAGAACCAAGGTGCATGTCGTGAACCAGACCCGGGTGCCAGTGACGATCGTTACGGGATTTCTGGGCAGCGGCAAAACGACTTTGATTGCCGCGATGCTGCGCCGACCGGACTTGGCAGGCATGGCCGTCATCGTCAATGAATTTGGTGATATCGGGATCGATGACGCCATTTTCGCGGATGCGACAGGGCCAAAAAACGTTCGGCTTCTGGTAGGCGGGTGCATGTGTTGCCTGGCCGGCGATGATCTGGTTGAAACCTTGTTGGATCTGGTTCGTGGCGGGCCTTACCGGCCCGTCCGCATCATTGTGGAAACAACCGGACTTGCCGACCCGGCCAAGATAATGCGCCAGATAATGACGGATTTGCGCTTGCGCGCGGTCATTCGTCTGGACGGCGTGGTTGCGACGATCGACGTAGTCAACGGAATTGCCAATCTTGAAAAGTACGAAGTCTGCCGCGCGCAGGCGGCTTTCGCCGACCTGCGGATCGTCACCAAATCCGACCTTGCGGAACCCAAGGCGGTGGCCACTCTTATCGGAAAGCTTAAGGCGATGAGCAATGGCAGCCGGGTCGTGGCTGCCGATCATGGCGAGGTTGACGCGCAACTGATTTTCGGTCTGTCACTGGTGGACGCCAAGACAGGTCAGGCCGATTTGGAGAAATGGCTGAATGTGGCAGGGCACCGCACCGGACGCCTTGGCGACACAGTCGCGAACCCAACTACGCTTCATTTCAGTGGCGGACACCACCACGGCGAAGGAATGGGCACCTGGCTTATCGAAGACCCCCGGCCAGTTGACTGGGAACGTCTGGAACAGAGGGTCGGTAATATTATCCGGCGACACGGTCACAATCTGTTGCGGCTCAAGGGCGTGGTGCGAACCCGCTGTGATGTTGATCGCCCGCTTGTCCTGCATGGTGTGCAACACATCTTTCACGCCCCGGTTCGCCTGAATTCCTGGCAGGGCGCGGCCGGTTCAGCGATCGTTGCCATCGGCCGCAACCAGGCCTATTCGGCGGTCTGCGAATTACGGGACGCTTGGTCTGATTGCGCCGGATAAGACTTGGGGTCAGGACTCACAACCAATGGATGACCGTTGCTGCCAGTGCGCAAGCGGAGAGAAAGAGGATGGGGCATCGGTCGTATCGGGTTGCGATACGCCGCCAGTCCTTGAGGCGGGCGAACATGTTCTCGATCCATTGCCTGGCAGGGCATATTTTCATGCCCGAGAAGGTTGTGGCGCTGGCGGTTTAGGTCTGCATCGCGCGGGATATTGATTTTGCGACCAATACGAGATGGGATATAGGGAGAAATCTCCATAGTATTCAGAGTTTCGCGGAACCAGTCGGCATCGTAGCCGCGATCCGCCAGCAGCGCCCCGGCCTGCGGGAGGGAGGATAGCAGCACCCGCGCGCCGATATAGTCCGAAGTCTGGCCAGCCGAGAGGAACATCCGGATTGGTCGACCCAGCGCATCCGCCACGACATGCAGCTTCGAGTTCAGCCCACCTTCCGTGCGCCCGATCAGGCGTCCCCGATCTGCGCGGGGCCTCCCTTTTTTGACCGACAGGCTTGAAGCTGTCCGGTGCGCCTTTGTACGGGTCGCTTCGATCATCACGATCTCGGTCTGCTGCGCCCGTGCTGACAGTTCGGTCATGATCGTGTCGAACACGCCCATCCGGCTCCACCGCTGCCATCGATTGTAGAGGGTCTTGGTCGGGCCATAGGCCGCAGGGGCATGTTTCCACATCACCCATTGCCTTGAACGAAGACTATCCTGCTCAGCACCTTGCGGTCATCCACCTTGGGCTTGCCGCGCGACTTCGGAAAATACGGCTTCAACCGCTCGACCTGTGCCTCCGTAAGCCAGAAAAGCTCGCTCAGGAACCTGCCCCAATTTGGGATTTTGAATCACGCCACGAGTTGTCGCTCAACTGAAATTATGGCTCCCGACCCTAATTTTTGATATCATGCACCCAAGTGCGCCCGGCCATCGCTGCAACCTTGTTCCAATCGAGATGAAATCCCGCACCAGGTTCCTGATCAATATCAAGGATGCCATCGTTAATTCTGGGCAGTGCGTCCAGCAGATCAAACATCGGACAGGCACCAATTTCGGGCGGAATGAATTCGACGGCCTCAATGGGCCGTAGTGCACCTGCAAGTTGGGCATGCAACGGCAAGAACACATGGGGCAGCACGCTTTTACCCCGAACCCCAGCGCTTTCCGTCGCGGTCACCGCCGTTGAAATACCGCCGCATGTGGTCGCGTCAAGCCGATAAAACAGCAAGGGTTCGATGGCCGCTTGTATCGTCTGAAGATCCGGCAGGTCTTCGCCAACCGCCAACGGTGTCTTGATCCACTTTTGCAGCTCTCCGGCAAGAAAACTTTGGTGTTGTCCAAAGGGGTCTTCAATGAATTTTATATTATAGGCATCAAGCCGTTTGCAGGTTTCTAAGGCTGCCGCAACGCTGGTCCAGGCCCAATGGGCATCAACACAAATGCAATTGCCGGCGACTTGCATTGCCGCGGCGACAAGCCTCTCGTCGTGATCAGGATCGCTTCCGTTGATCATGATCTTAATCAACCTGTAACCCTGATCAACGCGCAGGCGAACCTCTTCGCAAACATCTTCGATAGTACGCTGGTGCAGGAAATATCCTGCAACCACCATGACCGGCACCCGGCTTCGAATGCCGCCAAGAACCGCGTTCAACGGTTGTGACACCGATTTGCAAAAGAGATCCCAAAGCGCAATTTCGTACAGGCTTGCGGCTTTCACCAGACTGGCCCGGTTGTTGACCAAGCCCTGAAGCATGTTTTCGATCGTTCCGCGCCGCATGGAACTGCTGGTTCCAACAATGTGCGGCGCAAGGATGTGTGCCGCGTCAAGAAGATTGGCACCGCGTGGGTAGGAAATGGCGTCGCCAAAAAGCCCGTTGTCGCTTTC
>JANNAV010000246.1:0-10077 GCA_031384695.1 Paracoccaceae bacterium
ACGCAGGAAGGCCACGGGCAGTTCGTGGCGCGGCCGCCGAATGGCGCGGTAAACAGGGCGCTGACGCAATGGAAGGATTTGACAGCACCTAGGCCGGTGGTGCGGACAGGTGTTCCGGCGAGTGGGGTTTGAGGATGGCGAAGACAGGGCCGCACCCGCAGTCGGAACGGGTGATCTGGATTGGCTTTTGCACGGTTTTTGCGACAATGTTGATTTGCGTCAGTATGTTAACGCCAAGCGAACCTGAGGAAGGATTGTTTGGCGCTTTGCTGATCTATGGTGTTGGCTTAGCAATATTGGTGTGTTCAGCGCTATTGTGGCCTTTGACGTTGCTGTGGTGTGCGCTGTTCGCGCGGTTCGGGCAGGGGCGATGGACGGCAGTGGCGGTGACAGCGGTTGTGGCGAGCGTCGGGGTAACGTTGATCTTGGCATTAGTGTTTAGATTCATCAATGTAGATGGCAGCGCAGCATGGCTTTTGCCTTGGTGTGCGGTGCCGGTTGTCATCGCGACCGGCCTTGGTTGTTTGGTATTTTCGGATGAGGCGCTGGCATGAAGGATACGGCTGATACGCCTCTGCCCGTTATCGAGGCCCGTGATCTCAACCTTGTGTTCCAGACCAATGACGGGCCGGTGCAGGCGCTGAAAGATGTGAACCTGACCATCAATCGGGGTGAATTCGTCAGCTATATCGGGCCAAGTGGCTGCGGAAAAACAACTTTTCTGCGGGCGATTGCGGCTTTGGAGACGCCCACGGGTGGTACTTTGACCGTCAACGGGATGACGGCGGATGCGGCGCGCCAAGCGCGGGCTTATGGGTATGTGTTTCAGGCGGCGGGGCTTTATCCTTGGCGGACTATTGCCGGGAATATCCGGTTACCTCTTGAAATCATGGGGTTTTCCAAGGCGGAGCAGGTCAGTCGGGTGGCGCGGGTTTTGGGGTTGGTGGAGTTGGAGGGGTTTGGGCGGAAATTTCCGTGGCAACTGTCTGGCGGCATGCAGCAGCGGGCTTCGATTGCGCGGGCTTTGGCGTTTGATGCGGATATTTTGTTGATGGATGAACCCTTTGGCGCATTGGACGAGATTGTGCGCGACCATCTGAATGAGGAGTTGCTAAAGCTTTGGGATCGCACGCAAAAGACCATCTGTTTTGTGACACATTCCATCCCGGAAGCGGTGTATCTGTCAACCAAGATCGTGGTGATGAGCCCCCGCCCGGGGCGGATTACCGACATCATCGACAGCCCCTTGCCGCGGGAGCGGCCGTTGGAAATCCGCGACAGCAAAGCGTTTATCGAGATTGCGCACAGGGTGCGCGAGGGGTTGCGGGGGGGGCATTCCGATGAAATTTAGGGTGATGCACCGGCCTTGCACAAGCTATGCACATCCTGTGCATACGGGATTGCAGCCATGAGCGGCGCTTTGGCCTTGTGGCTTTGCGGCGCGATGGCGGTGTTTATCGCCGCCAATTCGGTGCTGAAAGCCTATGCGGGGTCGGGCCATGTACCGACCCTGATCGGGGCGCTGGTGCTGTTTTGCGTGGGCAATCTGATGATGGTGCGGCTGATGCGGGAAAGTGGGTTGGGGGTGGCGATTGCGGTATCGTCCATTGTGCAGCTGGTGCTGATCGGCGGGGTGGCTTATTTCCTTTTTGGCGAGCGGCCCACCGGCTTGCAACTGGCGGGCATGGCGCTGGGGGTGGTGGCGGTGGCGATGATCGCCTGGCCGCAGGGCGGGCGGGCATGAAGGTGCTTGGTCCGATTTTAAGCGTGCTGGGGGTGATCGTCGCCCTTTGGTACGCGGGCGCGGTTGTGATGAATGCGCAGTGGGAGCGGGATCAGGCGGCGCGGGCGGGGGTTGAGATCGGCTTTGCCGAGATTGTGCCCTTGACGATGATGCAGGAGCGGCCGGTGTTGCCGGCACCGCATCAGGTGATTGGCGAGTTGTTAAAATCGACGCTGGGGATGGCGGTGACATCGAAACGGTCGCTGGTATTTCACGCCTGGGTGACGATTTCGGCCACGCTTTTGGGATTTGCGATTGGCACCTTGGCGGGGATACTGCTCGCGGTGGGGATCGTTTACAACCGGGCGATGGACATGTCGGTGATGCCTTGGGCGATTGCCAGCCAGACCATTCCGATTTTGGCCATCGCACCGATGATCATCGTGGTGTTGAACTCGATGGGGGTGCAGGGGTTGATCCCCAAGGCGGTGATCTCGGCGTACCTGAGCTTTTTCCCGGTGGTGGTGGGGATGGTGAAGGGGTTGCGCAGCCCCGAGGCGCCGCAGCTGGACCTGCTCCGCACCTATTCGGCGGCGGGCGCGCAGGTGTTCTGGGGGCTGCGGTTGCCGTCTTCGGTGCCGTATTTGTTTACCTCGCTGAAGGTGGGGGTTGCGGCGTCGCTGGTGGGCACCATCGTGGGCGAATTGCCGACCGGGGCGGTGGCGGGGTTGGGCGCGCGGTTGTTGTCGGGCAGTTATTACGGGCAGACGGTGCAGATCTGGGCGGCACTGTTCGCGGCGGCGATTGTGGCGGCATCTTTGGTGGCGATGATCGGATGGGCCGAGCGGGTGACGTTGCGGCGGATGGGGATCAGGCCATGATTTTTGATTGGCGGCTGACAGTGGTGCTGGCGTTCTGGTTGGGGGCGTGGCTGCTGAATTCGGGGCTGTCAACGCGGCGGGGGTCTTGGGTGCGCTATGCCGTTCCGGCGATTTTCGGCGCGACGTTGCTGGGGCTGTGGCAGATGGTGGTGACGCTTTACGGCGTCAGCCCGGTGATTTTGCCCGCACCTTCGGCCATCGGGGTGCGGATGGCGGCAGAGGTGCCGGTGCTGTGGGGCGATTTCGTGCAGACGTTTCTGAAGGGCGCGCTTTCGGGCTATGTGATGGGCTGCGGGGCGGCGGTGCTGGTGGCGATTGCGATTGACCGGTCGGCGTTCTTGCAGGCAGGTTTGCTGCCGGTGGGGAATTTCGTGGCGGCCTTGCCGATTGTGGGAATTGCCCCCATCATGGTGATGTGGTTCGGGTTTGACTGGCACTCCAAAGCGGCGGTGGTGGTGATCATGGTGTTCTTTCCGGTGCTGGTGAACACGGTGGCGGGGCTTTCGGCAACCGAGCGGATGCAGCGCGATCTGATGGCGACATGGGGCGCAAGTTACTGGCAAGGCCTGTGGAAGCTGCGGCTGCCCGCGGCGATGCCGTTCATTTTCAACGGCTTGAAGATCGCATCCACACTGGCGCTGATCGGCGCGATTGTGGCGGAGTTTTTCGGCAGCCCGACGCGGGGCATGGGTTTTCGCATCACGGCAGAGATCGGGCGGTTGGGCCTTGACATGATCTGGGCCGAGATCGCGGTGGCGGCTTTGGCGGGATCGGCCTTTTACGGGGCGATTGCGCTGATGGAACGGGGGGTGACGTTCTGGCACCCTTCGCAGAGGCGATAAAAAAAGTCCCGGCGCTGCGCGAGTGCCGGAACCTTTTGGTCTTTACTCACAAGCCTTGAGTGTCAGCGCGCCTTGCGGCGACGGATGGCACCCACTGCAGCAATCGCGCCCAGCAACAACGGCAACGATGCCGGGAGCGGAACGGGAGCGGTGGTTTCAACGAACTCGAACCGCGAATAGCCATACCCGAACCCGCTGGAACTGTCGTCAAACGCAAGCCGTGTGATGCTGCCAAAGGCAGACAGATCGATAAACTGATCCGGGATTGTAAAACCCAATGTCCCGAGAAACACATCAGCGATGCCGTAGACGGACAGCGAGAGAACGTCACCAGAATCGCTGCCATCAAGCCAGAAGCTCAGGCTGGAGACAACCGAACCAAAAGTAATGCCAGTGTCTGCCTCGCAACCATTTCCGAGAACAGCAAGAGAACAGAAGCCGTTCGCCTGGCCCGCGGCGCTTGCACCCACCAGAATGCTGCCGCCGGAAGCGTTGGTAACCGTGGCACCGCTGACCACGATTGAAGGACCGTAGACACCCGCACCAAAGCCAACAAAGTCCAGCGTCGCCGCCTGCGCCCCGGTCGTCAGCGCTGCCGCGCAAGCGGCAATTGCAAGAAATTTCATTCTAACCTCCAATGTTTTTTAGATTGTGGTAAAATCGTGGCAGATTTCCATCTGCAGGTCAAGGTTTGGAACAGGTTTGACGCCACCTGTTGGTGCGGCGGATGCAAAAGCGGCCTCATTGTTCGCAATTTCACGCAAATGCGGGCGATGGGGTAAGATTGGGAACGTCTTGCAGGCAGTTGCCGGTAGTAGGCCTTGACTCCGGCGAGCGCATTCTCTGCAATACCAAAACAAACTTCACGATTAGGGGAGACAGGGATGTACCAAACGATTCGCGGTATCGCACTGGTGGTGCTGACAGCCGGGACCGCTCAGGCGGCGGATGATGTGAAGCTGCAGTTGAAATGGGTGACGCAGGCGCAGTTTGCCGGTTACTATGTGGCGCAGGCCAAAGGGTTTTACGAGGAAGAGGGTCTGAACGTGACCATCCTTCCCGGCGGCCCGGATGTGGCGCCGACGCAGGTGATTGCCGGTGGCGGGGCAGATGTGGTTATCGACTGGATGCCCTCGGCGCTGGCCGCGCGCGAGAAGGGTCTGGCGCTGGTGAATATAGCACAACCGTTCAAATCGAGCGGTATGATGCTGACCTGTCTGAAGGAGTCCGGCGTGGCCACTTCGGCGGATTTTGCCGACAAGACGCTGGGCGTGTGGTTTGGCGGCAACGAGTATCCGTTCCTGAACTGGATGAACACGCTGGGGCTGGAAACCGATGGCTCGGCCGGTGGCGTGACGGTGTTGAAGCAGGGTTTCAACGTCGATCCGCTGTTGCAAAAGCAGGCGGCCTGCGTTTCCACCATGACCTATAACGAGTATTGGCAGGTGATTGATGCCGGGGTGAAACCCGAGGATCTGGTGACCTTCAAATACGAGGATGAGGGCGTGGCGACGCTGGAGGACGGGCTTTATGTGATGGAGGAAAAGCTTGCCGATCCGGCGTTCGAGGACAAGATGGTGCGGTTTGTGCGCGCCTCGATGAAGGGCTGGAAATATGCCGAGGCGAACGGCGATGAGGCGGCGATGATCGTGCTGGAGAATGACGCGACCGGGGCGCAGACCGAGGCGCATCAAAAGCGGATGATGGGCGAGATTGCCAAGCTGACGGCGGGGTCGAACGGCGCGCTGGTGGAGGCGGATTACACCCGCACGGTGGCGGCCCTGATGTCGGGCGGGTCGGATCCGGTGATCTCGAAGGCGCCGGTGGGGGCCTGGACGCATCAGATCACCGACAAGGCGTTGCAGTAAGCTTTGGTTAGGCCATGGCGCGCCCGGGGAAATCCTGGGCGCGCTTTTGTTTGTGGATTCAAGGCGGGGGGCCGTCTGCCCCCCAAGGCCGCATTGGCAGGCCAACGCGCCCTTCCCCCCCGAGGATATTTGGACCCCGAGGATATTTGGACAATGAAGAAGCAGGCGGAGGCTTTCGCGCATCGCTTGGTTTGGTGCGGTTTTGTCAACGTTTTGGTAAGGGCTTGCGGTCTAGTCTTGGGCAACTGGCAGAGGGCAATGCGGTGGCAGAAACGGGCGGGCAGGCGGCGGGTGCGGCGGACAGCGTGATGCGGCGCAAGCTTGCGGCTGGGCGTGCGGGCCTGGCCGAAGGCGGGCCGGGGGCGGACCGCAGCTGGCGGCTGGGGCTGGCTCGGGCGGCGCGCGACAAGCTGAAACTGCCGCTGGAGGTGGCATCTTTGGTGCTGGACCGCTGTTCGCTGGCCGAGTTGCTGGAATTGCCGTCCGAGCGCGCGATGATCGTGGTGCTGGAGGGGCCTGCCGAGGGGCTGGGCCTGCTGGTGATCTCGCCGCCGGTACTGGCGGGCATGATCGAAGTGCATACGATTGGCAAGGTGGGCAGTGGCGCACTGGCCCCGCGCAAACCCACCCGTACCGATGCGGCGATGGTGGAGGCGGTGATTGACGCGGCGCTTGAGGGGATGGAGGCCTCGCTGGAGCAGGAGGCCGATCTGGTTTGGGCCGGCGGCTTTCGCGCGGCGTCGTTTCTGGATGATCCGCGCCCGCTTGGGCTATTGCTGGAGGATATTCCTTACCGGGTGCTGAAGGCGGAGGTGTCTTTGGCGCAAGGGGCGAGGTCGGGGCCGGTGCTGCTGGCGCTGCCGGCGCAGGGGCGGGGGCCGAAACCGGTGTTGCGCGGCGCGCAGGCGGTGCTTGAGGCCGAAGCGGGCCCCGCCTTTGCCGAGGCACTGATGGAGCAGATTGCCGGATCAAACGCGGTGATGACCGGGATTTTGGCGCGGTTTTCGATGTCTTTGAACCGGGTGCTGAAGCTGGCGGTGGGCGATCTGGTGGTGCTTTCGGGCGCCTCGATCGAGCGGATCGGTTTTGAAGGGCTGGATGGGCGGAAGCTGGCCGAGGGCAAGTTGGGGCAGAACCGTGGCATGCGGGCGGTGCGGCTGACGCCGGATGCGGTGTCGCAGCCGAGGATGCCGCAAAGCGCGGGGCAGATGCCGCCCGGCGGCGGGCGGCGCGAGACGGATGTGGCGGCCGAGCCGTTGCGGCACACCGGGTGAGGGGTGGGGGGCGGTTTTGAGTTGAGCCGGTGAGGCTTGATGGGGGTGGCGACGGGAACAATCGCCGGGGGTGCATTGATCGTCGGCGCAAGACCATCGGCGCAAGACCGGAGGCGCACTGGCCGGGGGCGCAATGGCCGGGGCAAAAGCCGGAGGTGCCGTCACACGGGGCAATGGCCCGGCGGGCAATGGCGGAAGGCGCAGTCCCCGGGGATGCTGTAACTGGAGCTGTTATCGCCGGGCGGGCAGTTATTTTTGGTACGCAGTGGACCGGGGCGCGGTTGGCGTCAGGATTTGGCCGCGCGGTCGGCCAGTTGGCCGCGCAGATGTTCAAGGGTATAGCCATAGCGGGCGGCGGTATTGATCAGCGTGTCGGCATCCAGCTTGGCCGCATTCATCAGCGCCCAGACCACCGAACTGCGGTTGCCTGAGGCGCAATAGGCGAAAACCGGGCCGGTGCTGGCGGCGGCGGCGGCGGATTGGGCGGCGATGTTGGCCTCGGTGAGGCCGCCGCTGATCACCGGATTGTTGATGAAGGTCAGCCCCAGCGCCTCGGCTGTGGCGCGCATCGGGGTGGCGTGCAAGGCGGGGGGGATTTCGGCGTCGGGGCGGTTGTCGATCACGGTGGTGAACCCCGCGGCTTTGATCGCGGCAAGATCGGCAAGCTCGATCTGCGGCGAGACGGCGTAGCGGGATGTGAGGGGGCGGATATCCATGCGGGTTGTTCCTGAACTGGGGCCGGAAATGGCGCGTGAGCGGGGGCCGGTATTTGGCTGTGCAGTGCGGTCTGGATCAGGGCCCAAATTTGTGCCCGAAAAATTTGTACCCGAAAACAACTGACGACGCAGTGCGGGCGTGATCACCATACCCAGCAGCATGGCGAAAAGAAAGATCAGCCCGCCGCTGCCGCCAAAGGTGAGCGAGGCCAGCGCCGGGCCGGGGCAAAGCCCGGCCAGCGCCCAGCCCATGCCGAACAGCACCGAGCCTGCCACCAGTTCCCGGCCGATTTCGGGGCTTGACGGCGCGGGAAAGGCGGTGCCGAGCCAACTGCGCGGCCGTCGGGCGGCGAGGCGCCAGGCGAAGGCCATTGGCAGGATCGCGCCCCCCATCACAAAGGCAAGCGTCGGATCCCAGGCGCCGAAGACATCCAGCCAGCCCTGCACTTTCAGCGTATCGACCATGCCCGACACCAAAAGCCCGGCGCCGAACATCCCGCCTGCGAGGGCTGCGAAAACCAACCGCATCTCAGATCCATCCCAGCGCATGGCGCAACACCGCCAGCAGCAGCGCGCCCGCAAGGATGAAGGTGACGGTGGCCAGAAGGCCGCGCGGCGACAGGCGCGAGATGCCGCAGACGCCGTGGCCCGAGGTGCAGCCATTGGCAAGCCGGGTGCCAATGCCCACCAGCAGACCCGCCACTGCGATTACCCAGATATTGCCGGTCAGGTGGGTGGCGGCTCCCGGAAAAGCGGGCAGCAGGGCCATCGGCACGGCGATCAGGGCGGCGATAAACGTGCTGCGCTCGGCCCAACTGCGGCGGGCGCTGCCGTCTATCAACCCGCCGATGATGCCGGATGCGCCCATCACCCGCCCGTTGATCAGCAGGTAAAGCGCGCCAGCCGTGCCGATCATAAGCCCGCCCGCAAGGCCCCAAAGCCAGTCTGGATTGATCATCTTGCAGGCTTTCCGGGGTCAGGTGGGCGTTCCGTGGGTTAAAGGCCGTTCAGCGGCAGTTTCAGATAGCTGATGCCATTGGCCTCGGGCTCGGGCATATGGCCTGCGCGCATGTTGATTTGCAAGGCCGGAACGATCAGGCGGGGCATGCCGAGGGTGGCGTCGCGCGCCTGCCTGAGGGCGATAAAATCGGCGCGGTTGCGGCCAGCGCCGATGTGGACGTTGGCGGCTTTTTGCGCGCCTACCGTGCTTTCCCAGGCGTATTCGGCGCGGCCCGGGGCTTTGTAATCATGGCCGACGAAGATGCGGGTGGCCTCGGGCAGGGCCAGAATGCGCTGCACCGACGAGAACATGGTGTCGGCGGAGCCGCCGGGAAAATCGCAGCGCGCGGTGCCGAAATCGGGCATGAACAGGGTGTCGCCGACGAAGGCCGCATCGCCGATCACATAGGTCAGGCAGGCGGGGGTATGGCCGGGGGTGTGCATCACGTCGGCGCGCAACTGGCCGATCATCAGGCTGTCGCCCTCGGCGAACAGCCGGTCGAACTGCGAGCCGTCGCGGGCGAACTGGCTGCCCTCGTTGAACACTTTGCCGAAGGTGGTCTGCACGTCGGTGATATGGGTGCCGATGCCGATCTGCCCGCCCAGCACCTGCTGGATATAGGGGGCGGCGGAGAGGTGATCGGCGTGGACATGGGTTTCCAGCACCCAGGTCAGCGTCAGGCCTTCGGCGCGGATGTGGGCGATCACCGCATCGGCGGACCTGGTATCGGTGCGGCCCGAGGCATGATCGAAATCAAGCACCGAATCGATCACCGCGCAGGCGCTGCCTTCGGGATCGCGTACGAGGTAGGTCAGGGTGTTGGTGGCATCATCGAAAAAGGCGTGGATGCTGGGGTGCATTGGCGGTGTCCTTGCAGGATGTTGGCTATTTTAACGCAAACGGGGCTGCGGGCAATCTATTTGCGCGTGGCAGGCGGGGATGGTGGGCCGGGGAGACTTATCGCGGCGTCGCGCCTGATGCGGGATTGCCATCACCGGGCAGGGTTTGCTTAATGGGGCAAGGCGGGGGCGGGGATGGAAGCGGGGTTGAGGCGCGAGGGGCGGGTGCGGCAAGACCGGCAGGGGCCGGTTCTGGTGCTGTGGCTGGATCATCCGCCGGTCAACGCCTTGTCGTCGGCGCTGCGGCAGGCGCTGGCGGCGGGGCTGGCCGGGGCGGCTGCGGATGCGCAGGTCGGGGCGGTGGTGATAGCCGCCGAAGGGGCGCAGTTTTCGGCCGGTGCCGATCTGACCGAATTGGGGCAGGGGATAGGGGCCGCGCCGGATCTGGGCGCGCTTTGCCTGCAGATCGAGACGTTCGGCAAGCCGGTGGTGGCGGCAGTGCAGGCTTCGGCGCTGGGGGGTGGGTGCGAATTGGCGCTGGCCGCGCATTTCCGGGTGGCGCTGGCCACGGCACGGCTGGGCCTGCCTGAGGTGAAGCTGGGCCTTTTGCCGGGCGCGGGGGGAACGCAGCGCCTGCCGCGCCTGATCGGGGCGGCGCAGGCCTTGCGCCTGATGCAGGGGGGCGAGGCGGTGACGGCGGCCGAAGCGCTGGCGTTGGGGATGGTCGATCTGGTGGTGGAGGATCAGGTGGTGGCGGCAGCGGTGCAGGCCGCACTTGGCCTGATCGGCAGCGATTGGGCGCGGCTGCGGGCGGCGCGCCGGACCAGCGGGATGCGTGATCCCATGGCGTATCAGGCGGCAGTTCAGGCGGCGCGGCGGCAGGCCGAGTTGGGGTGGGCCGAGTTGGGGCAGGCCGAGTTGGGGCGGGTTGAGT
>JANNAV010000268.1:0-6419 GCA_031384695.1 Paracoccaceae bacterium
GCCCGCGCGACGGGCAGATTGGCCAAAACCGACCGGGTTGATGCGATGGTTTTGGCCCAAATGGGTCGGGCGCTTGAGCTACAACCAACCCCGCCGCCCGACCCGGACCGGGCGCGATTGGCCGATCTGGTGGCGCGGCGCGATGATCTGGTGGGTGTGATCGGGGCAGAAAAGAACCGCAAGGGGACCACACGCGATGGCTGAATCGGCGAGGAAATTGCATTGCTGATCAGGGCGTTGCAATCACATCTCGTTGCCATCGAGGGCCAGATCGCCATCCTGATCAAGTAACGCGCCCCCCTTACCCGGATCAGCGCGCGCCTGTGCCCGGTTCCCGGCATCGGGCCCGCGCTATCAGCTGTGCTCATCGCGCGGCTGCCAGAATTCGGCCAAATGGACCCGCGAAAGATCACCAGCCTTGCAGGCCTCGCGCCCCGAATGCCTGCGAAAGCGGCCTCTCTCGCGGCGAACGCCGCATCTGGGGCGGCCGGGCTGACGTGAGGCGCGCACTTTTTCTCGCCGCTTTCATCGCCTCGCGATACGACCCCATGATGAAAGCCTTCCGAGCCCGCCTGCAAGCCGCCGGAAACCCATCAAACTCGCCCTCACAGCTTGTGCGCGAAAGCAGCTCACAATCCTGAACGCCATGGAAAAGAGCGGGAAGAATTATGTGAAACAGCAGGGGTGAAAGACAGTTGCTACGACTCCCCATTTCTTACAAAAAAAATACCAAGCAAGGCATCTGCAAAACCAGAAGCTTTCTAAGTTAGTTCATCGTCCAAGCATAATTTTTGCGAATTATAGTTTATTTACCGTTCTTGGTGGCGAAAACACCAAAAATATTACTGCCAATGATGACTATCGAACAGTCGGTGCCAAACTCTATTCGTTCCGACTGGAGCCTGCGGTGCAGTACGATTCCATTGCCGCAAAAAACCTTTTACCGTGACATCCGGTCCGGGCGCACGAAAGCCCAACTGCGTCCTGCTTGAACTTATCGACTTCTTTCACAGCCATGTCCGAGCGCCTTTTTGGTGAATATTGCTCAGCAGACCGGAACGAAATTGCCAAAAGTGCATTGCGCCAAGCTACCCACTGCATCGCCACGGATTAAGCCGCCATCGGACATGATGGATCATCCTGGCGTAGTAAAGCTGCACTGTCGCAAACACCTACGGGCTCACCTCGGCTCGGCCGCCAGCCGTTCGGCCACCAGTTCGTTCACCACCAGAACCGTCGGGCGCAACAATTTAAGTGCGGCGCGGATCGCAGTCAGCTTTTGCCAGCCGCCCGATGCCAGCACGATGTGCCGCGTCCCGCGCAGGGACAGGGGGTTCATGCCCATGACACGCTGGTTCACCGGGTGGTCGATAACATGGCCTTCGGCGTCGATAAAGTGGCACAGCACGTCCCCCACGGCACCCGCAGACTCGAGCGAGGCAATTTCGGCTCGGGTCAGAAGGCCGTATTCCGAAAACACCGAATGCGGCGTCAGATCGCCGGTTGACACCACGGCCATGTCCAACGACTGCATCCGCGAAAATACCTCGGCAATGCCCGGGTGCTCCATCAATGCGTCGCGGGTTGATTTGTCGGGCGCAAAAACCGGGGCCGCCAGCATGTAGCATTCTGCCGACAGCCGGTCAGCCACGCGCCACGCAAATTCCGAAGGGTTGATCTCGCTGACCCGGGTCAGACCGCCCAGCATCGCCAACACCTTTATACCCTCGGCCGGGCGTGGCTCGATTGCAGGCACACCCGACGTCAACGTTTTGCCCCAGCCAAGACCCACTGTCATGCCACTTGTCACCATTTGCGACATGTAGGCCCCAACCTCGGCACCGATGATGCCGCGCAACTGTGCCGGGTCCTGCGGTTCGGGCACGACAATGGCACGGGTCAGGTTCCAGCGGCCTTCAAGCTGGCGTTCCAACGCCACACAGCTTGACATACGGGTGGTCACGCGGATCTGCACCGTCCCGTCCAGACGCGCCGCCGCAAGCACACGCAAAACGCGCGAACGGTTCAGGCCGACGATGCTTGCCACTTCGTCCTGTGTCATGCCTTCAACATGATAAAGCCAGGCTATGCGGGTTTTCACATCATCGCTAACGTCTGTCGTCACCATGCAATCTCCAAAATGTCCACGGGGTTGTAAAAAGGGACATTTGTACCATCATGCGACGCTATGTCCACAGAGGCAAGGGCGCGATCAAGCCGACCGGACGGCACAGCTTTGCATGAAGGCCAGCGTTTCCGGCAATGACACCACCCCCGCCTGACTGCCAAGGCCGGTCGCGTTCAATGCGGAACTGGCCTGCGCCAAACGGACAGACTCCTGCGGTGTCATGCCGTTCAGCAGGCCGGCAGCAAAACCTGCGTTGAACACATCACCGCAGCCGCAAGTGCAAACAACGTCGATCGCATATGCCGGAATGCGAAACGACAGTCCCTTTCGGTCGCGGTAATAGGCCCCGTCACCACCCAGAGTGAACACGCAGGCTGCCGCACCCCGGTCCATGAAGAACGTGGCCATGTCGTCAAGATCGGTCAATCCGGTCAGGGCCTGTGCTTCTTCGACGGAAGGAATGAAATAGTCGGTGTGCGGCAACACGGCCGCGACATCCGGCAGATCGGCGGCCGACCCTGCAAAGATGTCGACCGTGGTGATGCAGCCGCGGGCCTTTGCATGCGCCATAAGGGCCGCATTGGGCGGGCCATCCATTGCATCCATCAATCCTACCCCGCCAAGATGGAAGACGCGCGTGTCTGTGATAGTATCATAATCCGCCGGGGTGACCACAAAATGCCCGGTCGCGCCCCGGACATGCAGCGCCGGGCGTGATCCGTCTGCCCGCGTCAGCACGATTGATGACGATGTAGGCACACCTTTCAACCGCTGCAGACCTGACGTATCGATCCCGAACTGTGCCAGTCTGCTGACCGCCCAGTCGCCCATCATGTCTTGCCCGTAACCGCCAACCGCAAGCGTTTTTAGGCCCAGTTTTGCACCCACAATGGCCGCCGTGCCCGCAGCACCTGAAACAGCCATTGTCAGATCGTCGATAAACAGGGTGCCACCCCCTGCCGGAACGTCGGACACTGGCCATCCAAGGCAGTCGAACGTGTAAAAGCCGACAGAAACATAATCGTAGTGCATTGGAAGTCCCCCCAGCCATCTATCGAATAGAAACGAACATATGTGTCTATGTCAATCCTTTTGTCCATACAGCATCCTTTGCTGCACCGCTGTCAGTCATGGAAAACTCAATCGGGGGCCTCTGGGC
This sequence comes from Paracoccaceae bacterium, assembly GCA_031384695.1. Classification (GTDB taxonomy): domain Bacteria; phylum Pseudomonadota; class Alphaproteobacteria; order Rhodobacterales; family Rhodobacteraceae; genus JANNAV01. The sequence goes on from JANNAV010000268.1 coordinate 3,288, forward strand.
AACGCTTCAACACTGCGACACAAGGCTTGCCGAGCTAGAGAACTTTTATATTGTATAATTGTAAATTATGTGTTCATTATGTTCAAAATTAGGAGTATCCGCGTGAAAGCAGCCATACTTCAAGCGCCCAACCAGTTGATACTAGGCACAGCTGCCGACCCGGTCATCCAACCGGGCGACCTTATTTTGCGTGTTCGGGCCGCCACGATATGCGGCACCGACATCCGGGTTTTTCGTGGACGCAAGACGGCCGGCATCCGGTATCCGTCGATCATCGGGCACGAATTTTCGGGTGATGTGGTGGCGACGGGCGGCCCGTCAAGGTTTGCCGCAGGCGACCGGGTTGGTGTCTGTCCGGCAATTCCCTGCGGTCAATGCCCGCAATGCTTGCGGGGGCGTGAAAACCTTTGTCCCGACCTGCAGGCAATCGGCTATGAAATCGACGGCGGCTTTGCCGAATTCATCCGAATCCCGGCTCGGGCGGTTGAACTCGGGAACGTGCATCCGGTGCCGGATCATGTCAGCCACGAAGAGGCGGCGCTGATCGAACCACTTGCCTGCGTGCTGAACGGGCAGAACAAGGTCGGGTTAAGTCAGGGCGACAGAGTGTTGATCCTTGGTGCGGGGCCAATTGGCACCCTTCACGTAATGCTTGCACGGTTACGGGGGGCGTCGCGCGTGATCGTGTCAGAACCGAACGCGGCGCGCCGCGCTGCCGCACTGGCAGCTGGCGCAGACGTGGTGATTGACCCTAACGCATGCGATCTGCGTCATGTCACCCGGGCCGAGACGCGTGGTCAGGGTGCCGACGTCGTGATCTGTGCCATCGGCATCCCCGCACTCGCATCCCAGGCCGTCGGACTTGCCGCCAAGGGGGGGCGCGTCAGTCTGTTTGCGGGCTTTTCAGGGGGCGAGTCCGGGATGCTTGATGTGAATGCGATCCACTACAACGAACTTGTCGTCACCGGTGCCTTCGGTCTGTCGCGCCGCGATTATCAGGACGTGCTGCACATGGTTGACGACGGCCGCATCGATCTTGGCCAAATGGTGACGCACCGCTTTGTACTCGATGACGTCGATGCGGCCTTCCAGATGGCCGAAGGCGGTGCAGCCATGAAGGTGGCCATTGTTGCTGCCTGAACCTGATCTGTATGACGTTGTCATCCTTGGCGGCGGCATAAACGGTTGCGGCACCTTTCGCGATCTGGCCTTGCAAGGCCTGCGGGTGTTGTTGATCGAAAAGGGCGATTTCTGCCAAGGTGCCTCGGCTGCATCATCGCGGTTGATGCACGGCGGGCTGAAGTACCTGGAAACCGGTGAATTCCGGCTGGTGCGCGAATCGCTTGCCGAACGCAACATGCTGCTGGCGACCGCCCCGCACTATGTGAAGCCTTTGGAATGTGTGGTGCCAGTCAGGTCGGTCTGGGGTGGCATCGCAGGGTCAGTCGCAAGGTTTTTGGGCTTCAAGGCCCGTTTGCAGGACCGCGGCCTTGTGATTACGGCACTGGGCTTGCGGGTCTATGACGTGTTTGGTCGTACGCTGCAGGTGATGCCGGGCCACCGGATGTTGCGCCGCCAGGGCCTGCGCGCACTGCTGCCAGACCTTGCGCCCGCGATCAGCGGGGCCGGTGTTTATTTTGAGGGGCATATTACCCACGCCGAACGTTTGGGGCTGGAACTGGTGCTGGATGCCTGCGCCGCAAACTCTGCCGCCCATGCCGTCAATCATGCGGAATTGGTCGGGGCTGACGGCGGTGTGATCCGCTGGCGCGATGCTGCGGGCACCGTGCAACTGGCGCAGGCGAAGGTGATCGTGAATGCTGGCGGGGCATGGATCGACCGGATCAATGTGATACTGGGTCTGCCCACGCACCTGATGGGCGGCAGCAAAGGCTCGCATCTGGTGCTGGACCATCCCGCGCTGGCCAAGGCGCTAAACGGGCGGATGGTCTACTTCGGCACCCCAGACGGCCGCGTCAACCTGATCTATCCCTTTGAAGACCGCGTGCTGGTCGGAGCCACGGATATCGCACAGGACGACCCTGACACCGCGCATTGCACGGCAACCGAAGAAGCCTATCTTTGCGCCGCCGTGGCCGAGGTTTTTCCATCCATTCCGGTTGGCCCGGCACACATCGTGCACCGCTTTTGTGGTGTGCGCCCGCTGCCGCGCGCGGAGGGTGCCGTGGGGGGGGTGACGCGTGATCACTCCATCGTGACCCTTTCCCTTCCGGGCAGCGACATTCCGGTGCATTGCCTGATCGGCGGCAAATGGACAACGTTTCGCGCTTTTGCGGAAATCGCCACTGACCGGGTTCTGGCGGACCTAGGCCGTCCGCGCCGGGCATCTACAGCCGGTTTGGCCATTGGGGGTGGGCGCGATTTCCCCCGCGACCCTGCCACACGCCGCAAGCTGGTAATCGACCTTGCCCATACCGGCGGCATCACTCCCGCCCGCGCGGATCTGCTGCTTTCACGCTATGGGACACGCGCGCGCGAGTATGTGGCCAGCCTTGGGGGTGGTGGCGAGGTCATGCTGGCCACCCTGCCCGACTACGCCCGCGAGGAAATCCGCCATATCGCAGACCACGAACATGTAGGCGGGGTCGACGACATTCTTTGCCGCCGCACGCTGATCACCCTTACCGGGCACAACAGCCCCGCTGTTCGGGCAGAACTGGAAAGGCTGTTAGCTCCCGCCGTGGGTGATACCGCCACCACCTAAAATCTTCGAACTTCTTTTCTGAACATCTTGTCTATGTTCTTGACATATGATCGACCAAAGGTCTATCACCCAGTGAACCAAAGGAGTATTCCGCATGCCCACCAATGTCGCCCTGACGGGGCTTGCCCGGGATCTTGCTGTACGTGGTGATAGTGGTCGTCCGATCCGCATTGGTCTTGTTGGTGCGGGTGAGATGGGCACCGATATCGTCAGCCGGGTCGCCCATATGCGGGGCATTGAAATTGGTGCGATCAGCGAGTTGAAGCCGGGGGCTGCGCGCAAATCGGTTGAGATTGCTTATGGCAATGGCGAGCGGGTGCAGGAGGTGGCGACCGGCGATGCGGCAAACGCGGCGATGGAGCAAGGCAAGGTTGCCGTCACCGACAATGTGAACGCGCTGCTGGAGG
>JANNAV010000276.1:0-1803 GCA_031384695.1 Paracoccaceae bacterium
GCTTTGTGCTGATCTTCCTTTTCTTCTCGGTCATGCTTTGGGATCGCGGGTTTCTGTCGGCCCAGAATCTGACCAACATCGTCTTGCAGACGGCGCCCGCGACGGTGCTGGCCGTCGGGCTCGTTTTTGTGCTGGCCGCCGGAGAAATCGACCTGTCCTTTGGCGCTGCCGTTGCATTCGCCGCCATCGTCGCGGCCATGGTGATGCGGGTCTATCCTTGGCCTGTTGGCGTGCTGGCCGGAATGGCAACCGGCATGGCTGTGGGTCTGGTGAACGGTGCTATTGTCGCCTACGCGCGGCTTCCCTCCTTTCTGGTCACACTGGCCACTATGGGCGTCGTCGCCGGACTGGCGCGTGAGTTGTCGAACCTGCAATCTATTCCTGTCACCGCAGAGCCATTCATCGCAGTCTTCGGTGGTGGCCGCATTTTTGGCATCCCTTCGCTGGTTCTCTGGACGATCGCAGCGTTGGTAATCGGGCATCTGATCTTTCGCGAAACCCGGTTTGGCGCGCATGTGCTGGCCACAGGCGACAATCCGCGGGCGGCCCTTGTTTCGGGTATCCGCATTGCGCGCCTGCGGCTTTCGGTCATGGTGATGTCTGGGGCCTGTGCGGGACTGGCTGGCCTACTCTACGCCGGACGCCTTCAGGCGGCCCGCTATACCTTAGGCGAAAGTGACCTGATGACAGTGATCGCGGCTGTCATCGTCGGGGGCACGGCTTTGAACGGCGGTCGGGGCACAATTCCGGGCGCGCTGGTCGGCAGCCTGATGATGGGCATGTTGTCGAACGGGCTGATCCTGATGGGCCTGTCTGTCTCATGGCAGATGATCATCAAAGGCCTGATCGTGCTGGCCGCCGTCGCCGTTTCGTTGCGCGAACCCAACCGCTAACCGGAGGCTTCTAATGTTCCTTGACGTCCTGCGCCGCCGCAATCCTGATTTCATCCGGGCCGCACAGTCCCTGCACCAGGCCGGAATGATCCCCGCGAATTCTTACGTTCTCGATCTGGATGCGGTCACCGAAAACGCCCGCCTTCTGCGCGCCGAGGGCGACCGGCTGGGCCTGAAGGTTTACGCCATGACCAAGCAGGTCAGCCGCAATACCGGGTTTTCCCGTGCCGTGATGGCGGGTGGAGTTGACCGGGCGGTGGCAGTCGACATGGCCTGTGCCATCGCATGCCAAAACGCGGGCCTGCGGATCGGCCATCTTGGCCATCTGGTTCAAGTGCCCCGCACTGAAGCCGCCATGGCCGCGCGTAACCTTGCGCCTGACTATTGGACTGTGTTTTCAGACGAAAAGGCCGCCGAGGCTGCCACCGCTGCAAAGGCGGTGGGCCGCGAACAGGCGATCCTCGCCCGCGTTCAGACCCAAGGTGACACGTTCTATCGGGGTCACGAAGGTGGATTTGCAGCTGAAGCCGCGGTTGAGGCCGCGCGCCGGATCGACGCGCTGGATGGCGCGCGCTTTGCCGGGATCACCACCTTTCCGGCGCAGCTTTACGATCATGCCAGCCGTAAAGTGCGCCATACCCCGAACTTGGCTACCCTGCAGCGCACCGCCGATGCGCTGCGCAGGGCTGGCTTTTCAGACCTTGAAGTTAACGCCCCCGGCACGACATCGCTGGTCACTTTGCAAGCACTGGCCGAAGCTGGTGCTACCCAGGTAGAGCCGGGCAATGGTCTGCATGGCACGACACCGCTGCATGCAGTCGATGATCTGCCTGAGCGTCCCGCCGTTCTCTATCTGACCGAAGTCAGCCACCTGCACGCTGGTCGCGCCTATTGCTTTGGTGGCGGGCTT
>JANNAV010000359.1:0-11178 GCA_031384695.1 Paracoccaceae bacterium
ATGACGGCGGCGATTGCGTTCCTGCGGGCGAACGATGTCAAGGTGCTGGGCGAGCCTACGTCCTATACCGACGGGCCGAACCTTGGCCTGACTTGGTGCTATTTCATGGCCCCATGGGGATTGCAGTTGGAAATCGTCTCGGCTCCCAAGGCCACCACCTTTGACAATGCCGCCAAAGCCGCCGGTCAGCGCCGCCTGTTCGATCCGTCGCGCGCCGCAGAAACCCTGATCTGACACGTTGCCCGCCGGAGAACCCGGCGAGCGCATGACCTAAAGGATACGCCCATGCCCCTCGTTTCCATGGCCCCGATGCTGCGCCACGCCCGCGCCAACCGCTACGGCATCGCCGCCTATAACATGATCGACTACAACTCTGCCCGCGCGGTAATTGACGGGGCCACAGCGTTACAGGCCCCGGTCATCGTTCAGGTTTCGGTCAAAACGGTGAAACACTGGGGCTATAAACCGGTGGCCGCGTTCGTGCGGATGCTGGCCAGCGATGCCCCGGTGCCCGTGGCCCTGCATCTGGATCATTGCACCGATATCGAGGTGATCAAACGCTGCATCGACGCGGGCTGGACCTCGGTGATGTTCGACGGCTCTGCCCTGCCCTACGGCGAAAATCTGGCGAAATCCTTGCAGGTTTACGCCCTGACCGAAGCCGCTGGCGTTGGGTTGGAAGCCGAAATTGGCGCGATTGGCGGCGTTGAAGATGACAAAGTGGTCAACGACGATCAATCCCGGCTGGCCAGTTTCGATGAATGCGTGGCGTTCGTGAAAGACATGCCCGATCTGGCCGTGTTTGCCCCCGCGATTGGCACAGCACATGGGTTTTATAAGGGCGAGGCGAAGATCGCCTATGATCTGCTGAAACGCATCACAGAAGTGATCCCCATTCCCATTGCCCTGCACGGCGGCACTGGGTTAACCGATGATCAGTTTCACCGCTGCATCGCGCTGGGCTGTGGCAAGGTTAATATCTCGACCATGCACAAACGGCTGTTCATCGACGGCTTTGTGAACCTGAAGGCAGAAAAGCCAAAGCTGGAAGAACCCCTGCCATTCATCACAGCCCAATACGACGCGATGAAGGCTGATGTGATGACCTGCATAACCACCTTCGGGTCATCCGGGCGCGCAGCGGCGGCGCTGGCAGCATGATGATGCAAGCCTTGATCTTTGATTGCGACGGGGTGCTGGTTGACACCGAACGCGACGGTCACCGCGTGGCGTTCAATCAGGCGTTTCGCGCAGCGGGGCTGTCGACAGAATGGTCGGTAGACCGGTATGGCGAATTGCTGTCCACCGGCGGCGGCAAGGAACGGATGCGCCGGCATTTTGATGAGACGGGCTGGCCGATCCATGTGGCCGAAAGCGACCGTTGCCAATTAATCCTGCAACTGCACCATGCCAAGACCGACCTGTTCATGCAGATCATCGACAGTGGTGCCCTGCCCCTGCGCCCCGGTGTGGCACGCATGGTCGATGCAGCACTGGCTGCGGGTATGCAGGTTGCCGTCTGCTCCACGTCCAACGAACGGGCCGTCGGAGCTGTGGTGCGGGTATTGCTGGGCGCGGGACGGGCCACCCACATCCACATCTTTGCAGGCGATGCAGTTGCCGAAAAGAAACCCGACCCCGCGATTTACACCCTTGCCGCCACCACCCTTGGCCTTACCCCCGCCGCCTGTGTGGTGATCGAAGACAGCCATATCGGCCTGACCGCCGCCCGCGCCGCCGGAATGCACTGCATTGTCACCAAATCCGCCTATACGGCGGCGGAAGATTTCAGCGGTGCCAACCGCATCGTCGCCGATCTGGATCAGGGCATCGACCTGCCCCTTTGCCAATCCTTGATATCACAGGAGAACCATATGCCTTTGACCGTGATTGCCTCGCTGAAAGCCAAACCGGGCCAAGAGGCGGCGCTGTTTGCCGAATTGTCCGCACTGGTAGCGCCGACGCGTGCGGAAGCGGGCTGCATCTTGTATGAAATGCACCGCAGCCATGAAAATCCCGGCTGGTTCATCTTTAACGAGCTGTGGGAAAGCCGCCCGATCTGGGAGGCACATATGGCAACCCCGCATCTGGTGGCGTTCAGCGCCAAACAGGATGCGCTGGTGGACACATGGGAATTGTTCTCGGGGGAGAAAGCCGCATGAAGATCACCTTCTACGCCCATGCGTCGTTCCGGCTGGAGGGTGATGGTTTGATCATTATCACCGACCCGTTCACCCCTGCCATCTCGCATTTTGACCCGATCAACGAACCCGCCGACATTGTGCTGATGAGTTCGGCCACAGACGATTTCCACTGTGATGCCAGCCATGTCACGGGGTCGCCAGAGGTGGTCAACACGCTAGTTCTGCCGCCAGAAGGCATCACGGTGAAAGGTTTGGCGGTGAAATCCTTTCCTGCCACCGAAAGCCTGACCTTCGATTACCAGTCCGAATATGGCCGCGATCCCGATGCCAACGCGCTTTATCATTTCAGCCTCGGCGGGCTGCGGTTTTTGCACATGGGCGATATCGGCACCAAGGTGCCGCAGGGCCATATCGACGTGCTGAAAGGCCAGGTTGATGTGCTGCTGGCGCTGACCGGCGAACATGCCACGATTGGCTTGGATGATCTGGACGACGCCATCGCGCAGATCGGCCCGCGCGCGGTGATCCCGATGCATTATTTCAGTGCCAGGGGTGTGCTGAAAATCGAACCTGTGCAAACGTTTACCAACCGCCTGCCTGCAAACCGGGTAACATGGGTTGGCGACAAAAGCCTGACCCTGACACCAGATATGCTGCCCCCTGTAGGCCACCCGCCGCATATCTGGGTGCTGGAGCAATCGCGCTGACCGCAATCTATCAGCACAACATGCGTCTGCTGGCGCACAGCGATCAGGGCGGCCGGCCCGATGGGGTGCAATTGATGGTGCATCGCGGCTATGGCTATGTCGGCCATATCTTTTCACGCGGGTTCAGCATCATCGACCTGCGCGATCCCCTGAATCCGCGCCCCGTGGCCTATATTCCGGCGCCGCCCAACACCTGGTGCCTGCACCTGCAAACCCATGACGATCTGCTGTTGGTGATCCACAACAAGGATATGTTCGCCCAAGCCGATATGGCCGATGAAAAGGCCTATTACAAAGGCGCTGTCAGCCATCATGCGGCGGGCGCGCGGGATTGGTCGGCGGGGATGGCGGTTTATGACATCTCAAAACCCGAGGCCCCCCGCCAGATCGGCTTCATGCCCGTCGTGGGCACCGGCCTGCACCGCATCTGGTATACCGGCGGGCGCTGGGCCTATGCCTCGGCGCTGCTGGACGGGTTTACCGATTATATCCTGATCACCATCGACATGGCCGACCCCACACGCCCGCAGATGGCGGGCAAGTTCTGGCTGCCCGGCATGAATGCGGCGGCGGGCGAAACCCTGAACTGGCCCCTGCCGCAGGGGCGGTTCGGCCTGCACCACCCCATCGTTCACGGCGATATCGCCTATTGCAGTTGGCGCGATGCCTGCCTTGCCGTCGTCGATGTGTCCGACCGGACAGCCCCAAAACTGATCACTCACAAGGTTTGGTCGCCGCCGTTTGGCGGTGGCACCCATAACGCGCTGCCGCTGCCGGGGCGCGATTTGCTGCTGGTGGTGGATGAAACCGTGCTGGACCATGGCGAGGACGGCATCAAACCGATCTGGATTTTCGACAATCAGATAAAGGGTAACCCGATCAGCATTGCCACCTGCCCGCCGCCGAAAGACCGCGATTACACGGCCGTTGGCGGCCATTTCGGCCCGCATAACATCCACGAAAACCGCCCCGGCTCGTTCGTCAGCGAAGATCTGATCTTTGCCACCTGGCAGAACGCGGGCGTGCGGGTCTACGACATCCGCGACGCGTTCCGCCCGGCCGAGGTTGGCGCCTGCGTGCCGCCGCCGCCCGCGCGGATGGTCGATCCGCGCCCCAACCGCGCCTGCGTGCTGCATTCGGCCGATGTGCATGTCGATCTGAACGGCATCGTTTATTGCACCGATTTCAACGCGGGCCTGTCGGTGATGGAATTTTTGGGTTGATCTTGTGCGGCGCGGGCTGCGTAGGATCATCCCCCCGACGATAGTAACGTTCCAGCGCCGTCGCAGTGGCGGTCAGGTGGCGCGATGTTTTCGGACCGGCCTTGAACAGCACGCCCAAATACAAAAGGTCGATCAGAAACAACTGGCTGATCCGGCCTTCGATGAAATCCCCATAAAGCGGCACCGAAGGCGTGCTGGAATTCCACGTCACCAGTGCAATCTCGGCGGCCAGCCCGACCGCCGAGTCCGGATCAGAAGTGATGGCAATGGTGACACATTTGTTCGCGCGCGCCACGGTCAGGGCATTGGCCACGGTTTCGGTGGTGCCGGTGTGCGACACGCCGACCATCACACAGGTGCCGTCCAGATTGGCTGCCGCGATGATCTGCGAATAGCCATCACTATAGGCGATGGCATCAAGACCGGCCTTGCTGAACAAATGGGCCGCTTCCTGGCAGATCGCCGCAGCCCCGCCCACGCCGACAAACACAATCTTCTGCGCCGCCAGCAACGCCGCCACCACAGCATCGAGCTGAGCGCCATCCAGCATGCGCTGCGTGCCTTGCAGACAAACCGACAGCAACATCGCAAGGTTGCTGCTGGTCGTGATCAGGCTGTCACTTTCATCAATTTCGATGGGAATATTGGCAAAACTGCTGCGCGAGCCCGCGCCTTCGGCCATCGACAGTTTCATGTCCTGAAAACCGGCATAGCCCAGCGCACGGCTGACGCGGCTGACGGTGGCCTCGCTGACCCCCATGCTTCGGCCAAGTTCGGTGATCGACATATCCATCCGCGTGCCTGCCAGCTGACGCAGCTGATCGGCAACGATGCGTTCTGATTTTCGCAAGCCGCCATAGCCTGCGTCGATACGATTCAAAAGGCTGCCCTGAAGCGCAGATCCGGATGGGTTTTGGTCAGTCATACGCGTTCCGGATATCGTTATCTCACTTTCAAAATGCTATCACGAAAATAATTTTTCTCAAGACATGAATGGCGGCGCATCAATGGACACGCGCGTCGCCCCGATTAAATCAAAGATTATAGCCATATAGACAGAGTACTCGCAGAATCTGCTGTGGTGGTTCAGCGTGATAGCGTGCCCCCCTCACCTTGGCCACTGGAGTTTCTGAAAATTATTTTCTCGACAAGCGCACCCCAGTATTGTAGCAAAACAACAGGTCAACCTGCCATTTTTGCAGATCGTGCGGTGCAACGGGGAAAAATTTCATGGCAACACTGGAAACGGATGCAGCACGCAACACCCCGTCGCGGGAAATTTTGGAAAAAATTTTCCGCACCGCCTATAAAATCCGGGTGTTCGAGACGGAAGGCATCAAACTTTACCGCCAGGGCCTGATCCGGGGCTATTTCCATCCCTATCTGGGGCAGGAAGGCATCGCCACCGGGGTTTGCACCGCCCTGAACGAAGGTGACTTTATCGCATCCACCCACCGGGGCCACGGCCATTGCATCGCCTGGGGTGCGGATGTGAAACGCATGGTGGCGGAACTGCTGCAAAAGGACACCGGCTATTGCAAGGGCTACGGCGGTTCCATGCATATCGCCGACATCAAGTCGGGCAATCTGGGGGCCAATGGCATCGTTGGCGCGGGCACGCCGCTGGGAGTTGGGGCGGCGCTGGCGGAGCAAGTCAAAGGGTCGGATTCGGTGACGGTGACGTTTACCACTGATGGCGGGTCGAACAACGGCACCTTCCTTGAATCGCTGAACCTTGCGGCAATCTGGAACCTGAACTTCATTCTGGTGATCGAAAACAACGGCTATGCGGTATCGACCACCATCGAGGAATCTACCCGCGATACCGATCTTTACAAACGCGGATTGGCGATTGGCGTGGAAAGCCATCAGGTTGATGGCAACAACCCTTTGGCGGTCTACGAGATGACGCTGGCGGCCGCCAAAACCTGCCGGGCGGGCAAGGGCCCGGTGCTGATCGAGGCCAAGACATTCCGCCACATGGGCCACCATGTGAACGACCCCGGCAAATACATGCCCGAAGAAAAGCTGGCCTATTACAAGGCCCGCGATCCGGTAAACCGCGCCCGCGCCGATCTTGTCGACATGGCCGGGGTTTCTGCCGCCCTGATTGCCGAGATCGAGGCCGAGGTCGCGGCAGAATTTGCCGATGCGGTAGCGTTTTCGCAGGCCAGCGGCGAAATCACCGCCGCCCAGTTTGCCGCTTTCGCCGCCGACTATTGATCTCTAGCGCAAAAGGAGCCCCCTGTGGCAAGAGAGTTGATGTACCGCGAAGCCCTACGCGAGGCGATTGACGAAGAAATGGCCCGCGACCCCACGGTGTTCATCATCGGCGAGGGCATCGCGGAACGCGGCGGGTCGTATAAGGTCACCGAAGGGTTGCTGGCAAAATACGGTGCCAGCCGTGTGCGCGACACCCCCATTGCCGAGGCCGGAATGATCGGCGTCGGCGTGGGTGCGGCAATTGCCGGGGCGCGGCCGATCGTGGAAATCCTCTATGTCGATTTTACCATGCTGGGCATGGATATGATCGTCAATCAGGCGGCAAAATTCCGGTTGATGACCGGCGGCGAAGGCCGGGTGCCGTTTGTTTTGCGCACTCAAGGTGGGGCTGGCGGCGGCGTGGCCGCCCAGCATTCGCAAAGCCTTGAGGCGCTGTTTTATCATATTCCGGGGCTAAAGGTGGTGATGCCGTCCACTCCTGCCGATGCCAAGGGCCTGCTGAAACACGCCCTGCGCCAGATGGATCCGGTGATCTTTATTGAGCACAAGCACCTCTACATGACCAAGGGCATGGTGCCCGATGGCGAACATGTTGTTGAATTCGGCGTGGCCGACATCAAGCGTGCGGGCAAAGATGTGACCATCATCGCCTGGTCGAATATGGTGCCCCGCGCGCTGGAGGCGGCCGAAGAGTTGGCCGCGCAAGGGATTGACTGCGAAGTGCTGGACCCGCGCAGCCTTGTGCCGCTGGATAAGGCCGCGATCCTTGCCTCAGTCGCCAAAACCAAGCGCGTGGTGATCGTGCAAGAGGCGGTACGGCGCGGCGGCGTGGCGTCGGATATCGCGTCGATCATTCAGGAAGAGGCGTTTTATGATCTGGATGCGCCGATCCAGATCGTCGCCGGGCTGAACGTGCCGATCCCGTTCAATCTGGCATTGGAAAAGGCCAGCGTGCCGCAGAAAGAAGATGTGCTGGCCGCTGTGCACCGGTGTCTGCACCTTGAAGCCATGGCATAAGCAAGGCGCAGTATCCGATGGCTCACACGACCAACCGAGATAAAGGAGCCGCGCATGGCTGATGCAATTCTGGTGCCACAAGTTGGCCAAGACCTGACCGAAGCCAAGATCGTGGCGATCAATGTGAAACTGGGCGACAAGGTTGCCAAAGGCGATATCGTTGCCGAAGTGGAAAGCGAAAAAGCAACGTTCGAGGTTGAGGCGTTTGTATCGGGAATCGTGATATCGCTGCCCTTTGCGGTGGGCGATCTGGCCCCGGTGCTGGAACCCCTGATGCATCTGGGACAGGCGGGCGAGGCGATGGGCGGCGCCCCTGCCGTTGAGCTGGCCACGCCACAAGCCGAAACCCCGCCACCCGCTGCGGCGCAAGCAATGGCGGGCGGCACCGGGCGTTCCTCGCCTTTGGCGCGGCGGGTGGCGGCGCAAAACGGGCTGGTGTTGCACCATATTGCAGGCACCGGCCCGCGCGGTGCGGTGGTGATGCGCGATGTGACGGCGGCCTTGCAGATGCAGCCTGCGGTGCATGCAGCGTCCCTTACGCGGCACAACGGTGCGGGCCTGCAATCATTGCAGGCAGGCAGCGGCACGCCGGTTGTATTCCTGCACGGCTTTGGGGCCGAACTGGCGGCATGGCGGCCATTGGTGGCCCGGATCGCGGTGCCAAACCCCATGCTGGGCGTCGATCTGGCCGGGCACGGCGCGGCCCCCGCACACACTGTTGCCGGGTTTGACGCGCTGGTTGATGACATGGCGCAGCGGCTTGGCGATGCAGGTATCACCAGCGCACATCTGGTTGGCCATTCGCTGGGCGCTGCGGTCGCCACGGCGCTGGCCGACCGGGGTGATCTCGATATCCGGTCCTTGACGCTGATCGCACCTGCGGGCCTTGGGCCGTGGATCAACGGCGATTTCGTGGCAGGCTTTGTCGGGGCAAAATCGGAGGCCGCCTTGCGGGTCTGGATGCAAAATCTGGTGCACAGGCCCGACCGGTTGGGCGACGCGATGGTGCGTGCGGCCTTTGCTGCCCGATCCGGCCCGGCTGCAACAAACGCATTGGCCGCCCTTGCGCAAACCCTGTTTGAAGCCAACACCCAACTGTTTTCGATCAGGCCCGCGCTGCACCGGCTGACCTGCACCTGCCGGATGATGTTCGGGGTGCAGGACGCCATTCTGCGGCCTGCTGATGCCGACGGTTTGCCGGGAATGGTGGCGCTGCACCGGCTGGACGGCGTGGGCCATCTGCCGCAGGTTGAAGCAGCAACAATTGTTGGACGGGTGATTGCCGAGACGATACGCTCGGTCGGATAACCAAAGGGCTAGCAGGCTGTGGCGGCGCGCCGAGCCTGTTAAAATCGGGGGAATACGATGGCAGATACACTGTTGGCAACCAGAACAGGCATCGTTGAGGCGATGCTACAGCGGTTTGGCACAGCCCTTGAACAGGGCGACAGTGCCGCCGCCGTGGCCTGTTTTGAACCGGATGGCTATTGGCGCGATCTGGTCAGCTTTACATGGAATATCGCCACGCTGGAAGGCGCGCCTGCCATTCTGGCCATGCTGACGGCGCAATTGGCCTCGGTCAAACCAAGCGGTTTTTGCGTCGCTGCAGGCGAGGCCGCCGATAATTCGGGCGAGGTGCAGCAGGCCTGGATTGATTTTGAAACCGCAACCGGGCGCGGCCATGGCCATATCCGCATCCGCAACGGCAAAATCTGGACCCTGTTGACCACGCTGAAAGAACTCAAGGGCCATGAAGAGCATTTTGGCACCACCCGCCCCAAGGGTGCCGACCACGGGGCCGCGTCAGATCGTAAATCCTGGGCCGAAAAACGCGAAGCCGAGGCGGCAAATCTTGGCATCACCACGCAGCCCTATGTGGTGATCATCGGCGGTGGTCAGGGCGGCATTGCACTGGCCGCGCGCCTGCGCCAGTTGGACGTGCCGACGATTGTGATCGAAAAGAACGCCCGTGCCGGTGACAGCTGGCGCAACCGCTACAAATCGCTCTGTCTGCATGATCCGGTCTGGTATGATCATCTGCCCTATCTGCCGTTCCCGGCAAACTGGCCGGTGTTTACGCCCAAGGACAAGCTGGGCGATTGGCTGGAAATGTATACCCGCGTGATGGAGCTGAACTACTGGTCCGCCACCATCGCAACCCGCGCCAAATACGATACGGCTGCGGGCGGATGGGTGGTCCACGTTACCCGCGATGGCAAGGACATGGTGCTCCGCCCGAAACATCTGGTGTTTGCCACCGGCATGTCGGCCAAGGCGAATATGCCGGTGTTTCCGGGGCAGGATATCTTTGCAGGCGCGCAGCAACATTCCAGTCAGCACCCCGGCCCGGATGGCCTGCAAGGCAAGAAGGTGGTGGTGATCGGGTCGAATAACTCATCGCATGATATCTGTGCCGCCCTGTGGGAAGCCGGCGTCGATGTCACCATGGTGCAGCGGTCCACCACCCATATCGTGCGATCTGATCCGCTGATGAAACACGGGCTGGGGTCGCTTTATTCCGAAGAGGCGGTGGCTTCGGGCATGACCACAGCCAAGGCCGATCTGACCTTTGCCTCGATCCCCTACGCGGTGCTGCCGACGTTTCAAAAGCCGATCTACGACGCAATCCGCAGCGAAGATGCCGCGTTTTATGCTGGCCTTGCAGACGCGGGTTTCATGCTGGATTACGGCGACGACGACACCGGGCTGTTCATGAAATATCTGCGGCGCGGGTCGGGTTATTACATTGATGTCGGTGCCAGCCAGCTGATCATTGATGGCCGCATCAAACTGAAATCGGGCAGTGATGTCAGCCATTTGACCGCCACCTCGGTGGTGTTGAAAGATGGCACCGATTTGCCCGCCGATCTGGTGATTTACGCCACGGGCTATGGCTCGATGAACGGCTGGGCTGCCGATCTGATCAGTCAGGACGTGGCCGACAAGGTGGGTAAATGCTGGGGTCTTGGCTCGGACACCACCAAGGATCCGGGCCCGTGGGAGGGTGAGTTGCGCAATATGTGGAAGCCAACCCAGCAAGACGCGCTGTGGTTTCATGGCGGCAACCTGCACCAATCGCGGCATTATTCGCAGTTTCTGGCCTTGCAACTTAAGGCGCGGCAGGCCGGTCTTGCCACCCCGGTTTACGGCTTGCCTGCGGTCAACCATTTGAAGTAACGGAGTGTCCAGATTGACCGCGTAACCCCACAGTCGGCATGGATCGGGGCTGACCCCGGTATCGGAGATCGTATGAAATTCACCGCCGACGATGCGCAGACCTTGCACCAGATCATGCAGTGGCGGCGCGACGTGCGGCATTTCCGCCCCGATCCTGTGGCCCCGGAGGTGATCGAAAAACTGGCGGCGTCGATGGATATGGCCCCCTCGGTTGGCAATTGCCGCCCGTGGCGGGTGATCCGGGTGCAAGACCCGCAGCGCAGGCGTCAGATCGCCGATCTGTTCGCCCAAAGCAACGCGGCCGCGGCAGCAGCCTATCCCGATGCCGACCGCGATGCCTATCTGGGCCTGAAACTGGCCGGATTGCATGAGGCCCCCGAACATCTGGCGGTGTTTTCCGTGCCAGACCCCGCCGAAGGGCGCGGGCTGGGGCGGCAGACCATGCCCGAAACCGTTGTGTATTCCACCGTCATGGCGATGTATGCGTTGTGGCTGACGGCGCGGGCAGAGAACCTCGGCCTAGGGTGGGTGTCGATCCTCGATCCACAGGCGGCATCTGATGCCCTCGATCCGCCGCCCGGATGGCAATTCGTGGGGTATCTGTGTGTGGGCTACGCCGAATTTGCCGATGACACGCCGCTGTTGCACCGCAGCGGCTGGCAAGCCAACACCGCACAACCCTGGCTG
>JANNAV010000092.1:0-7107 GCA_031384695.1 Paracoccaceae bacterium
GCCCGCCGCAACCGGAGTTGAGCCATGAACATCGGGGAAGCCGCCAAAGCCTCGGGCGTATCGGCCAAGATGATCCGCTATTACGAGGAAACCGGGCTGATCCCGCAGGCCGGGCGCACGGCATCGGGTTACCGGACCTACACCACCACCGAGGTGCAGATGCTGCGCTTCGTCCGCCGCGCGCGGGATCTGGGCTTTACTGTCGAGCGGATTGCCGAACTGCTGGCGCTGTGGCGTGACCGGTCGCGCCAAAGCGCGGACGTGAAGCACCTTGCGCTGACACAGGTGGAGGGTTTGCGGCGCAAGATCCGCGAGATGGAGGATATGGTGGCAACGCTTGAACACCTCGCCCGCGGCTGCAACGGCGACGATCGCCCCGACTGCCCTATTTTGGCCGATCTGGAAGGTGATGCATCGGTCGTTGCGAAGATCAGCCACAGCGGATTGAACTTTGGGCGGTCCTGACCTGGGTTAAAGCGGTTTGCCTTCAATCTGAATCAGATTGAAGGCAAACCAAGACAGGCCAAACGCCGGGAATGTTGCGTTTTGCATTTGATCTGCTGATCCAGATCAAATGCAAAACGCTGTAGGGCCGTTGCTGCCTGCCTGTCTATACAATAATTTTGCACCTGCCGGGCCTGTCGTGAAACGAACCAACGGGGGTCTTTCATTGCCTGGACGGCGGGGATCACGCTGTTTGCCGCCTTGCCGTGCATCATGCTGGCCGATGGCCACGAAGGGCGCATGATCGTCATTGCGGGGAAACTGGCGATCCGGACCTGTTGCAAATCGTGTCTGCGCTGTCATCCCGCACGGTTGTATGCGATCGGCTGATCCATCACGGCCCCGGCGGTGCGTTGGCGCCCGGCGTTGCGACAGCGTGGACCAAGGCCGACGATGGCCTGTCTTTCAAGGGCATCATGCCAGGCGCCGCATATTCCTGCGGCGTACGGGGCATGCCCCGCTGCCGATGCTGGCGGCCACCGCGTTGATCGCGGGGATTGCAAAGGAATTGGGCCTGAACAACCTCCTGCCGGTGCGATACTTTCGCAGGTCTTGGCGGCGCGGCCCCGCGTGCTGCTCGCGGCTGAACTCACAACCGCGCGGGATGCTGGCATCTGTTCCCGATTTCCGGCCCGCCCCCCCGATCAGGCGCAGCTTATGCCCGGGCGCCGGTTTTGTCGGTACTGTCGATGGCGTTGACTGACCATCCCCAAGGGCGTGTTTCACGGCATTGTGGGCGAGACCGGCTGTGGCAAGGCGACCCTTGCGGGGGATATTATCGGGCTGCAACCCGTCACCATTGTCAGGCAAGTGTTCAGGGGCGATGCCTTTGATCTGGTTGCCCGGTTCAGGCCGGGGTCGGATCGCTAAATCGGTTCAGGTTTTGACGGAGACAAGGACATCAGAAGCCGCGTTTGAGCAAAGCGAGTGGCAGTGAATTTCGATTCGATACAAACCTGCACTGCCCCAGCGTGTTGCTTTTGATCGGGTCCATCCGATCAAACGCAACACGCAACATTCACAGGTGGTTCCGGTCTTGGATTTCCTTCAATCTGAGCCAGATTGCAGGAAATCCGCCTTAGACAGCAGGCTGGGGCCATGTCGTGACTTGCAGGACACGGAACACCAGCCCTTCGACAACAGTTGAGGTGTCTTCCCGGCATCCGGAGCCTAGCCAGGCCTCCAGTACCGCGAAAACCCCGCCGACGGCAAAGTCCAGACCCGTTTCATGGCCGTTGCCTGCGCACCCTTGATCCCGCGCGATCTGGTCCCGGATCAAGCGCCGAAACCGCAGCATGATCGCCTGTCCGGCCGCCGATCCTTGCAGACGACGGTGAAAGGCGGCCGCGCCCCGCAGATGATTGGCCAGCCAGTCCAGCGTTCCGGCAAGACCGGTTCCGGCCGCCATGGTTTCAAGCTGGGCGGTCCCCTCGGCAAAGCCGGTGTCCAGCAAGTCCTGTTTGGTCGGGAAATGCGCATAAAAGGTCGAGCGTGCCACGTCGGCCCTGTCGCAGATCATCTGGACCGAAATCGTGGCCCAGTCTTGTTCGTGCATCAAGTGCAACAGCGCCTCCCACAGGGCGCTGCGGGACCGGCGGCTGCGGCGGTCAAGCCTGTCGGACATTTGGCTGCCTTTCTGGCGGTTTTCGGACAACGGAGAGTTACGCCGCACTGGACGGTTGGATCTGACATCCGTTACGCAACATATGTCCAGTATCGGACACATGACTGAATTAGCAGGATTCACCCATGCAGCAAAGCGAAAATCCGCTTTATGGCCAAAGCGAAACCATGATCAGGGGCGTCGTCCGGTGGGGGCTTTACCCTGCCAGTTGGGCAATCATTCTGTTCGGGTTTCACCGCATCATTGCTTTGGGCGAGCCGCCACGAACCGTCTGGATGCAGTCGACCGGGGTGCTGCTGCCCCTCTATCTGGTGGTGGAAATCATGTTGCCCTATCAGGGCCGCTGGTCGATGACACGGGCCACGCTGTGGGCCGATCTGAAATTCGTTGTGTTGAACGGGGCGAGCGGAGCGCTGATCTCGGCGGGGCTGGCATTTTTCGCGATAACCACGGCGGGCGATCATATTGGCCCTGCAACCGACTGGCCGGTCGCGGGCCAGTTGCTGGCCTGCCTTCTGACCTTTGAGGCGGTCAACTATGCCCTGCACCGCGCCATGCACGAGGCGGGCGGGCCTATTGGCCGGTTTCTTTGGCTGTCGCATGCTGCGCATCATTTGCCGCCGCGCCTGTATCTGGTGATGCATGCCGTGTTTCACCCGGTGAATGCGGTGCTGATCCAGGGCCTTGCGATCATTCTGCCGATCTGGGCCATGGGCTATGACGCCAGAGTGGTGGCGATGTTTTTCATGATCAACGGCCTGCACGGCCTGATCAGCCATTTCAATGTCGATGTAAGGATGGGCTGGTTCAGCTATGTCTTTGCCGGAACTGAAACCCATCGCTACCACCATTCCGCCGATGTGAACGAGGCGCGCAACTATGGGGCGACACTGATGATCTACGATATCCTGTTCGGAACCTTCGTGTATCGTCCCGGCATTGCTCCGGCCGCATTGGGTGTGAATGCCAGCACCGGACTGCCGCCTTATGAGCGGTTCTTTGCGGTGCTGCTGTTGCCCTTTCGCCGGGCCCGTCCAAAGTAGCGGCGGCCCGGGGCGTTTGGCAGGGCCGTTTGACTTCGATCAACGCAGAGTGGTCGCCGGATACCGGCAAGGTCCCCGTCATCCGCACCGCCGCAATTGCGCTGGAACCACCGTGCTTGCCCGCAAAAGGGCGCCGTCAAGGAGCCGTCCGTCCCCCGGGTGAAGTGCTGCCATCGGCGAACTGCACCTTCTGTGCGCCGCCATCGTCGCCGTGCTGAGTGGCCGATGGCAAGCATCAGCGACAGAAGTGCCGAAGGCATCCCTCTGACGCATTGATTCCTGCCTCAGTGGTTACATTCTGCTTTCCGTTGTCATTCCGGCCTTTTGCCGCAGCCAAGCACGGCGGGGCAACCTCGGGTGGTGCGGATGGATCAACACCGGCGGCAGTCCCGCCGGCGGTTGACGTGGTTTCAACTTGTTGTATCCTCTCCGGGGGGATAGCATCAAAGGATGAGCACCTCACCCGCCCACCCGTCGCACCCCGAGATCGTCAACCGCCTGCGCCGCGCCGACGGCCATCTGCGCGCCATCATCGAGATGATCGAGACGGGGCGGCCCTGCCTCGACATCGCGCAGCAGTTGCAGGCGGTGGAAAAGGCCATCGTGCAGGCCAAGAAGACCCTGATCCAGGAACATATCGACCACTGTCTGGATGATCTGGCAGCCCCCCTGCCGCGCGAGGAACGGGCGCGGATCGAAGAGTTCAAGCTGATCGCCAAATACCTGTGAGGACATGATGTTGAACGCGGTGCACAGCCATGGTGACGAAGGCAGGCACGGCCGTTCCTTCACCTATGGCCTTGGACTGGCCGGGGATCTGGCGGGGCTTGCCATTGTGGGCCTGATCCTGTTTTTGGCCAGCGTGGCAGGTTGGCAGCGTGGCAGGTTGGCAGCGTGGAAGGTTGGCAATCGGTGAAACGGCTGATGCATCCGGGACCGATCGGTTTTCTGGCCCGGGTTGCCGCCGCCGGGATCACCGGCTTTGTCGCCCAGGACTGGGTGGGGCGCGAGATCAATTCGGCGACGCTGATTGCCGGGGGGTATCGTGCCCGCAGCGGTGGGCTGACGGCCATTGTGATCATCGACCGGCCAGGCCGGCCCCGAGACCCTGTTCATGATGCCTGATCCCGCCGGGCATCACTGCCTGCAAAGCATCACTGCCCCCGCCAGGCTGCATGAGTTTGCGGCCAGGTTGATGCTGACCGCAAAAGGCACGTCGCTCGATCTGCCGTTCCGGATGACCTGACCCGAAAGTCCCGCCGATGTTGAATGTCCTGACCAACCGCATCTTCCGCCACATGTTCGCAGCCCAGCTTGTGGCGCTGGTGGGCACCGGGCTTGCCACCGTGGCGCTTGGCCTGCTGGCGTGGCAACTGGCGGGGGCGGATGCGGGGCTGGTGCTGGGCACCGCGCTGGCGATCAAGATGGTGGCCTATGTCACGCTGGCCCCGGTTGCCGCCGCTTTGGCGGAACGCCTGCCGCGCCGGGCGTTTCTGGTGGTGCTGGACCTGATCCGCGCGGTGGTGGTGCTGTTTCTGCCGTTCGTTACCGAGGTCTGGCAGGTTTATGTGCTGATCTTCCTGCTGCAAGCGGCCTCGGCGGGGTTCACCCCGGCGTTTCAGGCGACCATCCCGGACGTTCTTCCGGATGAGCGGGATTACACCAACGCCCTGTCGCTGATGCGGCTGACCGAGGATATGGAGCAATTGCTGTCGCCGATGCTGGCCGCCGCCTTGCTGAGCGTGGTCAGTTTTCCGGTGCTGTTTGGCGGCACGGTTCTGGGGTTTGCGGGCTCGGCCCTGCTGGTGTTGACCGTGACCCTGCCCGCGCGCGCGCCTGCTGCTGCGGGGAATTTCTGGGCCTCGACCACCAAGGGCGCGCGGATTTACCTTGCCACACCGCGGCTGCGCGGGCTGATGGTGATGGAGCTGGCGGTCGCCGCCGCCGGGGCGATGATCTATGTGAACACGGTGGTTCTGGTGCAGGCCCGCTTTGGGCTGGGTGCCAGTCAGGTGGCGCTGGCCTTTGCGGCGTTCGGTGCGGGGTCGATGGTTGCGGCCTTCGTGTTGCCCCGGGTGCTGGACCGGGTTGCGGATCGTCCGGTGATGCTGGCGGGGGCCGGGGTGATGGTGGCCGGGGTGGCGCTGGTGCCGCTGGCACCGGGGCTTGGCGGGCTGATGGGGTTGTGGGCGATGATCGGTTTCGGCTTTGCCTTCACCCAGATCCCCATTGGCCGGATCCTGAACCGCTCGGCCCGGCCCGAGGACAGGCCTGCCGTGTTCGCCGCCCAGTTCGCGCTGTCGCATGCGGCCTGGCTGGTGACCTATCCGCTGGCAGGCTGGCTGGGCTCTGCCTTTGGTCTGCCTGCGGCGGCTCTGGGTCTTGCAGCCCTTGGCGCTGTGGCAATGGTTGCTGTGATACAGTTGTGGCCCGCAACAGACCCGGTGGAACTGGCACATGCCCACCCCGACCTGCCCGCCGACCATCCGCACTTGCAGGGCCATCAAGGCGATGAACACCGCCACGCCCTGATGATCGACGACCTGCACCACCGTTGGCCGAGTGCCACCAGATCTACGGCATAGGCGGTCGCTGCCGTCAGGCGGCAACCGCCACCACGGCTTTGGCCCGTGCCAGACCCCGCCCCTTGACCGCCGCATAGACCGCCGGAATGACGATCAGCGTCAGCAGGGTCGATGACACCATGCCACCGATCATCGGTACGGCGATGCGGCTCATGATCTCGGACCCGGTGCCATGCGCCCAGAGGATCGGCATCAGACCGGCCATGATCGCCACCACCGTCATCATCTTGGGCCGCACCCGGTCCACCGCGCCCACCATGATCGCGGCGTTGAGGTCGGCACGGGTGAAGGCGCGGCCCTTGGCGGTGGCCTCGGCCCGCCGCTCGGTCAGCGCGTTGTCGAGGTAGATCAGCATGATCACCCCGGTTTCCGCCGCCACCCCGGCCAAGGCGATGAACCCCACCGCCACCGCGACCGACATGTTGAACCCCATGAACCACATCAGCCAGATGCCCCCCACCAGCGCAAAGGGCAGCGACAGCATGACGATCAGGGTTTCGGTCAGGCGGCGGAAGTTGAGGAACAGCAGAAGGAAGATCAGTGCCAGTGTCAGCGGCACCACGATGGCCATCCGGGCCTTGGCCCGCTCCAGATATTCGAACTGCCCGCTCCACCCCAGCGAATAGCCCTGCGGCAGGGTGATCTGCGCCGCCACCGCCGCCTGTGCCTCGGCGACATAGCCGCCCAGATCGCGACCGGCGATATCGACGAAGATGTACACCGCCAGTTGGCCGTTTTCGGTGCGGATCGAGGTGGCCCCCCGCGTGCGTTCGATCTTTGCCACGTCGCCCAGCGGCACGGTGCCGCCGCCGGGCAGCGCCACCTGCACCTCGCGGGCGATGGCATCCGGGTCAGACCGCAGGGCTGCGGGATAGCGGATCGCCACATTGTAGCGCTCGCGCCCTTCGACCGTCTGAGTGATCGCCTCGGCGCCCAAGGCCATGGCAATCACCTCCTGCACGTCGGCCACCGACAGGCCATAGCGGGCCAGTGAGGCCCGATCCGGCGTGATGTCGAGATAATAGCCGCCGATCACCCGTTCGGCATAGGCGCTAGTGGTGCCAGGAACGCGGCGGAGCACCGCCTCGACCTCGCGCGCGACACCCTCCATCGCGGCCAGATCGGTGCCATAGACCTTGACCCCCACCGGCGTTCGGATGCCGGTGGACAGCATGTCGATGCGGGCGCGGATCGGCATCGTCCAGGCGTTGGACACGCCGGGGAACTGCAAGGCCGCGTCCATTTCCTGCCGCAAAGATTCCGTGGTGACGCCGGGCCGCCATTCCGCCTCGGGGCGCAACTGGATGATGGTCTCGAACATTTCGGTCGGCGCGGGGTCGGTGGCGGTCAG
>JANNAV010000095.1:0-5319 GCA_031384695.1 Paracoccaceae bacterium
GTTGGTGGGGGTGGTGGTGGTTTTGGGTATTTGGCGGGTTTGGGGGGTGTTGGTTTTAAACACCCCCTCACCCTGCCCAATGGCGCGGGTTTTACACACCCCGGACCCCGTGCAAACGCGGGGGGTTTACACACCCCCCCACCCCGCCAAAACGCGGGGGGTTTTCACCCCCCCCCACCCCCCCCATTGTGGGGGGTTTACACCCCCCCCCACCCCCGTGGGATATTTGCGCAGTAAAGAAGGCGGGGGGGGGCAATTTTAGGCAAATTGTCCGGGTTTGTTTTTTGTCCGGCGAGCCCCTAGCGTTTGCTGGAGCGGGCGTTATTCGCGCCTTGCACCACAATCTGGCTGACGCCTTCAAGCCGGATGTCGGAGATGCTGGCGGCCACCGTGATCTCGCGCGATTGCGGCAGGTTGGCGGGGCGGGGGCCCAAGGGCGGAAAGACGTGGAACTCGTAGACCAGCACGCCTTTTTCATCCAGCGGCCGCGCCACCAGTTCGGCGTCCCACCAGCCCTGGCTGGGCGGCAGGCCGGTGGCACGCACGATGGCGCCGCCCGGATAAGGCTCGACCACCATCGAGATCACATCGGCCACCAGCGGGCGCGGATCAACCTGCTTTTGCGTGGCAGGATCAATCGCGACCACTTCGGATTTGCGAAACCAGTTGAATGGGTTCAGCCGCGATTTGCCGACTGCGCCGCAACTGGCAAGCAGCATCACCGTGATCACAAAGGCGGTGACGGCGTGGCGCGGGAGCGTGGGCAGGCGCATCGGGCTGGTCCTTTTCGTAGCTGCCCCTTGGGTAGCCGATGTGTCGCTGTTTGAAAAGGCCGCTTGGGCTGGACGCGGGGGCTGTGGCGCATTAGCTGAGGGAGGATATGTCGGGAGACCACCATGGCCAGCGCCGCCTTTGAAGACCTAGCCGAAACCTTTGCCTTTCTCGACGACTGGGAGGACCGGTATCGCCATGTGATCGAGATCGGCCGGGCGATGGTGCCGCTGGACGACAGCTTCAAGGTGCCGGCGTTGAAGGTGGAAGGCTGCGCGAGCCAGGTCTGGCTGCGGCCTTTGGTGGCGGGCGGGGTGTTCGAATTTCAGGGCGACAGTGATGCGATGATCGTGCGGGGGCTGATCGCGGTGTTGCATGCGCTTTATGCCGGGCTGCCGGTGGCGGCGGTGGGGCAGGTGGATGCGGTTTACGAGTTGGGGCGGCTGGGGTTGAACGAGCATTTGTCGTCGCAACGCTCCAACGGGGTGCGGGCGATGGTGGCGCGGATCCGGGCGGTGGCGGCGGGCGTTCAGGCGGGCTGAACGCTGATCTTGTCGGGGTAAAAGGCCAGCATTCCGGCGATGGCGGCGACGGGCGCGTGGGGTGTCTCATAACTCCAGACGGCATTTTCCAGTGTGCCTGCGGGGGTTTGCACCGAATAGTAATTGGCATCGCCCTTGTGTGGGCAGGTGGTTTGGCGCTGGCTGCGCTCAAGGCGAGACATATCCAGATCGGCGCGCGGCACGTAGGTGACGGGGGGATAGCTGCCCTCGGTCATCACCAGAGCGGCGTCGGTCTGGCCGATGATCTCGCCGGCAGCGCGGATCACCATGCGGCTGGCGGCGGGGGTAATGTGAATATGACCGGACATGGGAAATCCTTTCAGATCGGGGCGCAGGCGGCGCTGCACCATTTCAGTGCTTCGGCGGACAGGCGCGGGGCGAGTTTCTCCAGCACCTCGGCGTGATAGGTGTTGAGCCAGCCACGCTCACCGGGTGCAAGATCATCGGACAGAATCAGGCGGCGGTCCAGCGGGACGTAAGTGATCGTCTCGAAGGCGTATTGGCTGCGCGGATCGGCGCCGTGCAGGGCGGGGGCCGCGATCACCACGATCAGGTTTTCCAGGCGGATGCCGAAAGCGCCCTCGCGGTAGTAGCCGGGTTCGTTCGACAGGATCATCCCCGGCTCGAACGGCACGTCCGACAGGCGGCTGAGGCGCTGTGGGCCTTCGTGCACCGACAGGAACGCGCCCACGCCGTGGCCGGTGCCGTGATCGAAATCCATGCCCGCGACCCACAGCGGATAGCGCGCGAGGGGGTCCAGGTCGCGGCCCGCGAGGCCCGCAGGAAAGCGCACGCGGCTGATGGCGATCATGCCTTGCAGCACGCGGGTATAGGCCGCGCGGGCCTCACCGCCCGGATCGCCCAAGGCCACGGTGCGGGTGATGTCGGTGGTGCCATCGCGGTATTGCGCGCCTGAATCGACCAGCAGCAATTCGTTGCGGCCCAAGGTGCGGTTGGACTCATTGGTGACGCGGTAATGCATGATCGCGCCATGCGGGCCCGCGCCGCAGATGGTGTCAAAACTGATGTCGTGCAAGTGGTTGGTGGCGCGGCGGAAGCCTTCGAGGGCGCGGACGACATCAATTTCGGTGAGGGTATTGGCGGGGGTCTGGCTGTCGAGCCAGCAGAGAAATTCGACCATCGCCGCCCCGTCGCGCAGATGCGCCTCGCGGGTGCCAGCGATTTCGGCGGCGTTCTTGCGCGCTTTGGGCAGGCGGCAGGGATCGTCGCCCCAGACATGGGTAATGCCTGCGTCATCAAGCTCTTGGCTGATCAGCAGCGGGGCCGTGGCGCGGTCGATGCGCACGGGGCCTTGCAGGATATGAAGCGCCGGAATGAACGCCTGCACCGGGCGCAGGGAGACCTGCGGGCCAAGATGGGCGCGGGTTTCGGCATCGAACTTGGCGGCGTCGGCGAACAGGGTGACACGGGCATCGTCGTGCAGGATGGCAAAGCCGTGCAGGACCGGGTTGCGCGGCACATCGGCGCCGCGGATGTTCAACAACCAGCACAGGCTGTCGGGCAGGCTGATGACGGCGGCGGTCTGGCCTGCGGCTTGCAGCACCTCGGCCAGACGCTGACGCTTGGCGGCGCTGGTCTCGCCCGCCAGATGGTCTGGGTG
The DNA here is from genome assembly GCA_031384695.1 of Paracoccaceae bacterium. Classification (GTDB taxonomy): domain Bacteria; phylum Pseudomonadota; class Alphaproteobacteria; order Rhodobacterales; family Rhodobacteraceae; genus JANNAV01. The sequence continues at coordinate 2,956 of JANNAV010000095.1, forward strand.
GGGGAAGGCGAGGCCCATGGGTGCTGCGGGTTGTTCGGGCCAGATGGAATCGACGAAATTCTTTGTGGATCTGAGGATTAGCGGCAGACCTTCAAGTGAAGTCTCAAGTTTCTCGATCTCGTCGGCGCTGTGCAGCCAGGGATCAAAGCCGATCACACCTTCGGGCAGATGCGCCTTGATCCAGTCGCCGGGTTTTTCTTCGGGCCAGGGCACCGGGGTGAAATGGACGAGGTCCACCTGCGCCTTCACCTGGGTGCGGTAACGCCCGTCGATGAACACACCGGCAATCTGCGGCAGCACGATGCAGAACCCTGCCGAGCCGGTAAAGCCGGTAAGCCATTGCAAACGCTCGTCTCTGGCCGCCACATACTCGCCCTGATGGGCATCGGCGCGCGGGATGATGAAGCCTGCCACGCCTTCGGATGCGAGCGCCGCGCGCAGGGTGGCAAGGCGGGCGGGGCCTTGGGCGGGGTTCGCGTGCTGATCAAAGGTCTGAAACATCAACCGGCCTTTCGGGCAAGGGCGCGGGCGCGTTTGCGGGCGTCAGGTTCGAACAGGCCCGCGAGTTGTTCGGTCATTGCACCGGCCAGTTGATCGACATCGGTGATGGTGACGGCGCGTTGGTAATAGCGGGTGACATCATGGCCGATGCCGATGGCGATCAGTTCCACCGCGCGGCGGCGTTCCACCATGGCGATCACGTCGCGCAGGTGTTTCTCCAGGAAATTCGCGGGGTTAACGGAAAGACTTGAGTCGTCTACCGGCGCGCCGTCGCTGATCACCATCAGGATCTTGCGGGCCTCTGGCCGGGCCATCATGCGGCGGTGCGCCCATTCCAGCGCCTCGCCGTCGATGTTTTCCTTCAACAGGCCCTCTTTCATCATCAGGCCAAGGTTCGGCCGCACGCGGCGCCACGGGGCATCGGCGCCTTTGTAGATGATGTGGCGCAGATCGTTGAGGCGGCCCGGATGCTGCGGGCGGCCTTGGGCCAGCCAGCGTTCGCGCGACTGGCCGCCCTTCCAGGCCCTTGTTGTGAAACCCAGAATTTCCACCTTGACCGAGCAGCGTTCAAGGGTACGGGCCAGAACATCGGCGCAGATCGAGGCGATGGAGATTGGGCGGCCGCGCATCGAGCCGGAGTTGTCGAGCAGGAGGGTCACGCAGGTATCGCGGAATTCGGTGTCTTTTTCCACCTTGAAGGAAAGCGGCGTGGTGGGGTTGGCGACGACGCGGGCGAGGCGGCCTGCATCGAGGGTGCCTTCCTCCAGATCAAACTCCCAAGAGCGGTTCTGCTGGGCCTGAAGGCGGCGTTGCAGCTTGTTCGCAAGGCGCGAGACCGCACCTTTCAGGGGTTCCAGTTGTTGATCGAGATAGGCGCGCAGGCGTTCCAGCTCGGCCGGTTCGGCGAGTGCCTCGGCCTTTATTTCTTCATCGAAATCAGTGGTATAGACGGTGTAGTTGGGATCGGCGTCGGAGTAGGGGGCGGGGGGTGGCGGCTCCAGCGGGGCCTCGCCTTCGGGCAGTTCGGCCTCTTCGCCCTGCTCCATGTCGGACTGGTCTTCCATCGAGACCTGAGCCTGCGACTGATCTTGCTGATCGTCTTGCGATTGTTCGGATTTTCCTTCGCTGTCGTCGCTATCCTGATCGTCGTTACCGGCAGAATCGGGCTGATCCTGATCTTCTTCGGCCTCTTCGCCGCTGTCGTCCTGATCATCCTGATCGGGGTCGTCGCCAAGCTGATCGCCGTAGCCAAGATCAGCGATCACCCGGCGGGCGAGGCGGGCGAAAGCGGCCTGATCGGCGAGGACGTGATCAAGGTTCTCAAGCGTGCCTGCGGCCTGTTCCTCGATAAAGCCGCGCCAGAGATCCATCACGTTTTCGGCGGCTCTTGGCAAAGCGCGCCCGGTGGCAAGCTTTCGAACGAGATAGCCTGCGGCCACCGAAAGGGGGGCATCGTCGCGGCGGGAAATCTGGGAATAGCCTTTGCGTTCAGCCTCATGCGTGATCTTGGCGTCGATGTTTCCCGCCGTGCCGGGCATGGCGCGGGCACCCACAGCCTCGCAGCGGGCGGTTTCCATCGCGTCGAATATTTCACGCGCAAGCGGGCCGGTGGGGTTGTAGCGGGCCGCCGTTGCCTCGTTGTGATACTTGCGGCGCAGCGCAAACGCATCTGCCGTGCCACGCGCCAGCAGCACCTCGTCGCGGGTCATGCGGCGCGAGACCTGCGGCAGGCGGATGCCGTCTTTGGTCATGCCGGCGGGATCGACCGAGTAGGTCACGGTCATTTCGGCATCGTCGGCCATGGTGCGGGTGGCGTCGGCGAGCGCCTTTTTGAACGGATCGGCGGGGTTGTCGTTGGGTTTG
>JANNAV010000149.1:0-2150 GCA_031384695.1 Paracoccaceae bacterium
GCGCAGATCGCGCTCGACCAGCCGCAGCGCCTCGTCGCTGTTTGCGGGGTTCATCTGGTAGGTTTTCTTGTCGCCTTTAAGGGCACCCGAGGCCCCCACCGCATCGCGGAACGGGCCATAGAACGCCGAAGCGTATTTGGCGGCATAAGACAGGATCGCCACGTCGCTGTGGCCGTCCGCCTCCAGTGCCGCGCGGATGGCGCCGATCCGCCCGTCCATCATATCGGAAGGCCCCAGAATATCCGCGCCCGCTTCGGCCTGCACCAACGCCATGCGCACCAAAGCCGCAACCGAGGCATCGTTGACGATGATGCCGTTCTCAACCAAACCGTCATGGCCAAGCGCGTTATAGGGGTCGAGCGCCACATCTGTCATGATCGCAATCCCGGGCACTGCGGATTTGACGGCGCGGATGCAGCGGTTGGTCAGGTTTTCGGGGTTCCATGCCTCGCGGCAATCCACGGTTTTCAGGGCGGGGTCGGTGTAGGGAAACAGGCAGATGGCGGGGATGCCGAGGCTTGCCGCCTGTTCCGCCGCGCGCACCACCTGATCTATCGACAATCGTTCCACCCCCGGCATCGAGGTGATGGGTTCGCGCACGCCCACCCCGTCGCGCACGAACACCGGCCATATAAGATCGCCGGTGGTCAGGGTGGTTTCCTGCACCAGCGCGCGCAGGGCGGCTGTGGCACGGGTACGACGCAGGCGCGAGGCGGGGAAGGGGGCTGCGATCGGGCGCATGTGCGGGCTTTCCTGCGGGCAAAGGGGGCTTGCGGTTCTATGCCTTGCCTGCCATGGAAAGGCGCATATCTCAAGCGGGCAATCTGCCGCTGAGGCGGGTTAACGGCGGGAGTGCGGGCTTGGAGTGGTATCAGCTCATTTTCGAACTGATCGACATGCGGTCGTTCTCGAACCTTTGGTATTGGATCATGCTGGCCGTGATGTGGTCGAGCGCCAGCCATTGGGTTCTGGGGGTGCCGTTTGACATGATCGCGCGCGCGCGCAGGCAGGGGGATCAGGCGCAAGCCGATCTGGAAACCATCGTGCGGATCAACACCGGGCGGCTTTTGAACATCGCGCGGGTGTCGGGGCTGTGGCTGATCGGGTTTTTGTGTTTCGCATTGACGGTGCTGGGGGTGCTTGGGTTTCACTATGACGTGGAATTTGCCCGTGCCCTGCTGTGTCTGGTGGTGCCGATGAGCGTGTTGATGGGACTTTCCATCCGCTCAGCCGGTTTGATCGAGGCGGGCGAGAGCGCGGGGGCGGCATTGCAGCGGCGGCTGTCGCGGCACCGGCTGGCCACACAACTGCTGGGGATGCTGTCGATTTTCGTGACCTCGCTTTATGGGATGTGGGAAAACCTGCACATCTCGGTGCTGGGTTAGGCGGGCAGGTTCGGGATGGCGGATCGCATCGTTCTGGGCGGCGCCCCCGAGGGTTTTGATGCCCGGCTGGTGGCGCGCGAACTGGCGCGAGGGCAGCCGGTTATCCATATTGCGCGCGATGACAAGCGGTTGGCGGCGATGCGGGCGGCGCTGGCGGTGATGGCGCCGCAAACCGTGGTGCTGGACCTGCCGGGGTGGGATTGCCTGCCTTATGACCGGGTATCGCCAAACCCGGTGCTGCTGGCGCGGCGGATGTCGACTTTGGCGATGTTGGCGGCGGGAATGGCGGGGCCGTTCGTGCTGTTGACCACGCTGAGTGCCGCGATGCAGCGCCTGCCCACCCGCGCGGTGATGCAGGGCGCATCCTTTGTGGCGCAGGTGGGCGACCGGGTGGACGAGCGGCTTTTGAAGGGGTTTCTGGCCAATATGGGCTTTTCGCCGGTGTCTACCGTGGCGGAGCCGGGCGATTTTGCGGTGCGCGGCGGCATCATTGATATCTTTCCGCCGGGGATGGGTGGGCCGGTGCGGCTTGATTTCTTCGGCGATGTGCTGGACGGCGCGCGGCGGTTTGATCCGGCAACCCAGCGCACCACGCAAAAGCTGAAATCAGTAGAGTTTGCGCCAATGTCCGAGGTTATTCTGGACGAGGCCGCCATCACCCGGTTCCGCCAGAATTACCGGGTGGAGTTTGGCACGGCGGGGTCCAACGATCCGCTCTACGAGGCGGTGAGTGCGGGGCGCAAGCATCAGGGGATGGAACATTGG
>JANNAV010000150.1:0-2066 GCA_031384695.1 Paracoccaceae bacterium
CCGGTAATTCTGGCGGAACCGGGTGATGGCGGCCTCGTCCAGAATAACCTCGGACATCGGCGCAAACTCCACCGATTTCAGCTTTTGCGTGGTGCGCTGGGTTGCCGGATCAAACCGCCGCGCGCCGTCCAGCACATCGCCAAAGAAATCAAGCCGCACCGGCCCGCCCATCCCCGGTGGAAAGATATCAATGATGCCGCCGCGCACTGCGAAATCGCCCGGTTCCGCCACGGTGGACACCGGCGAAAACCCCATATTGGCCAGAAACCCCTTCAACAGCCGCTCGTCCACCCGGTCGCCAACCTGCGCCACAAAGGATGCCCCTTGCATCACGGCGCGGGTGGGCAGGCGCTGCATCGCGGCACTCAGCGTGGTCAGCAGCACGAACGGCCCCGCCATACCCGCCGCCAACATCGCCAAAGTGGACATCCGCCGCGCCAGCAGCACCGGGTTTGGGGAAACCCGGTCATAGGGCAGGCAATCCCACCCCGGCAGGTCCAGCACCACCGTTTGCGGCGCCATCACCGCCAGCGCCGCCCGCATCGCCGCCAACCGCTTGTCATCGCGCGCAATGTGGATAACCGGCTGCCCCCGCGCCAGTTCGCGCGCCACCAGCCGAGCGTCAAAGCCCTCAGGGGCGCCGCCCAGAACGATGCGATCCGCCATGTCGTGCCAGCCTGTCTAACCCAGCACCGAGATGTGCAGGTTTTCCCACATCCCGTAGAGCGAGGTTATGAAAATAGACACCATACCAAGCAGTTGCGTGGCCAACCGGTGCCGCGAAAGCCGCCGCTGCAACGCCGCACCGCTGCTCTCACCCGCCTCGATCAGGCCGGCTGAGCGGATCGAAAGCCCCATCAGCACGCTCATCGGCACCACCAGACACAACAGGGCGCGGGCGAACTCCACATCGTAAAGAAACCCAAGCACGCCCAATGCCGTCAATATGAAGAACAAGAACCCTATCAGCCAGGATCCCGAAACCCGCGCGATATTCAAAAGCCGCCCGGTGTTGATCCGCACGATGGTTTCCAGATCGGCCTGCGCCTGATCGCCCTGCCTGCGCGCGCGCGCGATCATGTCAAACGGCACCCCCAGAACCCAATGGCTGGCGCTGGACCACATCACGGCCAGCATGATCCAGTACCAAAGGTTCGAGAACGACCGCATGTCGATCAGTTCGAAAATGAGCTGATACCACTCCAAACCCGCACTCCCGCCCTTAACCCGCCTCCGCGGCCGATTGCCCGCTTGAGATATGCGCCTTTCCATGGCAGGCAAGTCTTGGAACCGCAAGCCCCCTTTGCCCGCAGGAAAGCCCGCCCATGCGCCCCATCGCAGCCCCCTTCCCCGCCTCGCGCCCGCGCCGCACCCGTACCACCCCCGCCCTGCGCGCGCTGGTGCAGGAAACCACCCTGACCACCGGCGATCTGATCTGGCCGGTGTTCGTGCGCGACGGCGTAGGCATGCGCGAACCCATAGCCTCGATGCCAGGGGTGGAGCGTTTGTCGATAGATCAGGTGGTGCGCGCGGCGCAAGAGGCGGCAACCCTCGGGATCCCCGCGATCTGCCTGTTTCCCTACACCGACCCCGCCCTGAAAACCGTGGATTGCCGCGAAGCGTGGAACCCCGAAAACCTGACCAACCGCTGCATCCGCGCCGTCAAATCCGCAGTACCCGGCATAGCGGTGATGACGGATGTGGCGCTCGACCCCTATAACGCGCTTGGCCATGACGGTTTGGTTGAGGATGGCATCATCGTCAACGATGCCTCGGTGGCGGCTTTGGTGCGCATGGCGTTGGTGCAGGCCGAAGCGGGCGCGGATATTCTGGGGCCCTCCGATATGATGGACGGGCGCATCGGCGCTATCCGCGCGGCACTAGAGGCGTGCGGCCACACCAACGTGGCAATCCTGTCTTATGCGGCCAAATACGCTTCGGCGTTCTATGGCCCGTTCCGCGATGCGGTGGGGGCCTCGGGTGCCCTTAAAGGCGACAAGAAAACCTACCAGATGAACCCCGCAAACAGCGACGAGGCGCTGCGGCTGGTCGAGCGCGATCTGCGC
>JANNAV010000161.1:0-10929 GCA_031384695.1 Paracoccaceae bacterium
GATGGTTTCGGGCATGGCGGCCTCCGTCGTTCGGGTGGGTGATGCGGGCAGGTGGCATGGGTGTCAAGTGGGGGGGAAGCTGCTATGGCTGAAACAGCGGGAGGGTGGTGGCGTGATCTTGTGTTTTGATATCGGCGGCGCGCGCATCAAGGCGGCTTTGGCGCGGGCGGGCGGGTTGGAGTTTTTGGGCGCGGTGGCAACGCCGGCCGTTGATTTTGCGGCCTTTGTGGCTGCGATGAAGGGCTTTGTGGTGGGCGGCTTGCGCGGGGTGGCGGTTTCGGTGGCGGGGGTGGTTGATCCTGCAAGCGGGCGCATCAAGGTGGCGAATATTTCCTGTCTGGACGGGCGCGAGGTGGCGGCGGATTTGGCGCGCGCGTTGGGCTTGCCGGTGCTGGTGTTGAATGACGCGGATTGCTTTGCGCTTGCCGAGGCGCGGCAGGGGGCGGGGCGGGGGCATCGGTCGGTGTTCGGGATCATTCTGGGTTCTGGCGTGGGCGGTGGTTTGGTGTTGGACGGGCGGTTGGTGACGGGGGCAGGCGGGTTTGCCGGGGAATGGGGGCATGGGCCGGTGATACAGGCGCCGCGATTTGCCTGTGCTTGCGGGCAGGTGGGGTGTCTGGATACCGTGGGCGGCGCGCGCGGGGTGGAGCGGCTGCATCGGCATTTGGGCGGGGGCGTGCTTGGGGCAGAGGCGATTGTTGCGGGTTGGCAGGAGGGGGTTGGGGCCGAGGTGGCGACGGTGGCGCTGTGGCTTGATCTGGTTTCGGGGCCGCTGGCGATGGTTTTGAACGTGGTGGGCGCGTCGGTGGTGCCGGTTGGGGGCGGGCTTGCCAATGCGCCGGCGCTGATCGCGGCGCTGGATAAGGCGGTGCGGGCGCGGGTGTTGCGGGCCAGCACCGGGCCGCTGTTGGTGGTGGCGCAGGTTTCGGCGGATGCGGGTTTGGTGGGGGCGGCGGTGGCGGGGGAGGCGGCGTTTGGCTGATATACTGCTGGAGGTTTGTGTGGATGGGCCGGAAGGGCTGGCCGAGGCGGTGGCGGGCGGGGCGGACCGGGTGGAGGTCTGCGCGGCGCTGGCGTTGGGCGGGTTGACGCCATCGCGGGGGTTTATGGAGGTGGCGGCGCGGGCAGGGGTGCGGTGCTTTGCGATGATCCGGCCGAGGGCGGGGGATTTTGTCTATACCAGCGCCGAAGTGGCGGTGATGCGGGCGGATATCCGGGCGGCGCGGCGGCTGGGGATGGCGGGGGTGGTGTTCGGGGCGTCTTTGCCGGATGGGCGGCTGGATGCGGCGGTGCTGGCGGAATTGCTGGCCGAGGCGGGCGGCATGGACGTGACGCTGCACCGCGCGATTGATCTTTGCCCGGATATGGACGCGGCGGTTGATATGGCCAGGGCACTGGGATTTCGGCGTATTCTAAGCTCGGGTGGGGCGCGGGTGGCGGCCGAGGGGGTGGCGGTGCTGGCGGCGATGACGGCGCGCGCGGGGGATTGCACGATCATGCCGGGGGCGGGGATTTCGGCGGAAACGGTGGCCGCACTGGCAGGGTTGCCGCTGCGTGAGGTGCATGGGTCTTGCGGGCGCGCGGTGGATGTGGGCGGGCGGGCGTTGGCGTTCGGGTTTCAGTTGGTGGGCCAGCGGCAGACGGACCGGGCCTTAGTGGCTGCGTTGAAGGCGGCGCTGGGGCGGCTGGCAAAGGATTGACATGCAGGGGTTTTCGGGTGGAGTCTGCCGGAAACGAAAGGGCGGGCGATGGAGATCAACGTAAGTTTCGAGCGGCCGGACGAGGGGCCAAAAGCGAGCCCGGTGATGGTGGGTTGGTTTCGCACTGCGGACAAGGGTGCGGTGATGTATGATCCGCCCGAGCGGGTGATGTTTCGCCAGACCAACAAGGCGCATGCGAAATCGGCCAGCCGTTGCCCGGCGGTTATCCAGTTGGAAAGCCGGTATTTCATGGTGAAATGCCCGTTTGACATTCACCTCGGCTTTGGCCGCGATGACAAGGGCAAGGCGCATCTGGTGAACCGCAACGGGGTGGGATCGACCATCCGCGCCAACAAGCTGGGCGAGGTGATGACGCTGGTGAATGAAACCGAGTGGCGCTATCCGGACCGGCCGACGGTGCAGATGGTGCTGCCGTACTGTTTTATTGCCGATGAGATGGTGTATCTGACGCAGCTTTCGGCTTTTGCGCATTACCGCAAGGAGCAGATGCCGGGGACTATTTTTGGCGGGCGGTTTCCGATCAGCCTTTGGCCGCGGCCCTTGATGTGGGCGTTTGAGTGGCATGAGCCGGAGAAGGATCTGGTGTTGAAACGCGGCGAGCCGTTGTTTTATTGCCAGTTCGAGGCCGAGGGGCCGGACCGGGCCGTGCAGTTGGTGGAGGCCGAGAGGACGCCGCAACTGGCGGAATACATGGAGAAAATTGGCGGTGTGGTGAATTATGTGAACCAGACGTTCGGACTGTTCAAGGCGGCGGAGGCGCTTCGGCCCGCGAAGTTGTTGACGCCGAAAGATAAGGGGTGATGCGATCTTCGCTGGAGGTTTATGATCTGGCGACGGGGATTGCGCGGGTGGTTTTGCAGACGAATGCGCTGATCGAGGCGCCGAACTGGCATCCTTCGGGCGACCGTTTGTTGGTTAATGGCGACGGGCAGTTGTTCTGGGTGCCGCTGGCAGAGCCGCGCCTGATACCGGTTGAAACGGGCTTTGCCCGCCGGTGCAACAATGATCATGGCATCTCGGGCGATGGCAGGCAGATCGTGTTGTCGCATCATACGGCGCGGGGGGCCGAGATTTTTCTGCTGCCGGTTGAGGGCGGCGTGCCGGTGCCGGTGACGACACACGCGCCAAGCTGGTGGCATGGCTGGTCGCCCGATGGCGGGCAGATTGTTTATGCGGCGGCGCGGGGTGGGCGGCATGTGGTTGATATATATGCGCTTTCCTTGGACGGCGGCGAGGAGCGGCGGCTGACTTTTGGCGAAGGGCATTCGGATGGGCCGGAATTCTCGGCGGATGGTACGCGGATTTATTACAACTGCGACCGGGATGGCCATGCGCAGATCTGGGTTATGGCGGCGGATGGCATGGGGGCGCGAAAGCTGTTTGCCGATGCGCTGGTGAACTGGTTTCCGCATCCTTCACCGGACGGGCGCTGCGTTCTTTATCTGGCCTATCCGCCGGGCACGACGGGACATCCGCGCGATCTTGCGGTGGCCCTGTGTCTGATGGACCCGGAGGGCGGCAACCGGCGGCGGGTGGTTGAAATGACGGGGGGGCAGGGCAGCATCAACGTGCCGTGCTGGGCCCCGGACAGCACGGCCTTTGCCTTTGTGCGCTACCAATAGCGGATGGGTGCCACGCCCCAAAATTTCGCGCGCAAATGCTGTGGCAATCTTGCATCATCGGCCCGACTGACCCATGTCAAAGCCGAGGCCGGTCGCGCGTGCCATGATGGGCGGGCAACCTGGTGCTGATAAAGGAGTTTGACCGATGAATTTGGAAAAGTTCACCGAGCGGTCGCGCGGGTTCATTCAGGCGGCGCAGGTGATTGCCACCCGCGACAGCCATCAGCGGCTGGCGCCGGAGCATTTGTTGCGCGCGGTGATGGATGATGACGAGGGGTTGGCGAGCAATCTGATCCGCCGGGCGGGGGGCGAGCCTGCGCGGGTGACGGAGGCGCTGGCGCTGGCGATGGGCAAATTGCCGAAGGTGACCGGCGACGCGCAGCCTTTCATGGACCCCGGCCTTGTGAAGGTTCTGGACGAGGCGGAAAAGCTGGCCAAGAAGGCGGGCGACAGTTTTGTGCCGGTAGAGCGGATGCTGATGGCGCTGTGCATGGTGGCGTCAACCGCCAAGGTGGCGCTGGAGGCCGGGGCGGTGACGGCGCAAAAGCTGAACACCGCGATCAATGATGTGCGCAAGGGGCGGACGGCGGACAGCGCCAATGCCGAGGCGGGCTATGACGCCTTGAAGAAATACGCCCGCGATCTGACCGAGGCGGCGGCGGCGGGCAAGATTGACCCGATCATCGGGCGGGATGAGGAAATTCGCCGCACCATGCAGGTGTTGAGCAGGCGGACCAAGAACAACCCGGTGCTGATCGGCGAGCCGGGGGTGGGCAAGACAGCGATTGCCGAGGGGCTTGCCTTGCGGATCATCAATGGCGATGTGCCGGAATCCTTGCGCAACAAAAAGCTGATGGCGCTTGATATGGGCGCGCTTATTGCCGGGGCAAAGTATCGCGGTGAATTTGAGGAGCGGCTGAAGGCGGTGCTGAACGAGGTGACGACGGCGGCGGGCGAGATCATTCTGTTCATCGACGAGATGCACACGCTGGTGGGGGCGGGCAAATCCGAAGGGGCAATGGATGCGGCCAACCTGATCAAGCCGGCCCTTGCGCGGGGCGAGTTGCACTGCGTGGGGGCGACCACGCTGGATGAATACCGCAAATATGTGGAAAAGGACGCGGCTTTGGCGCGGCGGTTTCAGCCGGTTCTGGTGAATGAGCCGACGGTGGCGGACACCATATCGATTCTGCGGGGAATCAAGGAAAAGTACGAGTTGCATCATGGGGTGCGAATCTCGGACAGCGCCCTGGTGGCGGCGGCGACCCTGAGCCACCGCTATATCACCGACCGGTTTTTGCCCGACAAGGCGATTGACCTGATGGACGAGGCGGCAAGCCGGTTGCGGATGGAGGTGGATTCGAAACCTGAGGAGCTGGATACGCTTGACCGCGAGATTTTGCAGAAGCAGATCGAAGCGGAGGCGTTGAAGAAAGAGGAGGATGTGGCCTCGAAAGACCGGCTGGCCAAGCTGGTGGGCGAGTTGTCGGGGCTGACCGAGCGGGCGGCGTCGATGACGGCAAAGTGGCAGGCCGAGCGCGACATGCTGGAAGTGGCGCGCGATCTGAAAGAGCAGCTGGACCGCGCGCGGGCCGATCTGGAGCAGGCCAAGCGCGAGGGCAATCTGGGCCGTGCGGGGGAGTTGTCGTATGGTATCCTGCCGGGGTTGGAGAAAAAGCTGATCGAGGCGGAGGCGCGCGAGGGCGAGGCGCTGGTGGCCGAGGCGGTCTGGCCCGAGCAGATTGCCGAGGTGGTGGAACGCTGGACCGGGATTCCGGTGGCGCGGATGCTGGAAGGCGAGCGGGAAAAGCTGCTGCGGATGGAGGACGAATTGGGCCGCCGGGTGATCGGCCAGCGCGAGGCGTTGACGGCGGTGGCCAATGCAGTGCGCCGCGCGCGGGCGGGTTTGAACGATGAGGGGCGGCCTTTGGGATCGTTTCTGTTTCTGGGGCCGACTGGGGTGGGCAAGACCGAGTTGGTGAAGGCGGTAGCGGAGTATCTGTTCGACGATGACAGCGCGATGGTGCGCATTGACATGAGCGAGTTCATGGAAAAGCACGCGGTTTCGCGGCTGATCGGGGCGCCGCCGGGGTATGTGGGGTATGAGGAGGGCGGCGTGCTGACCGAGGCGGTGCGGCGTAGGCCCTATCAGGTGGTGCTGTTTGACGAGGTGGAAAAGGCGCATCCCGACGTGTTCAACGTGCTGTTGCAGGTGCTGGATGACGGGGTGCTGACCGATGGGCAGGGGCGGACGGTGGATTTCAAGCAGACGCTGATCGTGCTGACCTCGAACCTTGGGGCGATGGCGCTCAGCCAGTTGCCAGATGGGGCGGACCCGACGGCGGCGCGGGCGGCGGTGATGGAGGCGGTGCGCCAGCATTTCCGGCCCGAGTTTCTGAACCGGCTGGATGACCAGATCATCTTTGCCCGGCTGGCGCGGCAGGATATGGCGGCGATTGTGGATATTCAGTTGCGGCGGCTGGAGGCGCGGCTGGTGGGGCGCAAGATCGTGCTGCAACTGGATAAGGCGGCGCGCGACTGGCTGGCCGAGGAGGGCTATGACCCGGTGTTCGGGGCGCGGCCGTTGAAACGGGTGATCCAGCGGCATTTGCAGGATCCGCTGGCCGAGATGATTCTGGCGGGCGATGTGATGGACGGGGCGGTGGTGGTGATCAGCGCCGGGGCGGATGGGCTGATCATCGGCGACCGGGTGAGCGCGTCGCGCAAATCGCGCCCGCTGCATGCTGTGGTGCATTGAGGGGGGTTAAAGCGGATTTCCTTCAATCTGATTCAGATTAAAGGAAATCCAAGATATGATCAGCTTGGGAGTGTTGCGTGTTGCGTACAACCGGGTGAACCCGAATGTACGCAACACGCTCTCTAGTGCGCGGCGGCCCAGTTGGCACCGCGGCCGGCCTCGACGGTGAGTTTTACCGACAGCTTTACCGCCGGGTCGGCCGCCCCTTCCATGATATCGCGGGCGATGGGGATCAGGGCGTCGGCGTGGGTTTCGGCCACTTCGAACAGCAGTTCGTCATGCACCTGCAGCAGCATTCTGGCATCCAGGTGGGCGATGGCGGCAGGCATGCGGACCATGGCGCGGCGGATCACGTCGGCGGCGGTGCCCTGAATGGGCGCGTTGATGGCGGCGCGTTTGGCAAAGCCTGCGGCGGGGCCCTTGGCGTTGATCTCAGGCGTGTGGATCTTGCGGCCAAATAGGGTTTCCACATGGCCATGGTCTTTGGCGAAGGCGATGGTGCGGTCCATATAGCCTTTAATCCCCGGAAAACGCTCAAAATACCGGTCAATAAAGCCTTGGGCGGCGGCGCGCGGGATGCGCAGATTGCGTGCCAGACCAAAGCCGGAAATGCCATAGATCACCCCGAAATTGATCGCCTTGGCCTGACGGCGGATATCGGGGGTCATCTGATCGAGCGGCACGTTGAACATCTCGGCGGCGGTCATGGCGTGGATGTCATGGCCATCGCGGAAGGCTTGTTTCAGGGCGGGAATATCGGCGACATGCGCGAGGATGCGCAGCTCGATCTGTGAGTAATCGAGGCTGACCAGCAGGCGGCCCTTGGGGGCCACGAAGGCCTCGCGGATGCGGCGGCCATCCTCGGTGCGCACGGGGATGTTTTGCAGGTTGGGATCGGTGGAGGACAGGCGGCCGGTAACGGCACCGGTGAGGGAATACGAGGTGTGGACGCGGCCGGTATCGGGGTTGATATGGTCTTGCAGCGCATCGGTATAGGTGGATTTCAGCTTGGCCAGTTGCCGCCAATCCAGCACCCGGCCCGGCAATTCGTGTTCGGTGGCGAGGTCTTCCAGAATATCGGCGCCGGTGGCATAGGCGCCGGTCTTGCCCTTTTCGCCGCCGGGCAGGCTCATCTTGTCAAACAGAATCTCGCCAAGCTGTTTGGGCGAGCCGACGTTGAACGGGCCACCGGCCAGCAGGTAAATCTCAGCCTCAAGCCCCGCCATTTTCTGCGCGAAGGCGTTCGACATGCGCGAAAGGGTATCGCGGTCCACCTGAATACCGGCCATTTCCATGGTTGCCAGCACTGGCACCAGGGGGCGTTCCAGCGTTTCGTAAACGGTGGTCACATGGGCGCGGTGCAGTTGCGGTTTGAAGAGTTGCCACAGGCGCAGGGTGATATCGGCGTCTTCGGCGGCGTATTTGACCGCATCGTCAATCGGCACGCGGTCGAATGTGATCTGCGATTTACCTGCACCAAGGAGGGATTTGATCGGGATCGGTTGATGGCCAAGATATTGATCCGAAAGCATATCCATACCGTGGCCGTGCAGGCCCGCGTGCATGGCGTAACTCATCAGCATGGTATCGTCGAAGGGGGCGAGGCTGACGCCTTGGCGGGCAAAGATCTTGGCATCGTATTTCATGTTCTGGCCGATCTTGAGGATCGATGCATCCTCCAGCACCGGTTTCAGCAGGGCCAGCGCCTCGGCCAGCGGCATCTGGCCTTCGGTGAGGTCGGCGGTGCCAAAGAGATCGCCGCCGCCTTGCCGGTGGCCGAGCGGGATATAGGCGGCCTCGCCCGCCTCAACGCAGAGCGAGATGCCGACGAGATCGGCGCGCATCTCATCGAGGCTGGTGGTTTCGGTATCCACTGCGACATAGCCGCGGGCGTAGATTTGGGTGATCCAGCGGCTGAGGGTCTCAGTATCGCGGATGCAGGTGTATTTGGTGTGATCGAAGGGCAGGCGGGGGGTGGGGGGGGCATCATCATGGGCACCTTGCACATGCATGCCTTGCGTGGGGGCAAGCACCGGCACATCGACCTTCAGCTTGTCGGCGACGCGTTTGGTGAGGGTGCGAAACTCCATCAGATTGAGGAAGGAAATCAGGGCGTTGGCATCGGGTTCGCGCAGTTCCAGGGCATCGAGGGGGTCGGCGACGGGGGTATCGCGCTTGAGCGTCACGAGATCGCGCGAGAGTTGGATTTGGGCGACGTTATCCTGCAAAGCCTCGCGCCGTTTGGGTTGTTTGATCTCGGCGGCGCGGGCCAGCAGGGTATCGAGATCGCCGTATTCCTGAATGAGCAGGGCGGCGGTTTTGATGCCGATGCCCGGCGCGCCGGGGACGTTATCGACGGAATCGCCCGCCAGCGATTGCACGTCGATGACACGGTTGGGGGCGACGCCGAATTTCTCGAACACCTCGTCGGGGCCGATGAGCAGGTTTTTCATCGGATCGAACATCGACACACCATCGCCCACCAGTTGCATCAGGTCTTTGTCGGAGGAGACGATGGTGCAGGTGCCACCGGCGGCGGTGGCCATCACGGCGTAGGTGGCGATGATATCGTCGGCCTCAAAGCCCGCCATCTCGATGCAGGCGATGTTGAAGGCGCGGGTGGCGTCGCGGGTGAGGGGGAATTGTGGGCGCAAATCTTCGGGCAATTCCGGGCGGTTAGCCTTGTAGGCGGGGAACATGTCGTTGCGGAAGGTTTTGGCGGAGTGATCGAAGATGACGGCGATATGAGTGGGGGCCTCTTGGGCGCGGGTGGTGTTCAGCTCGTTCCAGATCAGGTTGCAGAACCCTGCCACAGCACCAACCGGCAGGCCATCGGATTTGCGGGTAAGGGGGGGGAGGGCGTGATAGGCGCGGAAGATAAAGGCCGAGCCATCGATGAGGTGCAGGTGGTGTCCTTTGCCGAAAGCCATGGCGTTTTCCTCATCAGGGGGTGCATATGGAGTGTCGCATGAAGGCGGCGGGGGTGCCAGTCCTTGATGTAGGAAGTTGAAATCGTTAGAGGTTTTGGCCGAGCGACAGGGCCACGGATTGGGGGGTTGGGGTCCAGATTCCGAAGGGCAGGCCGGCGGCGCGGAGGGTTTCGCCGATCCAGGCGTTGCAGGTGTGCAGCAGGTTGAAGTGGCCGCGAGCCGCGAAAAACGCGTCGGTGTCGCGGAAGCCGGGGATGGCGAGGGGGATGAAGCCGCCTTCGGCGTTGCGGGCAAAGCTGGATTCGATGGTGGCGAGGAGGGCTTTGAACTCGGCTTCGGAGATTTTGAGGAAGGTGACACCAGTGGTGGTGGGTATTTCGCCGCCTACGTCTATATGCATGACGGAAGTATCGCCGGTGATGCCATCCCACAAGACCGGGGCGGTGATATCGGCGTAGCTGCCTGCGGTGGTGTAAAAGCCGGTGGCGCCCCAGCCGATGATCAGCCAGCGGGCGTCGGGGTGGGTGATCGGCACCCCGGCGCGTTCGGAAAAAGCGAAGCTGTTCAGGGTGTTGGCGTTGAGCGGCAGCAGGAAGTCGTAGTGGATCGGGCCGCGCAGCAGGCCGATCTGAACGGCGGGGGGGCCGGGGTTTTGGGCGTGCGGGCCAGGGATCAGCGCGCCAAGCAGCGAGAGTGCGAAGAAGATCAGCGGCAGGGAAATGAGGGCGGTGAGGGTGCGGAGGGCGGGCTTCATCGCAACGTTACTTTTGATTTTTCGACGTACTTTCATGCACATAGCGTTTGTCGCAATAGCCGCATTCGACGTATCCCTTGTCTTCGGGGATAGAGAGCCAGACGCGCGGATGGCCGGAAGCGCCGCCGCCATCGCAAGCGATTTTCCATTTGCTGACAACCTCGGTTTCTGGAGCGTTGATTGTCATGGCGGTTCCTTGAGGTGAGTTTTGCGAGGTGGGGTTTTGCAGGCAGGTTAGCGAGTGAGGGCGGGGGGGGCAAGGCGTCGGGTTTGTGTGGGGTTGGCGTAGGGTTTCCGTAGCTACGGGCGGGGGACGTTCGGACCGATCAGAAAACTCTCTGGGAGAGAGTTTTCCGGTTCGTTGGCCATAAGGCGGAACGCCGTTGGGCAAGGGGTTGTCCGCAATCGGGACGGTTTGGCAAATTGGGGCGCGGCTGCCTGGGCTGGTGCGGAACGCGCCTGCCGGGGGCAGGCAGGCGCGGCCCAATTTGATTGAAATCAAATCGGGCAAAAGAAACAGGTGGGATCAGCCGCCCATGGGTTTGGCGCGGGCCTTGAGGGCTGTCAGCCACGCCAGCCCGTGCACGGTGGCGCGGGAGGGGCGGTATTCGGCGGCGATCCAGCCGGTGTAACCGGCGGCGTCGACCTCGGCGCAGAGGGCGGTCAGATCGAAGCCGCCGCCGCCGGGTTCGGCGCGGGTGGGGAAGCCCGCGATCTGGATGTGGTTCACATGCGTATGGTGGCGCTGCCAGACGGCGAGCGCGTCGCCGTGGATGCGGGCGGCGTGCCAGAGATCGAACTGGATGCCTATCGAGGGCAGGGCCAGATCATCGAGGATGCGGCCTGCCTGATCGAAATCGTTGAGGAAGTAGCCCGGCATATCGTCGGGGTTCAAAGGCTCGACGGTGAGCAGCAGGCCGGGGGCCTGTGCGGCGGCCCATGCGAGGTTTTCGGTGTAGCACTGTTCGGCCAACGGGCCACGGCCAACGCCTGCCATTACGTGGACATGGCTGGCGCCGAGGCGGGTGGCGAACTCGGCGGCGCGCAGGAAACTGTCGCGAAAGCGGGCCTCGTCGCCGGGCACGGCGGCGTGGCCACGCTCGCCTGCGATCCAGTCACCGGGCGGGGTGTTGACGAGGGCGAG
>JANNAV010000174.1:0-9027 GCA_031384695.1 Paracoccaceae bacterium
CGGATGGCGGCTATTCCAAGGCCGTGTGGTCGGGCAAGGGCAAGCTGCTGGGCCATGTGGCCTTGGGCAATCGCAAGGATATCCGCAATGCGGTTGAGGCGGCACAGGCTGCCAAGGGCTGGGGCAAAACCACCGGCCACAGTCGCGCGCAAATCCTGTTCTATATCGCCGAGAACCTGTCAGCGCGTGCTGCGGAATTTGCCGCGCGCCTGCAAGAGCTTACGGGCAAGCCGGGGGCGGCCGAGGTGGAAGCATCGATCCAGCGGCTGTTCACCTATGCGGCATGGGCCGACAAGTTCGACGGTGCGGCCAAATCGGTGCCGATCCGTGGCATAGCACTGGCAATGAACGAACCCTGCGGCGTGATCGGTGCGCTTTGCGCCGATGAAGCGCCGTTGCTGGGGTTGATTTCGGTGCTGGCCCCGGCGATTGCCATGGGCAACACTTGTGTTCTTGTGCCATCAGAAGTCGCACCGCTGGCGGCGACCGATTTTTATCAGGTGCTGGAAACCTCGGATCTTCCCGGCGGCGTGGTGAACATCGTCACAGGTGCGCACGCCGAACTGGCAAAGCCCTTGGCCGGGCATATGGATGTGGATGCGGTGTGGAGTTTTTCGTCGCAACCCCTGTCTGCGTTGATCGAGACGGAAGCCGCCACGAATGTAAAGCGCAGTTGGGTCAATCACGCGCAGACCCGCGATTGGTTTGGTGCCGATGGCGAAGGCCAGATTTTTCTGCGTGCGGCAACCGAGGTGAAAACCGTCTGGATCCCCTATGGCGAGTAAGCCCAGCCTGCGATCATAACCTCGGCGGCGGCGCGGGCGTGCGTTTTTTCCCCGTGATTGTTCACGAATACCTGTGTAATCATATCCGCGCACCTAGGGCGGATTTCCTTCAATCTGATTCAGATTGAAGGAAATCCAAGACCGGCACCATATGTGAATGTTGCGTGTTACGTTTGCTCGGATCAACCCGATCAAACGTAACACGCTCTACCCCAACTTGGCGGCCCGCGCATCCAGCATGTCCTGCGTAATCAGCACAATCCCCGAATCCGTCCGCCGGAACCACTTCGCATCCTCCACCGCATCCTGCCCCACCACCAGCCCTTCCGGCACGATAACCCCCCGGTCGATCACACAATTCGCAAGCTCCGCCTTGCGGTTCACGATCACTTGCGGCAGCGCCACCACATGGTCAAGGCTGGAAAACGAATGCGTCCGGCAGCCGGTGAACAGCAAGGAATTGCGCACTTCCGAGCCTGAAACAATGCAATCCCCCGAAACCAGCGACGAGATCGCCATCCCCCGCCGCTTGTCCTCGTCATGGATGAACTTCGCGGGCGGCAGGATCTCGGCATAGGTCCAGATCGGCCAGCTTTGATCATAAAGATCCAGCTTCGGCAGAAAATCGGTCAGATCAATATTTGCCCGCCAGAACGCATCCACCGTCCCCACATCGCGCCAGTAAGGCTCGGTCTCCAACCCCGATTTCACGCAGGAATCGGCAAACTTATGCGCCACCGCCTTGCCGTTCTTCACGATGTCCGGGATCAGGTCATTGCCGAAATCATGGCTGGAATTGGCATCCTCGGCATCCTTGATCAACAGATCGCGCAAGAAAGCCCAGTCGAACACATAGATCCCCATCGAAGCCAGCGCATGATGAGGATCGCCCGGAATGCTGGGCGGATCTTTCGGCTTTTCCAGAAACTGGGTGATCCGCATATCTGCGTCCACATGCATCACGCCAAAATCCCGCGCCTCCATCCGTGGCACCGTCAAACAGCCGATGGTCACATCCGCGCCCGAGGCCACATGCTGCTGCAACATCACCTCGTAATCCATCTTGTAAATATGGTCCCCCGCCAGCACCACGATGAACTTGATGCCATAAGAATCAACGATATCAATGTTCTGCGTCACCGCATCCGCCGTGCCCAGATACCACTTGTTCTCACTCACCCGCTGGCTTGCGGGCAGGATATCCAGATATTCATTGCGCTCGGCCCGAAAGAACCCCCAGCCGCGCTGCATGTGCCGGATCAGGCTGTGCGCCTTGTACTGGGTGGCAATCGCCATCTTGCGGATGCCCGAATTCAGCGCATTCGACAGGGCAAAGTCGATGATCCGGGTTTTGCCGCCGAAAAACACCGCCGGTTTGGCGCGCGTGTCGGTCAACTCCTTCAGCCGCGAGCCGCGCCCGCCGGCCAGCACAAAGGCCATCGCCTGCGAGGAAAGCCGTGCATTCGGTCTAGCGATCATTCCATCCTCCTTAACGCGGGCCAAGCCGCAAAATTCATCCTTGCCGAAACCAAACCGCCGACAGCGGCGGCAACGTCACCATTGCCGATTGCGCCTGCCCCTGATGCGCCACCGCCTCTGCACGCACCCCCCCCAGATTGCCCCGGTTGCCGCCGCCATAGACGGTTGCATCCGAGTTCAATACCTCGTCCCACTGCCCCGCCGCCGGCAGTCCCAACCGGTACCGCCGCTCCACCGGCGTCATGTTCACCACCGCCACCACCATCGGATCACCAGCCGCCCCCAGCCGCGCCCAGGCATAAACCCCCGCCTCGGCATCATTGCTTTCGATCCACATGAACCCCTCGGGCCGGGTGTCATTCACATGCAGCGCCCGCGTCTCGCGGTAAAGCCGGTTCAGATCGCGCACCAAGGCCTGCATGCCCGCGTGGTCTGCCTCCGCCACCTCGTGCCAGTCCAGGCTCTGATTGTGGTTCCATTCCTTCGATTGGCCAAACTCGCAGCCCATGAACAACAGCTTCTTGCCCGGATGCGCCCACATGAACCCGTAATAGGCCCGCAAATTGGCAAACTTCTGCCCCCGGTCCCCCGGCATCTTTTCCAGCATCGAGCCTTTGCCATGCACCACCTCGTCATGGCTGATCGGCAGCAGATAATTCTCCGACCAGGCATAATGCAGCCCGAAGGTCATCTGGTGATGGTGATGTTTGCGGTAGACCGGGTCGCGCTGCATGTAAGACAGCGTGTCGTTCATCCAGCCCATGTTCCACTTGAAGCCAAAGCCAAGGCCGCCATGGTTCACCGGGCGCGAAACGCCGGGAAACGCCGTGCTTTCCTCGGCCACCGTCATCACGCCCTGCACCTCGCCATAAGCCGTGATGTTCATCCGCTGCAACAGGGCTATGGCCTCGTAATTCTCGCGCCCGCCATCCTTGTTGGGCACCCATTGCCCCGCCTCACGCGAATAATCGCGGTACAGCATCGAGGCTACGGCATCCACCCTTAACCCGTCCAGATGGTATTCCTCCAACCAATACAAGGCGTTGGACACCAGATAATTCGAAACCTCGACCCGCCCATAATTGAAGATCAGGGTGTTCCAGTCCTGATGAAACCCCTCGCGCGGGTCGGCATGCTCGTACAAGGGTGTCCCGTCAAACCGCCCCAACCCATGCGCATCGGTGGGGAAATGCCCCGGCACCCAATCGAGCAGAATGCCGATCCCCGCCTTGTGCGCCGCTTCGACAAAGCCGCGAAACTCGCCCGGCGTGCCGTGCCGGATGGTGGGGGCAAACAGCCCCACCGGCTGATACCCCCAGGATCCGTCAAACGGGTATTCCGATACCGGCATCAGTTCGATATGGGTGAATCCCATCTCCGCCACATAGCCCACCAACTGTTCGCCCAACTCCTGATAGGACAGCATCCGCCCCCCCGGCGCGCGTTTCCACGAGCCCAGATGCACCTCATAAACTGAGATTGCCGCATCAATGTTCTGCCGCACCCCCCGCCCCGCCATCCAGTCGCCATCGGCCCAAGGCGGCCCGCCAATCGCCCGCACCACGCTCGCATTGGCAGGCGCATGTTCCGAGCCGAACCCCACCGGATCGGCCCTCAGCGGCAACACCACGCCGCCCGCCTTGATCTCGTATTTGTAAACCGTGCCGTCGCCGATCCCCGGCAGAAACGTCTCCCAAACCCCGGTCGCCCCCCGCCTGCGCATCGGATGCCGCCGCCCGTCCCATTGGTTGAACCCGCCCACCACCGAAACCCGCTCGGCATTCGGGGCCCAGACGGCAAAATGCGTGCCGGCCACGCCCTCATGAGTGATCAGATGCGCCCCCAGTACCTGCCACAGCCGCTTGAGGGTGCCCTCGCCCAGCAGATATTCGTCCATCTCGCCCAGCACCGGGCCAAAGCAGAACGGGTCATCAAACTCCCACGTCGCGCCATAACCTTTTGCCCGCAAACGGTAATCCGCGCGCCCAGGCAGCACCGCCGCAAACACCCCCGGCACCACCGCCACCGCTTCCACCGGCTCGGGCGTCAGCACGGTCATCGCCTCGGCTCCGGGATCAAACGCCACCACCACCCATTTGCTGCCTCGCCTGTGCAGCCCCAGCACCGCAAACGGGTCGCCATGCCGCCCCTCGGCAATCGCCTTTGCCGTCTCCGGATCAATCAACGGCTTGGCCATGGCAACCTCATAAGGCGGAAGGGATCGACCAGATATCCTGCATGTAACTCCGTATCGTACGATCTGACGAGAAAAATCCCGACCGCGCGGTGTTCATGGCCGCCATCCGCACCCAGGCATCGCGGTCGGCAAACACCTTGTCCACCGCCGATTGCGCCACATCAAACGCATCGAAATCCGCCGCCACCAGAAAGTAATCATGATGCCAGACCCGGTGCACCAACCCGTGATAACGGTCCGGCTGATCGGGCGAAAACCGCCCTTCGGCGATCATCTGCAACACGCCCTGCAAGGCCACGCTGGCATCAATCGCCTTTTTCGAATGCTCCGGGTCTTCGCGCCGCTTTGCCGCCTCTGCCGCCGTCATGCCGAACAGAAAGAAGTTCTCCGCCCCAACCTCGTGCAAAATCTCGACATTCGCCCCGTCCAGCGTGCCAATCGTCGGCGCACCATTCATCATGAACTTCATGTTGCCGGTGCCCGACGCCTCTTTCCCCGCCGTCGAGATCTGCTCTGAAAGATCCGCCGCCGGCACCAGCCGCTCGGCCATCGACACGTTGTAATTGGCGGGATAGATGACCTTCAGCAAATCGCGCGTTACCGGGTCCGCATTAACAACCGCCGCCACGTCATTGATAAGATGAATTATTTCTTTCGCCACCGCATAGCCCGGCGCAGACTTTCCGCCGAATATCTTCACCCGCGGCACCCAGTTCCCGCCTGGGTTTTCCCGCAGCCGCTGCCAATGCGCCACCGTCTGCAACAGGTTCAGCAATTGCCGTTTGTACTCGTGTATCCGCTTTACCTGCACATCAAACAGCGCGTCCGGGTTCACCACCACGCCGCAATCCTCAGTGATCCAACGCGCCAGCGCCACCTTGTTGGTGCGCTTGGCCGCTTCAAAGTCGTCACGGAACCCCTTGTCTGCAATATGTTTCTCCAGACCGCGCAGGCGGTCAAGGTCCGCCTCCCAGCCCGAGCCTATGGTCCGCGTGATCAGCCCCGCCAAAGGCCGGTTCGCCATCCTGAGCCAGCGGCGCGGCGTCACCCCATTGGTCTGGTTCACGATCCGGTCGGGGTGCAGCTTGTGCAACTCCGGGAACAGGTTCTGCTTGATCAGATCAGAGTGCAGCCCCGACACCCCGTTCACCTTATGCGCCATCACAAAGGCCAACTCGCCCATCCGCACCTCGTGATGCTTCACGATCCCCAGATAATGCGGCGGCGAATAGGTGCGCCGGTGCCAACTGTCGATCCGCTCCACAATCTGCATATGGCGCGGCAGAACCGAGCCGAAGGTGAACGTCGACCACCGCTCCAGCGCCTCGGGCAGCAGCGTGTGGTTGGTATACCCCAGACATCCCCGCGCCGTCTCCAGCGCGGTTTCAAACTCCATCCCATGCACGTCCACCAACAGCCGGATCAACTCCGGCCCGGCAATCGCCGGGTGGGTGTCGTTCATCTGAATGGCCACATATTTCGGTAAGGCCCGCAGATCATCATGCGCCGCCAGATACCGCCGCAAGATGTCCTGCAACGCCGCCGAGGTGAAGAAAAACTCCTGTTTCAGGCGCAACTCCTTGCCCTGATAGGTGGTGTCATCGGGGTACAAAACCCTTGAAATCGTGCGCGCCAAAGCCTCGGGCTCGGCGGCGGCGGTAAAATCGCCGCGATTGAACCGCTCCAGATCAAACAGCGTCGTGGCCTTCGCGCCCCACAGCCGCAGCGTATTGGCCCATTTGCCCTGCCACCCCACCACCGGCGTATCATAGGCCGAGGCCATTACCGTCTCGCCCGGTAGCCACCTCTCGCGCCCCTCGCGCACCTCCACCTGGCCTTTGAAACCAATGGTATAGGCGCTTTCCGGCCGCTCAAACTCCCACGGATGGCGCTGGCGCAACCAGTCCTCCGCCGCCTCGACCTGCCGCCCACCCTCAAACCGCTGCTGGAACAGCCCGTGCTCATAACGGATGCCGTAGCCATAGGCCGGGCACCCCAGCGTCGCCATCGATTCCATGAAACACGCGGCCAGCCGCCCAAGCCCGCCATTCCCCAGCGCCGCATCCGGCTCGTCTTCCACAATCGCCCGGAAATCCTGCCCGAACCCCGCCATCACCGCCTCGGCCGTCTCGCGCAGGCCCAGATTAACCGCCGCATCCTCCAGCAGCCGCCCGATCAGAAACTCCATCGACAGGTAATAGACCCGCTTGCGGTCCTCCGCCCATGTGCGGCGGGTCGAGGCGAACCACGGCTCGACCACCCGGTCACGGATCGCAAAACTCAGCGCCATCCGCCAGTCATAGACGCTGGCATTCGGCACATCCTTGCCAAGCGTAAACGTCAGATGGCGCAGCACATCGCTTTGCAACAGGTTCGGGGTCATGCTCAGATCTGTCAAATTCTCATCCATATCTTAAAACTGCATGACGCAAGCCTAGTTGCCGCAAGGCCACCGTCAAGCCAACTCCGTATCCCCCCACCCTTTGTTACCGCAAACATTTACCCCGCGCACCCCAAAAACCGCCAAAGCCTGTTGCCAATGTCGCACAATGCGGCCCGCGCGTCGCAATCCTGTCGTGCTTTGGCCTTGCTGCGGCCCGATCCCGGCATCATGCTTAAGACATCGTTACGCCCATACCGGCACCATCCCGGAATAGAGAAACCAGAGGCAGACCCATGGCACGATCCCCCGCTTCCACCCAACAGGGTGGTTCTGAAACTGCGGCCCCCCAACAGCAGCAATCGGGCAAACCCGCCCCCACGCCGCAACAGCAAGGCCAAACCCCGGTGATCCGCGATTGGGCCTCGATCTGATTGCCTCGCCCGCCTGATCAGCGCTAACCTCGCTCCCATGCCAAACCCCGTCTCCAGCATCCGCAACCTTGGCCCCGCGTCTGAGGCCGCCTTCGCCCGCGCAGGCATCGCCACCGCCGAGGAAATCCACTCCCTCGGCGCGGACGAGGCCTACCGCCGCCTGCTGCAATCGGGCGCGCAACCGCATTTCATCGGCTATTACGTGCTGGTGATGGGCCTGCAGGGCCGCTCGTGGAACGATTGTCAGGGGGCCGAGAAAGCCACCCTGCGCCAGCGTTTTGATGCGATAAAATCCACCACCGCCCCCGAGGGTCTGTCCGCCCTCGACAAGGCGCTGGCCAGCATCGGCGTGATCAAACCGCGTTAACCGCCCAGATTTCCTGAATTTTACCGGAATATCGGCTAATATCGCTCCGAATCGCCGCCCGACTCCATAAAACACCCCAAATTTCAACCCAAAGGAGATTTCCATGGCCATCCTCGTTGATCTGACCGATACCGAAGGCCAAACTTGGGATATCCGCGACACAAACGGCGGAGGGCTGAGCATCGTCGATGGCACCAATGATGCCTTTGACTTCGGCATGATCCTGTTCGTCAACGGCACGCCGGTCAACCCGCTAGCGGCCTCGGTCGATTTCAACGGCCGCGAGGTGAACGCGGTTCCGGTGCTGATCGGCGGCATCGCGGTGCAGCGACAGGTCCTGGTGTCAGATGCAGCCATCTCGTCCATCGGTTTCGCCCGCTTTTTCGACAGCTTTACCAACACCACCGATGCCGCGATCACCATCACGGTTCAAACCCGCAGCGACAGCGGCGCTGACGCCAACACCACCCTGACCACCTCCTCAGGCGACGGCATTCTGACCACAGCCGACAAAGGCTTTTTCACCACAGACGGGGCGGCAGCCGCCGACAGCATTGCCATGATCGCCTACGGCGACGGGCAATCCACATCGCTTGCCCCCAGCAGCGCCACGCTCACCGACAACGACGACATCGCCATCACCCATACCCTGACCCTGCAACCGGGCGAGACGCAAAGCCTGCTGCAGTTCGTCACCCAGACCGATGCCGGCGATACAGTTTCGGCAGGTCTCGACCTGACCAACTTCACCAATTCCGCGATCATTCTGGACGCGTCCGGCTTCCTTGCGGGCCTCACGCGCGAGGAACAGTTGAGCATCGTCAACTATTCCGGCTTCGACGCCCTTCACCCCGCCCACACCATTACCGATTCCGACGGCAACCGCTGGGGCATCGACGATCTGGGGCGGCTGTCCACGCTGGATAGCGGCGCGGTGCAGAACTTCACGATCCCTGTTTTAGCGCAGAACTTCGACGAATTGCTCAGCGTCACCACCAATGCCGTGACCGGCGAGGTCACGGTTGTCACCGGCGGGTTCGTGGGGTCGCCCGGTACGACCGTCACCTACACCTACACCCCGCTGCAGGGGCATGGCGTGATCCGGCTGGTCGTCACCATCGAGGGCGGATCCGTGGGGTTCCTTGCGGATCTGGACCCCGCCGTCATCACCGGCTACGACCCGGCCCTGCTGCCGGCGCAGGCAGCCTCGCCCGATTTCAGCGTCGCGTCCGGGGTCGTACTGGACGACAGCGAAAGCGGCACGGGCGGCACCCTGCCCGCGCTGACCTATGTGTTCGGGGCCACAGGGGCCGACAACACCACGTCGGTCAGCGGAACCAACATCACCACCAACATGCCCGGCCAAGGCGCAGGTCCGGGCGGGA
>JANNAV010000185.1:0-13384 GCA_031384695.1 Paracoccaceae bacterium
CCGAGCAGCGCAAAAACCTCCTGCCGCAATGGACCCACATGTACAATTGGCATCGCCCGCACGGCAGCCTGACCTCAAAGCCACCTATCAGTCGCCTTGGTCAACCGATGGACAACCTGTTGAGGTTCCACAGCTAGCCGACGCAACGCAGGAACATCTGCCGTTAGCCGAACGGGACCAGGTTTGCAAAGCGCCGCCGATACTCGGCGGGAGATGTGCCTGCCAGCTTTCGAAACGTGCGCCGGAACGCGGCCGGGTCCAGATAGCCTACCAGGATTGAAAGATCGTCAATGGGGTCTGATGTCGTCTCCAGCATCTGCTTGGCTTCCTCGATCCGGACATGCTGGACATAGTTGATTGGGGTGCTGCCAGTCGCGGTGCGGAATCGCCGCGAAAAGGTGCGGGAATTCAGGCCTGCTATTTCTGCCATCCGCTGCACCGGGTTGGGCTCTTCATAGTGCAAGGCGATCCATTCCTGACAGCGTGCAATGATCCGGTCGGACCCGTTGATACTCCGGTTGGTTGCGGCGAAAAGAAGTTGGCCACCCTCGTGCCCCGCCAGCAGATGAACTTTGGCCGTCTCGCGTGCGGCGGGCGCACCACAGAACCGGGCGATCAGGTAAAGCGCCAGTTCCTGCCAAGAGGTTACGCCCCCCGCGGTCACGATGCCATGCGCCTCGGCGCTGAGACACAGGATGCTGTCGCGACGCAGTCTGGCGCGGGGGTAGGCGCGGGCAAACAACTCCGCGTAGGCCCAGTGTGAGGCGGCTTCCCGACCGTCCAGCAACCCCGCCTCGGCCAGCACCAGCGCGCCCGAACAGACCGATGTCAGCAATACTCCGTCGCTGTGCAGTACCTTCAGCCAGGGGGCAAACGCCGCATAGTCTTCGCGCGGTGGTTCGTGGATCGAGCTGTACATGTCGCAGATCACGACGGCATCGATCTGACCCAGATCGCCGATGCTGCGATGCGGCTCGACAAGGACATTGCCAAGGCATCGGAACGGCTTACCGTCCAGCGACACGATCTGCACATCGAGAGCTTCGGACCCTGGCTTGCCCAGCGTCATGTCGGGAAAAACGGCCCCAACCGACATCAGCACGTCATAAAGCCCGTAGAGCACCGCAGCGGACGTGCTTTGCGCCGTCAAAAGGGCAATCGTAGGGCGGCGGCCGGCCATCGAACAACTCCCGTCAAGACCAGACATTCATCAGAGTGTGTCCGGTTTGGACCGTTCATGTCAATTCCGCCTCTCGGTCACAATCCGCTATTGGGTGTATCAAAGTCAGGAAAGAAGCGCCGATACGCAGGCGGCCGGGAAAACCACTAACAGAGACGGAAGTAGCTTACGCGCACCCGAAAAGGACGCATCTGAACGATTGACCAAACAACCTTGAACTTTTTTCAAAGGGAGACCTTGCAATGAAAGTGCTTCACGTAATTGCCGCTTCGCTTTGCCTTGCCGTTCCAGCCGCAGCCGAGGACATTAGCCCCGACGCAGTCCGGCAGGCCGCGCGGGATGCGTTCGGGGTGGCCCTGCCCGATATCGAAAACTACCCCGACAGCATGGTTGCGGGCGCATGGGCCTGGATGTCTGATGTCGAAGACGGCAAGGGCGCGCTTGATCCCAAGACGATGCAGTTGATTGGCCTCGCGGTCGCGTCACAGATCCCTTGCGAATATTGCACCTACTATCACCGCAAGGCGGCGGCATCCCTTGGCGCGACGCAGCAGGAGATTGCCGAGGCGGCGGCAATGGCTGGCTATGTGCGCAACTGGTCGGCGGTCCTCTACGGGACCGGCGCGGATGTTGCAGAATATCATGCCATGGTGGACGGGCTCTTCCCGGAGAAATGACGGTGCGACGACAGCGCTGCATCCGCTCGCAGGTGCCGCTGTCTGTCAAAAACAGTCGAAATCAGCAGCGATCATGTCGCTGCCGGTTTTACAGTGAACCTGCTCACAATGGAGGAATGCCATGCAAGGCAACACCCGTACACCCCCGCTCCATGCCCTTGCGCCAACAACTGCTGGTGCCGTGCTATTGCCGGGCGATGCGGCGTACGACAGCGCCCGCGCAGTCTGGAACGCGATGATTTCGCGCCATCCGGCGGCAATCCTTAAGTGCACCTCTCGCGATGATGTTGTGGCCGGTGTGCGCTTTGCGGCCAAGCACGGGTTGGCGGTGTCGATCAAGGGTGGCGGACATAATGTTGCCGGGCACGCGGTGGGCGATGGGGCCCTGATGCTGGACCTGTCACAGATGCGCGGTGTCAGTGTCGACCCGGTGGCGCGGACCGCCTGGGTGGAGGGTGGTGCGACCTGGGCCGAGGTGGATGCGGCCACGCAGGCGCATGGCTTGGCCACACCGGGCGGCCTGATTTCGGAAACCGGGGTTGGCGGGCTGACCTTGAGCGGCGGTATCGGCTGGATGCGGAGCAAACATGGCCTGAGCATCGACAACCTGATCGCAGCCGAGGTCGTCACGGCGGACGGGTCGGTTTGCCCGGCCAGTGCCGACAGTCACCCCGATCTGTTCTGGGCCTTGCGCGGGGGTGGCGGCAACTTCG
The DNA here is from genome assembly GCA_031384695.1 of Paracoccaceae bacterium. Taxonomy (GTDB): domain Bacteria; phylum Pseudomonadota; class Alphaproteobacteria; order Rhodobacterales; family Rhodobacteraceae; genus JANNAV01. Next base: position 2,571 of record JANNAV010000185.1, read on the forward strand.
GCGTCGTCACGCGGTTCTGTTTCGCGCTGCATCCCTTCGGACCAGAGGTGATGTTCGCCCTGCCCATCTACCTTGCTGCCGACGGTGCGGGTCCGATCCGGTTCTGGCGCGATTTTCTCGCGGACAAATCCGACAGCATCGCCTCGCTGTGCGAGTTTTCCACTTTGGCTGAGGGTCCGGATGTCCCGGCCGAGCATTGGGGGAAACGCTGCTTCACGATCGCCGCGATCTATGCCGGCGATGCCGCCGAAGGCGAGCGCATCCTGGCACCTCTGCGCGACCTCGGGTCGTTGGCGGCAGATTTCTCGGGCCGCATGTCCTATGTGGACGCCCAAAAACTGTTCGACCCGCTGTTTCCCACCGGAGCCTTCCGCTGCTACTGGAAATCGCACCTGTTGACGACACTCACCGACGAGATGATCGACGAGGGGCTGGCCAATGCCATCGCCTCGCCCTCTGACCGCTCGATCAGTTCGTTCTGGAACTTTGGCGGTGCCACCGCGCGCGTGCCTGCCGATGCCACGGCCTTTGGCGACCGGTCGTTCGGCTGGATGTATTCGCTCGACTCGGTCTGGGAGCAACCGGAAGAAGATGCGAAGGTCATGGATTGGACGCGCAATGCCTGGACGCGGTTTCGCGGGCATTCACACGAAGGCCGTCTTTACCTCAATTTTGCCGGGCAGGACGAGGACAGTGCTGCGCTTACCAAAGATGCATTCGGGCGCAACTTTGACCGGCTGACCGCGATCAAGCTGCGCTACGATCCCGCAAACATGTTCCGCTTTAACCAGAATATCGAGCCGGTCGGTTAAATTACAGTACCCGGATGTTTGACAAGGGTAGTAACGCCGTGAGCCAATGCATCGGTCCTGTGAGAAGAAACTGACATGATACTTTCCAGACGTTCGATGATAACTTTCATTTCGGGAATCCTGTCGTTCCCGGTGTTCAATCGAGCCGCTTTTGCAGGAACCATGAACCATCGTGAAGGTTGCCCTTTGGGACAAGGGCGAAGCGTCGATGGACGGAATGGACACCATGATGCCGATGGGCATGGCGATGCCAGGTGCGATGGATATGGCCAAGATGGGGATCACCGTTGACACCCTTGAGATACCCGCAGGAGAAGTCACGTTCAGGGTGGCCAACGAATCGCAGGAATTCTACCACAGCGTGACGATTTCGCCGGTTGAGGATCCGTCCAGAGAACTCCCCTATCTGATCGACAAGCGGATGGTGGATGAACAAGCGGCCGGGACCACCGCCCGGTTGAAAGAGCCGCGACCGCGCGATTCCGGTGCCGTGACTGTCGATATGCAACCGGGAACGGACATCCTCTACTGGAACATTGCCGGTCACTATGCGAAGGGCATGTGGACAATCGTTGCTGTGACCGGGTGAACGGGTCAAACGATCAGGAAGCGATTTGCCCCTCCGGTCAACTCTGGTTTTCAGCTGCGGCGCGAAGCAAACTCTGTCGGGTCAACCTCGCCTCACCGCGCAGCCAGTCGAGGAACCGCTGCAGCTGCGGCCGCAAGGTGCCATGTGCAGTGACAGTCAGGACATAGGGCATCGGCGCCACAAGGCATTGATGTGCCGGGTAGGGCAGCACGATGTGCCCGCTCTCCAGATCCGCTGCTACCAACGACAGCCCGCAGATCAGAAAGCCGACATTCTGTCGCACCGCTTCCAACGCCAGCCGGGCGTGGCGGTAGTGCACTCCGCGCCCGGCACCATCGCGACGATAGCCGAACCTCTCGACCCAATGTGGCCAGCCGGGCCGTTGCGGATCGTCGCGTTGCGCCTCAAGATGCAGGAAGGGCATGCCCTCCAGTGGCATCTGCGCGTCCCAATCCGCCATTCGGCGCAAATTGTCCGGACCTGTCACCGGCAGGAGGAGATCGCGGAACAATTCTTCGCCGCGACCAGGATCGGTGTATTCGATCCGACAATCAGGCGCGCCAAGCCGGAGCGGGATATCGCCGGCTCCATTGATGCAGAAAAGGATATTCGGGTTCTCAGCGCGGAAGGCGGCCAGACGCGGCAGCAGCCAAAGCTCTGACCAGTCGGGGTCTGCCACGATGTGGATCTCGGCCACGCGCTGGAAATCAAGACTTTCGGTGACCCTGTCCAGTGCGGCAAAGGCAGCCTTGAGGTCGGTCAGTGCGTGATCGAGATCGACTGTCGGCGTCAGGCCCGAGCGGCCCCGTAACAAGAGGTCGCGACCCAGATAGTCCTCCAGCGACCTGATCCGTTGGCCCACAGCGGCGGGTGTGATGCCCAGTCGGTCGGCGGCAAGGGTCAGCGACCCGACCCGAATGGCCATTTCCAGGGCCTGAAGAGATTTCAGATGCGATGTGGCGGACATCACTGAAGGTTAGCTTTAGTTTCGTAAATTTTCAAGGGAGATACAGAAGCCTGCCATTAGTGAGCTAAAGAACTTGTGGTTATGAGGATCAGGCCCGGGGGGCTAATCTTGGGTCACGTCATCAACCGGAGGAACCATAATGGCCAGTCTCAAACGATACATGATCGAACGCGACATTCCCGGCATCGGGAATTTTTCCGTGACCGAACTGTGCGGCGCGGCGCGGGCGTCCAATCAGGCCCTCAGCACCATCGGGCCGGCTATCCAGTGGCAGCACAGCTACGTCGCCGGCAACAAGACCTTTTGCATCTATCTTGCCGATGGCGAGGATTCGATCCGCAAGCACGCGGAGTTGAGCGGCATCCCGATTGCGAAAATCACCGAAGTGCCGCAGATCATCGATCCGCTGACGGCGAACAACTGATCCTGTGGGCAGGCGGCTGTCCCACCAGCCGCCCGCTCACCAAAGCATCGGGAAAACCGCCCGACTGTGCTAAACTGCCGAAAGGGTCAAAGGGACTCACCATGAAAGGGGGACAGAATGACGCCTTGGGAAATTGACGCGCTGGAACTTGCCAACTGCAACTGCGCCTTCGGTTGTCCGTGCCAGTTCAACGCGATGCCGACCGACGGCACCTGCGAGGCAGCGGTCGGGTTCATTATCAGCAAGGGCCACTATGGCGACGTGAATCTTGACGGCGTGAAGTTCGGTATGACGGCCAAATGGCCAGCAGCGATCCATATGGGCAACGGGACGATTCAGTTGATCGTCGACGCCGGTGCCTCACCCGAACAGCGTGCAGCGGTCGAAGCCATCGGTACAGGTGGCGATACCGAAGACATGGCCACATTCTTCTGGGTGTTCGACAAAATGGCCCCCAACCGGCTCGACACCCTGTTCAAGCCGATCAATCTGGCCGTCGATCTTGAAGGCCGCACCGGGCATGTCAACATTCCCGGCGTCTTCGATCTCAAGGCCGAACCGATCCGAAACCCCGTGACGGGTGCCGAACACCGTGCTCGCATCAACCTGCCCCACGGCTTTGAATTTCGTCAGGCCGAAGTGGCGAGCGGAACGACAACGACCTCGGGCGACATTTCGTTGACCAAGAACCATGGCACGCACGCACATATTTGCCGGGTCTACATGACCGGCAAGGGCGTCATCAACCACGCGGCCTGACTGGCGATGTCAGATGTCCGGCTCACAGACCGGTTTCTCCGCCATGATCGGCGCATCGTGGCGGTGGCGCTTTTCCTTGCTTTCGTGGTCGCAGCCGGGTTCATCCTCGCAGGCGGTGGGACAGGCATGTCCGCCATCGGCATGACCGCCCACACCGGCCCGGCGGGTGCGCTGATCGCCGGTATGCCAGACATGGTTTCACCAATGCTCTGGACGCCCCGTTACGCGCTGGTCATCTTCGTCATGTGGTGGCTGATGATGGTCGCCATGATGGTGCCAAGCGCTGCCCCGACGATCCTGCTCTACGGTGCGCTGAACCGAAGTCGGGGTGTCGCCGCACCGCTGCTGTTCGCGTTCGGCTATCTCACCATATGGGCCGCATTCAGCGTGATTGCCACCGCTTCGCAAGGCATGCTTGCCGCGCTTGGCCTGATCTCTCCGATGTTCATGTCGCTGGCCACGCCCTGGCTTGGTGCCGCAATTCTGGTCGGCGCGGGCCTGTACCAGCTGACGCCGCTCAAGGCTGGGTGCCTGAATCATTGCCGCGGCCCGGTCGAGGCGCTGACCCGCCACCGCAGGACAGGAAGGGCCGCAGCCTTCCGAATGGGTCTGCTGCATGGCGGCTTCTGCCTCGGCTGCTGCTGGGCCCTGATGGCGCTGCTCTTCGTCGGTGGGGTGATGAATATCTGGTGGATTATCGGGATCACACTCTATGTCGCCGTTGAGAAGCTGGTGCCCGGTGGGAATCGTCTGGCCCGTCCCATGGGTGCAGCTCTGGTCCTCGCCGGTCTGGCCTCGTTGCTGCAAAACTTTGATGCGGGCTGACGTGCAGGCTCGACGAGTTTTCCGCAAGCTGCCATTCGTTGATTTCATTGATATTTTCTCCGAGAAGGTTCGATGGCATTCCCGATCCCTTCGCCACTTGCCCCCATGAAAGCGTTCTCCCGATCCGGTTGAGGCCGGAATTTTCCGTTGTTTTCGAGGGTTATGCGGGTGAGGCTGTCATCCGCTGCCCGGCAGCGTTTGCTTGCAAACGCGAGAGGGGATATTTCCAAGCATCGCCATGAGGTGCTGATTGCTGCCCCCGGTAAGACACGCCGTCGCCGCCTGACCATCGCCAACACCACCGGTGACTTCATGCGCCTGATCGCGATCTTGCGGGAATATGGCCCGCCGGTCCGGATCGGTTTTGAAGCTACCGGCAACTATCACCGCGTGCTGATGTTTCATCTGGGCGTGGCCGGGTTTGATCTGAAGCTGGTGTCGTCTGTCGCCTTGGCCCGCAGGCGAGTGGCGCTGCACAACCGCTGGGACAAGAACGATCCTAAGGATGCACAGGTCATCTTGCATATGCTGCAGATCGGGGCGGTGCAGATCTTCCAGGGTCCGATGGTTGCCGGCACGAACGATATTCAGGAATTGTCCAAAACCCATGATGTCGTATCGCGCATCAAGACCAAGCTGTGGCACCTAAGCCTCCCCTGTATTCGCTGTGGGAGAGACCACATCATGCCGGCGGAGCCCGCCTCGGCAACCACTCAATACGTAACCGGTCGCTCGGATGCGACGGACGAAGATCAGAAAATAGCCGGGGCATTGATCTCCTGCGGCGCGGCACCGCGTTCACCAGCACGGAGATCCCCCTACGCCCTCACCGCGATTGAAGGCAATCACTTGCCTGGCAACAGGCGGGTGAACCGGCGTGGCCCGACACTACATCGCGCCGGGCGTTTGGGATAAATGCCGCAACCACGCCCCGGCGCCCCTACGCCTCGTCGGGCGCCGTTCGCAATCCCATGCTCTTCATTTTCCGGTACAGCGTCGGTCTGGAAATGCCCAGCGCCGTTGCGGTGTGGCTGATGTTGCCATGATAGCGCACAAGCGAGCTTTCGATCAGCAAAACCTCGGCATCCTTGAGCGAACGCGCCTGCGCCTGCCGCTGGTCTTGCAAGGCGGGCGGCGTGGGACCGGCCGGGGCGGGTACGGCAATCTCGCGCGGCAGATCGGCCAGCGTCACATGGCGCGATTTTGCCAGATAATGCAGGCCCGAGATGACGTTGCGCAACTCGCGTACATTGCCCGGCCAGACATGCGCCATCAGGGCATCTTCAACCTCCGAGCCCAGCACCAGCAACCCGCGCCCGGTTTCCACATGGATCTTGCGGTTATAATGTTCGGCGATCAGCAAGATATCCTCGCCCCGGTCGCGCAGCGGCGGAATTTTCAGGATGATCGTGCTCAGCCGGTAGAAAAGATCACGCCGGAACCGCCCGGCCTCAACCTCATCCAGCAACACGCGGTTGGTCAGCGATATCACCCGCACCGAGGGCGCCGTCTGCTCGGGTCCGTGCAGGCCGGTCAGCCGGTCTTCCAGCACCCGCAGCAGAAACGGCTGCACATCGGCGGGCAACTCGCCGATCTCATCCAGACACAGCGGCGCCGACAGGCCGCCCTCCAAAGGCAGCAACAGCCCCTCGCCGAAAACCTGCGGCGTGATCGCACCGCAGTTTATGGCGTGAAACGGGTGGGCATCACCCGGCTTCATCTGCGAATGGATCAGGCGGGCGAAAAGCTCCTTGCCAACGCCGGTCTGGCCCTCGATCAGGGTTGGCGTGTTGACGCCCGCAATGCGGTGGGCGGTGTCCAGCGCCTCAAGGATCGCATCGCTTTTGCCGACGATCATCAGGTCGGTGCCCTGAATTTGCAGGCCGGGCATGGCGATGATGGGCATGGCGATGATGGGCACGGCAATCATGGGCGCTGATTTCGGCCGCTGCATCGCCGGGTGTGCGGGCTTGAACACCAGCGCCGCCCCCTTCACCTCGCCGTCAAACTCGATCAGGCGAATGTCATGACAGCCGGGCTCAGCGGGCAGAGACGCCAGAATGCGCTCCTCGGTCAGCCCGTCGCGCAGATCAAGAAACCTTGTACCAAGGCCAAGGTCACGGCCCGACAGCCCCGCCTCAAGGCCCGAATTGCGGTTGTAGATCAGCCGGCCAAAGCGGTCGACAATCGCCAGCCCATCGGCGGGTTCGCCATTGCGGGTGGGGGCAAAGCCGACGATAGCCTCCATCAGGCGCATGTTCAGCAGGGCCTGTTCGTATTCCAGTGCCACCTCGATATCGCGCGCCACGGTGGCGGCAAAGGCGGCGTTGTGTTTTTGAAAGATGCGCGTCAGGCCCGACAGGTTGATGACACCGATGATGGCGCGGTCAATCGGATCGCGGATCGGCGCTGCGGCACAGCTCCACGCCTTCATGCCCTCGCAGAAATGCTCCTCGCCGTGCACATAAACCGGCTCGCCCGCCCACAGGGCCGTGCCGATGCCGTTGGTGCCCGAATCATCTTCGCTCCACAGCCCGCCAACGCTCAGGTTGATCTTGCTGGCCTTGCTCAGGGTGGAATTGTCGCCCACCGTTTCAAGGATGACGCCATGCGCATCGGTCAGGATCAGCATCGCCTCGGCTCCCGACAGCAATTTGCCGATCTGGGTCATCGAAGCGCGGGTGGCGCGGCGCAGTTCGGCATGGTCATAGGTGGATTTGCTGATCGGGGTGTGGCGTTCAAGCGACGGTGCCGCGAACTGGTCAGGCTTGATGCCCGTGGTGTTGCTGCGCACCCAGGACTGGTAAATCACCGACCTTACCCCGGTCAGCGGCAGACTGGGGGCGTTGCGGTTGGCAAGGAACCGGCTCCACGCCTTCGAGGTTTCCTGCGGGTCCACATCGGCAAAATCAAAGCCCGGCCGGGGGCTGCCCCGGGGTCCACGCCCAAGCGCATTGGGGCGCGCAGGTTGATCTGAACTCATCATTAAATCCCCTCCCCTGGATTTAGAGCGGATCTCCTTCAATCTGATTCAGATTGAAGGAAATCCAAGACAGGAACAGCCTGGGTATGTTGCGTGTTGGGCTTGATCGGCCGAACCAGATCAGGCGCAACACATTTTAGTCGTCGGTTTTGCGCAAACGCCGCGTTCTCGTATCACACGCGCGAACAGCCCGCTTGCCAGACGGGCTGCTACGCAAGGTTCAGCCGGGTTCTGATGTCCTGCCCCAGATCGCCTTCGGAATAGTCGCAGTTCAGGGTCCGGTTCGCCAGATCAGCGATCTTGTCGTGCAACTCGGGGCTCAGCGGGCTGAAAAAGCCGTTCTCCGCCGTGGCAATCACAAACTGCACCGCACCGTTGATCCGCTTCAACTGGCCCAGAAAATGCAGCTGCACGCCCGAACTGGTATCGGCCAGCACAACCCGGCCATTGGGGCTGATCCGCAGATAGGGAACCGGCACATCGGGCAGCCGCGGGCGCGCCTGATCAACGATGATCAATCCTTGCGCCTGCGGTCCGGGGGCGGCTTTCTTCGCCTTGTCGGCCGAGTATTTGCCACCGCTTAACGTATCGGCCAGCTTTTCAATCGTGCCCCAGTTGCGGGCAAGATGTTGTTTGGCCTGTTGATCTTCGGCCCGGGGGCCGGATTTCTTTGAAAAGATGTCCACGCAAGCCACACTCCTCTGATATTTTTTACGGTGGCGATTTGCCGCAGTGACTTTGCAAAGCTAACACAGGTTAGCAATTCTGCGGCACAGCAAATGCCCTGCGCCCGAAGAGGCCGCATTTGTAACGATCTGTTACACGCCCGTTACACGGCCCCCGGTCAGTTCGGCTCAGTTCGGCCGGGGGGCAGCACCGGTATCGGCCGGTGCCTTGACCTTGGCCCCCATCCGGCCTTCGCTGATCCAGCGCGCCGCCAGCACGAAGGCGCCGGTGGCAAACTCGCGGCCATGGGCGGCGATCATCTCTTCGCCGATCAGGGCAATGCGCTGAAAAAACGCGTCTTTGCTTTGCTCTTCGGGGGTCAGTTCTTCAACGGCTTTGCTGGGCATGGTGCGGCCTTTCAGGATTTGAACATGCTGTCAGGGAATTCAACAAGTGCGGCAGACCCGTCGGCACCGGCTAGTGCCAGATAGCTGCCACACCCGGACCATGCCATCGCGGTAAACCCGGCCCCGGTGTCTTCGCGCAGCAAAATCTCGGACGGCCGGCCAATTTCCGCCAGACTAAGCAGACCATTGGCATAACCCACAGCCACCAGATTGCGCGACGGGCAGGTGGCGATGGCGTCCACCAGCACAAGGCCCGCCTTGCCCGAGGTGACATCGCTGTTATCCGCCATCGACCACGCCGCCACCCGGAACGCGCCCGAGGCCACCACGGTGTTGCTGGGGCTGGCAAAGGCCACATGTCGCACAGGGGCAGGAAAGTTGCCATGCTGCGTGGCGGCGTTGGTGGCGGCATCAATCACGCAAAAGCCAGCCGTCTGCAGGCAGATCGCCAATGCCGTGCCATCACCCCGCCAGACGATTGCGGTGGGATGGCCCGCAAGCGGCGCATGCACCGGCGCATCGTGCGGGTTGCTCACCGACCATCGCGTAACGCCCGCCGCATGCGCCACCGCCAAAATCCGGCCATCCGGCGAAAACGCCATGGCGGCAATCCCGGCCAGCGTGGCCAGCACCTGCCCGCCCAGCAGCACCTGATCGCCACAAACATAACCCACCACACCCGCAAAACTGGCCACCAGCGCAATCGGCCCAGGCGCCTTGATCGCCATATGCACCGCAATTCCGCCGGGGGTCAGCGCATTGATCCGCCCTGTCGCCTTGGCAAAGGCAAACCCATCCGCCCCATGAGCCACCACCGGCGACGTGCGCCCCTCGCTGAAATCCGCCGGTTTCAGCGGCGGCGCAGGCCTGTCACGCGGCGCAATCGTCAGACGCGCCGTATCAACCGCACGCCGCACACGGCTGTTGGGCGCATCCTTGTCCGCCGTCGGGGCCAGATGCACCGTGCCATCGGCGCTGGCAAAAGCAACCGCCGTGTTGTTGGCGTTGAAGGTGATGCCCAGCGCGGGCGATGCCAGCCGCCACTCGCGGGCAATAAGATCAAACAATTGCAGATGCGCGCGCTCGTCTTTCATCGCAGCCCCCGTCTTCATCGCAGCCCCCGTCATGATTGGCACAAAGAGGCGATGTCGGCATTGATCTTGCTCATCAGCCCCTCCATCTTTTCCACCTCGGCCTCGGTCTCGTGCAACTGCTGCCGCAACAGCGCATCCTCGCCATAAAGCGCCTCCAGACTGGCCCGGCTGGCCCCGGCCACCCCCTGATCAAGGTCGCGCTCGGCGCACATCACCTCGATCTCCTTGCCCGCAACCCGCTGCCTGCGGCTCAGAAGTTTCGACGTCTCCTGACTGGTCAGAATAACCAGTGCCACCCGCATTTTCTGCAGGCCCGCCATCTTTTCCGAACTCTCCGCCGCATCAGCCACGCCGCCGCCCCTTCGATCCGCAGTCAGGCCACAGAACCCATCCCCCTTTTTAAGACGTATCCGCAGCGCACAAAATGAAATCGCAAAACCGCCCGTGGCGTCACGTTTCGTTACACCGCGTCACTGATCGTTACACAAAAAATATCTGTTTGGCCGTGGCAGATTTTGCGCCCTTACTGCCTCATCGAACAAACCGACGCCGCCGGGCCAGATGCCCGGACCGGTTCAAGAACGAAGGAAGGGAGGCCTGCGTTGAGATTTGAATTCACTGACTCTTCAACGTCTTGGATACCTGACGGTCGCACAGATCGCAGTTCTCTGACCTTTGCCGACGTTTCTGCCTACACACCCTTCAACAGATAAGGTGAGCAACAATGGCGACTCTAACGCTGAACAAGATCACGTCGCAAAAAGGCATATCGGTTGCCGATGCGACAAAGAAAATAGCCGATCTTGGGTGGAACCCTTCCTATGTCCAGGAAGCGATGACCTACCCGACCGACTACAAAATTACCAAAGCACCGCGTGACCCAATGAAGCAGGTGCTTCGGTCTTACTTCTCGATGCAGGAAGAAAAGGATAACCGCGTTTACGGTGCCCTTGATGCCGCCCTTCGGGGTGACATGTTCCGCAATGTGGAGCCGCGTTGGGTGGAATGGATGAAGCTTTTTCTCGCGATCATCCCCTTCCCGGAAATCTCGGCTGCACGGTCTATGGCCATGGTCAGCCGTCTGGCACCGGGCGAAGATCTGCGCACTGGCTTTACCATGCAGATGGTCGATGAATTCCGCCATTCCACCATTCAGATGAACCTGAAGAAGTGGTATATGGAAAACTATATCGACCCGGCTGGGTTTGACATCACCGAAGAGGCTTTCGGGAAGTGTTATGCCACTACCATCGGGCGTCAGTTCGGCGAGGGCTTCCTTACCGGCGAT
>JANNAV010000250.1:0-3071 GCA_031384695.1 Paracoccaceae bacterium
GCCTCGTCATCACCGAAAGCCACCGGCTGATACTCGCCAAACCCCGTCGCCGCCAACCGCGTCGGCGGAAAGCCCAGCTCGTCCTGCATGAACCGCACCACCGACAGCGCCCGCGCCTGCGACAACTCCCAGTTGTCGACAAATTCGCCCGTCCCTGAAAGCGGGATCTTGTCGGTATGTCCGTCCACCCGGATGATCCAGTCAATCCCCGGCGGAATTTTCCCCGATATCTCGTTCAGAATGCCCACAACCCCGGCAATCTGGGCGCGTCCTTCCACCGCCAGATCCGCAGCCCCCGGCGTGAACAGCACCTCCGACGAGAATACGAACCGGTCGCCCACCACCCGCACCCCCTCGCGCCCGGCAAGCAGCGTTGACAACTGCCCGAAAAACTCCGACCGGAACCGCGCAAGGTCCAGCGTTTCCGCCTTCAGCCGCGCCACCTCGGCGGCTTCCAGTTCCGCCCGGCGCTTCTGCTCCGCTGCCACCTGCGCCAGCGCCGAATTCAACTGCGTCCCCAGCGCCTGCAACTGCACATTGGCCGCCACGTCCTTTGCCGAGGAGGCGTCCAGCAGCCCCTGAAGCGCCCCCAACTGCCCGCGCAATGCCGCGATCTGCTCGTTCAGCAGCGCCATCCGCCGCGCCGCCGCCACCAGTTCCTCGTCTTTCTGGCTTAATACCGTGCGCGCCGCATCCAGCAACCCCGCCTTCACCTGCCCCACCTGCGCCGCCGTCTTTGCCGCCGCCAACAGCGTCAGCGTCTCCTCCGCCCGTTTGCGCTGTTGCTCCAGCGCCAGCGTCATCGCCGTCAACTCGTCATCGGCCCCCTGCAATTTGGCGCGCAACACCGCCAGCGCCGCCGCATCCACCAGCCGCGCCGCCTCCGCCTCGGAAAGTTGCGCCTTGGCGGCCTTGGCATCCGCCGCCGTCACCTCACCCCGGCGGCGCAAATCGGCGATCAACGCCTCCAGCGCCTCGCGCCGCGCCGCCGCCAGCCGCGCCGCCTCCGCCCCCGCGTCAATCTCGTCACGCGCCTGTGCCAGCGCCAGCGCCATCGCCTCCTGCTCGGAGATCAGCCGCGCCTCCGCCGCCTGCACATCCTTCAACGCCGCACTCAGCGCCGCCGCCTCGCCCCGCGCCGTATCGCGCGCCGCCAAAAGCCCCGCCACCTGCGCCTCAAACCCGGTGATCCGGTTGTTGGCCGCAGCCAGCGCCGCCTCGCGCGTGGCCAACTGCCCGGTCAGGCTGTCGATCAACGTCGATTGCCGCACGCCCGCCGCCTCGGCCGCCGCCAGATCGGCCGACAAGCCCCCCACCTCCGCCTGCAACCCCTCTGCCCGGCTCCGCTCCAGCCCCAGCGCATCGGCCAGTTGCGCCACCTGCGCGTTCAGTTCTGAAAGCTCATTGCCCTGTGTCGTGATCTGGTCGCGCAGCACCGATTGCATCACGGTAAAGATGGTCAGGATGAACATCAGCACCATCAAAAGCGTGGTCACCGCATCGACAAACCCCGGCCAGATCAATGAGTTGTCGCGCTTGCGGCTTAGTCCCATGGCCCTAACCCCGCACGACGGGGCCGCGCGACAACTGCCGGATCGCCGCCGTCAGGGCCGAGATATCGGCCCTGAGATCGGCAGTGCTTTCCTGCCGCCCCGCCGACATTTCTTCCAGGATCCGCAGCATCTGCACGTCAATCGACCGCAACCGCATCCGGCTTTCCGCGTCCGAATGCGCGCCACCCTCCGCCCCCAGCAGTGCCGCAATCAGCCGCTCCTGCCCTTCGGCAATCCGCCCCAGCGCCGCCGATTGCCCCGCCTCGGCCGCAAGCCTTGCGCCCAATTGCCCCACCACGGCGGCCAGCGCCTCCAGCCCCTGTTCCACCCCGTCGCGGTTGGCCTCGGCTTGTGCTGTGATGCTTTGCAACACCTCGATCTGGGTGCTCAGATGGTCCAGCACCGCCGCCACCGGGCCTGCCTCGCCCTCCGATTCCCCCGCCGAAAACCCCACCCTTGTGATCGACGACAGCCATTCCTCCAACTCACGGTAAAACCGGCTTTGCCCGTGGCCCGCGAACAACTCCAGCAACCCCACCACCAAAGACCCCGCCAGCCCCAGCAATGACGACGAAAACGCCGTGCCCATGCCGCCAAGCTGTTTCTCAAGCCCCCCCATCAGCTTGCCGAACACATCCATGCCGGTTTCGCCTTCCTGCGGCACCAGCGACCGGATGGTCTCCACCACCGCCGGAACCGTGGTGGCAAGCCCGTAAAACGTGCCCAAAAGCCCCAGAAACACCAGCAGATTGGCCAGATACCGCGTGATATCGCGCGCCTCGTCGATCCGGGTCGCCACCGAATCCTGGATCGATTTTGACGCCGCCCCCGAGATTTGCGTCCGCGCCCCCCGCGCCCGCAGCAACTGCGCCAAAGGGGCCAGCAATCGCGGCGGCGTCGCCGCCTCATAGCCCGGCGCATGCCGCGCGAAACTTTCGATCCAGATCACCGATTGCACCAGAATGACCACCTGCCAAAAGCAGGTCAGCACCCCCAGCAGGAACACCCCGGCAATAAAGCCGTTCAACAGCGGGTTGGTGGCGATGATCCCCGACACCGTGTCCTTGATCAGCCAGCCCCCCGCCGTCACCAATCCGCACACCACCAGCATGGTGATGATCTGTTGCACGGGTTGGCTGAAATGGGTCTCGGCTACGGGTTTGGCGCGGTCCATCGGGGTGGTTCTGCCTGCTTTTGCTGCTTTCGCAAGACCATAGCAGGCCCTTGGCATCTGCCAAGCAAAACCGCGCTACAACGCCTGCACCCGCGCCGAAAGCCAGTTCAAATCTGCGTCGGCAATGCCCAGATCGGCCAGATGCGCCGCCGTGGCCTGCAGATAATCGCGGTTCGGCCCGCGCCCGCCCACCGCCTGCGCAATGATCTGCGCCTGCTCCTCAAGCGGCAGGCCGCCGCAATATTGCGCGTGGGCTGCATCAATCACAAAGGCCAGCGCCTCCACCCGCCCGCCGCGCGCAAGGTCCACCGGCAGATGCCGCTCCAGATAGGCGGATGAGATCA
>JANNAV010000256.1:0-3883 GCA_031384695.1 Paracoccaceae bacterium
ACCACGCTGGGGTTTCAGATCGGCTATGAATTGGCGCGCGCCGTCGGGCCCTTGCGTCTGACGGTCAATTTCGGCGCGCAGCGGTCGGTGTTTCGCGGCTACAGCATTGCCGGGATACCGGTGCCGGGTGGGCGGCAAGACGACCGCGCCTTCGCCGAAGTGCTGGTGCTGTTCCCGAAGATCGAGTTTGCGGGCTTTGCGCCGCAACTGAGCCTGCGCAGGCAGATGACCGGATCGAATGTCAGCCGCTTTGATACCCTTGAAACCTCGGCCACATTGGGCATAAAATCGACGTTCTGATCTGGCGCGGGCCGGGCGGGGCGCTATAATCGGTGGTGCAGCCAAGGGGAGCAACATGCCGGTCAGATATCTTCACACCATGGTCCGGGTTCTGGACCTTGACGCGTCGCAGGCGTTTTTCCGCCTTTTGGGGCTGGAGGAAACCCGGCGCTACGACAACGAAAAGGGCCGCTTTACGCTGGTGTTCATGTGCCCGCCGGGGCAGCCGGAATGCCCGGTGGAACTGACCTTCAACTGGGATGGCGATGCGGGACTGCCTGCGGACGCGCGGCATTTTGGCCATCTGGCCTATGAGGTCGATGATATCTACGCCACCTGCGCCCATCTTGCGGCCAATGGTGTGCTGATCAACCGGCCGCCGCGCGACGGGCATATGGCGTTTGTGCGCTCGCCCGACAACATCTCGGTCGAACTGCTGCAAAAGGGTGCGTCGCTGGCACCTGCCGAGCCATGGGCCAGCATGGGCAACACCGGCAACTGGTAGAGGTTTCAGCCAAACTGCCAATCGGCGCAGGTGTCGGGGCCGATCTGGCGCAGGCTGGTGAGGGTAAGGCGGGGCGTGTCTTGCAGATCGGTGATGCCGAGGGCTGCAAGGGCCGCGTGGCCGTCACCCCCTATCAGGGTGCCGGCGGTGAAATGGGTCAGGGTATCGACAAGGTTTTCGCGGATGAGGCTGGCGGCAAGGGTGCCGCCGCCTTCGCAGTAGATCCGCGTCAGGCCGCGCGCGGCCAGTGCGGTGAGGGCCGCCGTCAGATCAACCTGACCGGTGGCGGTGGCGGCAACCTCGATCAGGGTGGCACCTTGCGCCTGCCACAGCACGCGGGCAGGCCCCGGCGCGGCGTTGCTGTGCAGCAACCAGACCGGCGTGACGCGGGCGGTTTGGCCAAGGCGGCTTTGCGGGCTGAGGGAAAGGCGGCTGTCGATCACGATCCGCACCGGCTGATCGCGCGCGCCGATGTCGCGGGCGGTCAGATCGGGGTCATCGGCACGGGCGGTGCCGGCCCCGATCAGCACCGCATCATGGCTGAGCCGCAGGGCATGGACGGCGCGGCGGGCGGCCTCGCCGGTGATCCAGCGCGACTGGCCGGTGGCGGTGGCGATGCGGCCATCCAGCGAGGTTGCAAGTTTCAGCGTGACATAGGGCAACCCCCGCGTCACCCGTTTGAGAAAGCCCGCGTTCAGCGCCCGCGCGGGTGCTGCGAGGACATGTTCGGTGACCGCAACCCCCGCCGCCCGCAATGCGCCATGCCCCTGCCCCGACACCCGCGGATCGGGATCGGTCAGCGCGCTGACGACGCGGGCGATGCCAGCCGCAATCAGCGCATCGCTGCAAGGCGGGGTCTGGCCGTGGTGGCAGCAGGGTTCCAGCGTCACATAGGCGGTGGCGCCAAGGGCCAGCGCCCCCGCCTGGCGCAGGGCCATGACTTCGGCATGCGGGCGGCCGCCGGCCTGGGTCCAGCCACGCCCGACGATGCGCGCACCTTGCACGATAACGCAGCCAACCGCCGGGTTCGGCCAGGTGCGGCCCAGCCCGCGCGCCGCCAGCGCAAGGGCATGGGCCATGTGGACCGCGTCGCTCACTCGTCGGTGCGGGTTTCGGGGCGCAGTTCCGAGACGAAGCCATCGAAATCATCAGCGGTCTGGAAATTCTTGTAAACACTGGCAAACCGCACATAGGCCACGGTGTCGATCCGTGCGAGGCTCTCCATCACGATCTCGCCGATGATCTTGGACGAGATATCGGTATCGCCAAGACTTTCCAGCCGCCGCACGATGCCGGAAATCATCTGGTCGATCCGCTCCGGATCAATCGGGCGCTTCTGCATGGCGATGCGGATCGAGCGTTCCAGCTTGGTACGGTCGAAATCCTCGCGCTTGCCCGATGATTTGATCACCACCAGATCGCGCAGTTGCACCCGCTCATAGGTGGTAAAGCGCCCGCCACAGGCGGGGCAAAACCGGCGGCGGCGGATCGAGACGTGATCCTCGGCCGGGCGGCTGTCTTTGACTTGCGTGTCGATATTACCGCAGAATGGGCAGCGCATCGGCTCCCTCCTTGCTTGTTATTGTTGCCTGCCTCATGTCCGGGGGTTGTCCCCCGTTGTCATCCACGAACCCTAGCGGATCGGCCCATGGTTCGGCTAGTGCGATTTGGCAAGCACAGCATATAGGGGCAAAGGTGTGGCTGCACGGACTCAGGTGCGCCATCACGGCTTCGTGATTGGGCACGCTGCGGCAAGGTTATAGGTTTTGCATACCCCAACAAGGAGGCCCGACCATGACCCGTCTGACCGCGCAAGATTTTGCGCCCGAGTTGCTGGAACTCTACGATTTTTACGCCCACGGCCAGATCACCAAACGCCAGTTTCTGACCCGCGCCGCGCAGTATTCCGTGGGCGCAATGACCGCCACGGCAATTCTGGCGGTGATGAGCCCCGATTACGCGCTGGCCGAGCAGGTTTCCTTCACCGACCCCGATATTCTGGCCGAATATGTGATGTACCCCGCCCCCAATGGCCACGGCGAGGTGCGCGGCTATCTGGTGCGCCCGGCCGCAAGCACCGGCAAGCTGCCCGCCGTGGTGGTGGTGCATGAAAACCGTGGCCTGAACCCCTATATCGAGGATGTGGCGCGCAGGCTGGCCAAGGCCGGGTTTCTGGCGCTGGCCCCCGACGGTCTGACCAGCGTTGGCGGCTATCCGGGCAATGACGAGGCGGGCAAGGAACTGCAGGCATCGGTGGATCCCGTCAAGCTGATGAACGATTTCTTTGCGGCAGTGGAGTGGATTATGGCGCATCCGGCGGCAACCGGGCGGGTGGGGATCACCGGCTTTTGCTATGGCGGCGGTGTGGCCAACGCGGCGGCGGTGGCCTATCCTGAACTTGGTGGTGCTGTGCCGTTCTACGGCCGTCAGGCGGCGGCGGAAGATGCGGCCAAAATCAAGTGCCCGTTGCTGCTGCACTATGGCGCGCTGGACGCTCGGGTGAACGAGGGCTGGCCCGCCTATGAGGCCGCGCTAAAGGCCGCCGGAACCCGCTATGAGGCGTTCATCTACGCGGGCGCCAACCACGGCTTTCACAACGATTCCACCCCCCGCTATGACAAGGCGGCGGCAGATCTGGCATGGGAACGGACGCTGGCATTCTTTCGCACAAATCTGGCGTGATCGGGCTGGCGTGATCGGGGCATAGCCCTCGCGGGTTCCCCTTTGCTGCGGTCTGCGGTATTTGTGGCCCAAAGCTGGGAGCCCGCGCATGAGCCTGACGCCGATCACCCTGCTGACAGGCTTTCTCGGCTCGGGCAAAACCACGCTGCTGAACCACCTTTTGCGCGATCCCTGCGCAGGCCGGGTGGCGGTGGTGATCAACGAATTTGGCGCCATCGGGCTGGACCATGATCTGGTGCAGGAGGCCACCGAAGAGCTGGTGCTGATGCAATCGGGCTGCCTCTGCTGCACCATCCGCGGTGACCTCGCACGCACGCTGCTGGACCTTGTGGCGCGGCGTCAGGCGGGCAGCATCGCCTTTGACCGGGTGGTGATCGAAACCACGGGGTTGGCCGATCCGGGGCCGATCCTGCGCAC
>JANNAV010000258.1:0-3104 GCA_031384695.1 Paracoccaceae bacterium
GCCGTTCTGATCGCGGATGGTGATCACCGAACGGGCAAACCGCCCGTCCTTCCACGCCGCCGCCGCCCGTGCCTGACTTTCCATCGCCAAAGCGTCGGCCATATCGCGGGTAAAGCCGTATTCGGTGGCGATGATATCGGCAGAAATCCCTTGCGGCACGAAATAGGTTTTCATCGCCACCGAAGGATCGGCGGCAATCGCCGCCCCGTCGCTGCCCATCGGCACCCGGCTCATCATCTCGACACCGCCCGCGATGTAAGCCTGTCCGGCACCGCCCCTGATCTGGTTGGCGGCAAGGTTCACCGCCTCGATGCCGCTGGCGCAAAACCGGTTGATCGAAAGGCCCGGAATGCTTTGATCCAGATCCGACGCCAGCACCACGGTCCGCGCAAGACCGCCACCCTGTTCGCCCACTTGGGTGACGTTGCCCCAGATCACGTCTTCCACCGCATGGCCCTCAAGGCCATTGCGCTCTTTGACGGCATTCAGGATTTTGGCGGACAGCGCCACCGCCGTCAACTCGTGCAGGCTTCCGTCAGGGCGGCCCTTGCCACGGGGCGAGCGCACGGCGTCGTAGATAAAAGCATCGGTCATCGGGGTTCTCCTCAGGCCCGGTCGGCGGGCGAGCCGGGCATCATGTCATAGGGGGGTTTCCAGCCGGGCTGCGCCGCGATGCGGGTCAGCCAGGCGTCGATGTTGGGCCATTCGGCCCGCTCAAACCCGTAAGGTTCGGGGTAATAGAGATAACCACAGCACGAGAGGTCTGCGATGGTGATGGCTTGCCCCGCGATCCAGTTGCGCCCCTCAAGATGCTGGTTCAGCACGGTATAAGCGGCTTTCAGGCGGCCTTGCAGAAACGGGATCACCCCGGCGGGGCGTTTGTCTTCGGGCAGAAAGTTGGCCAGAAACCGCGCGGTGCCGATGTGGCCTGAAAGCTTGTGATTGTCCCAGAACAACCAGCGCAGAATCTCGCGCCGCTCAGCCGCCGATTTGCCGCCCAGCTTGCCGGTTTTGGAGCTGATGTAATCGAGGATCACCCCCGATTGGGTCAGCGTTGTATCCCCATCCACCAGCACCGGCACCTCGCCCATTTCGTTGATGGCGCGAAACGCCGGCGTGCGGGCCTCGCCGTTGAAGAAATCGACATAGACCGGCTCCCACTCGCTGCCCGAAAGGGTAAGCGCGAGGGCCGCTTTGTACGCATTGCCGGATTCGCCAAAGCAATAAAGTTTCATGGTCATCGGCTGGCCTTTATGTGGTGGGAAGCAACGGGGGGCTCGCCCCCCGTACCCCCGTGGGGTATTTTCGCAAAGGAGAAGGCAGCAGGGTTACTTTTTGCGGCTTTCCAGATCGGCGTTGAACAGGCGAAGGCGGTGGGTCAGGGTATCGGTGTTGATCACGGACTCGAAATGTTCGAACAGAAACGACAGCGCCTCGCCTTCATCGAGGCCCGCCTCGGTGCTGAAGCGCTTCAGCCGCCGATAGCCGTCCTCGGTCATGGCGACGGGAAAGCGGCGGGTAAGGCGGAAACGTTTTGGCATCGCCCCCCTAGTCTTTCTTGCCGCGAAGATAGGCCACGATTGCCATCGCATGGCCGCGCCCCAACGCATAATCCGTGGCCAGCCAGTCAATGAAAACCGATGCCTTGGCCATCGGCGTCATCATGCCCTTCTCGGTTGCCATCTGGCGAAACTCTGCCGGGGTTTTCCCGGTCTTGGCCTGGATATTGTCGAGATAGGCCTGAAAGGACATCGTTTCACTCCCTCAACGAACCACCACCTTAGAACGCATCCGCACCAAGCGCCATCACCGGCGCCGCTCCGGTTTGAATGCGCGCCAGATGCAGCGCGGTGGCAGGCAGATGCCGCGCCATGTAATAGCGCCCGGTGGCAATCTTGGCCTCAAGAAACGCCGCATCACCCCCCGCCGCCAGCGCCGCATACGCCGCCTGCGCCATCTTCGCCCACATCAGCCCAAGGCAGACATGCCCCATCAGATGCATGAAATCATACGATCCGGCCAGCGCGTCATTGGGGTTTTTAAGGCCATTCGCCACGAAATACATCCCCGCCGCCTGCGCATCCTTCGACGCCTTTTTCAACGGCTCCAGGAACCCATCCTTCAGAACGGCATCGGCCTCATTCTCCTTGATGAACCCCTTCACCATCTCGAAAAACGCCATCACCGGCTTGCCCCCCTCGGCGGCCAGCTTGCGGCCCACCAGATCAAGCGCCTGCACCCCGTTGGCGCCTTCATAGATCATCGCAATCCGCGCATCGCGGGCGAACTGGCTCATGCCGCCGTCTTCGATATAGCCGTGCCCGCCCCAAACCTGCTGGGCCGCCACCGCCATCTCGAACCCTTTGTCGGTCTGAAACCCCTTGATCACCGGGGTCAGCAGCGAAATCATCGCCTCGGCGTCGTGATCGCCACTGCGCTTGGAGCGGTCGATCAGATGCGCCCCCCACAGGGTAAACGCCCGCGCGCCTTCGACAAAGCTTTTCTGATCCATCAGGTTGCGGCGAATGTCGGGGTGTACGATCAACGGATCGGCAGGGCCGCTTGGGTTTTCCACCCCCGTCACCGCGCGCCCCTGCAACCGGTCTTTGGCATAAAGCACCGCGTTCTGATACGCGGTTTCGGCCACCGCATAGCCCTGCAGGCCCACGCCCAGCCGCGCCTCATTCATCATGGTGAACATCGCGCGCATGCCCTTGTGCAGATCGCCCAGCAGATAACCCACCGCCCCATCATAATTCATCACGCAGGTGGCATTGCCGTGAATGCCCATCTTTTCTTCGAGCTTGCCGACAGTCACCGGATTGCGCGCGCCAAGGCTGCCGTCGCCATTCACCAGAAACTTGGGCACGATGAACAGCGACACGCCCTTGATGCCATCGCCACCACCGGGGGCCTTCGCCAGCACCAGATGAATGATATTATCCGCCAGATCATGATCGCCGGCCGAGATGAAAATCTTCGTCCCCGTCACCAGATAGGATCCGTCCGCCTGCGGCACCGCCTTGGTGCGCATCAACCCCAGATCGGTGCCGCAATGCGGCTCGGTCAGGTTCATGGTGCCGGTCCAGTCGCAAGACACCATC
>JANNAV010000285.1:0-2830 GCA_031384695.1 Paracoccaceae bacterium
GCCGCCATTGGCACCGCATGTGCCGTGCGCAACCCCTCGAACATCAGCACGAAATAGCTGGCCAACAACGCCCCCAGCACCAGATACCGCCACGGCGCCACCCATGCCCGGCGCGGCAACCCCGTGGTGGCCAGCGCGGCGGCCCCCACCAATGCCCCCGCCAGCGCAAAGCGCAACACCGTCAGCGCACTGGGGGATACAAAGGGTGCTGCCAGCGCCCCCAGCGAAAAAGACCCCGCAACCAAAGCCGAAAACGCCAGCATCGCCAGATGCCCCTTCTGCGCTTCGGTCACAGAGTTTTCCAACCCTGCGCCGCCGCCTTCAGATGGCTCAGGAACCCCTGCACCTTGGCCGTGCGGTGCAGGTCCACATGGGTGACAATCCAAAGCGGGCTGTCCCAGTCCGCAAGCGGCGGCATCACCTCCACCAAGCCCGCATCGCCCCGCGCCTCGCAGGCACCATAAAACCCGATCCCCACCCCCGCGCGCAACGCAGCCTCGCGGGCGGCAGGCTCGGTCACCCGGAACACGATGTTTGCCTCTTGCACCACGCCCTGCATCCAGCGGTGAAACGGCGCGCGGCTTTCCGGGCTGTCCGCCGCGATAAAGCGGTGCCGCGCGAAATCCTGCGGCCCGGCGGGCATACCGTGCCGCGCGATATAGGTGGGTGCCGCGTAAAGCCCCATCTTCACATGCACCAGCGGCCGCACCACATTGTCCGGCTCTTGTGGTGCCGCCCCCGCCCGGATCGCCACATGCGCCTCGCCGTAATCCAGCCGGAACACCCGCATATCCGTCAGAAACCGGATCACCACATCCGGATAGGCCGCCTGAAAGCTGGCAAAAACCGGCATCAGCAGCCGCTCGATCCCCGAGATCGAGGTGACCACCAACTCGCCCGAAACCGTATCGCCTTGCCCCTTGATCCGGCTGGCAAGCTGGCCAAACTGCTCTTCCGTGGTCTGCGCCACCCCCAACAGATCGCGCCCCGCCTCGGTGGGCGTATAACCGCGCGCATGACGCTGAAACAGCCGCGCCCCCAGCCGTTTCTCCAAGGCGTCGATGTGGCGGATCACGGTGGCATGATGCACCCCCAGAACCTCCGCCGCCCCCGAAACCGTCCCCATCCGCGCCACCTGAAAGGCGGTGCGTATCTCGTCCCAGTTCTCCATCAGCGGCCCTCATGTGCATCTGCGCACATTCACCGCCAGCCCGCGTCGGAAAGCAACCCCCCCAACACTTGACACGCCCCCCCCAACAGGCGTATCCGCCCCCCAGTTCCCCGGAGGCAACCGCTTCCGGTCCCTTGGCTTATGCCGGGATCGCCACCTGTCAGCGCGTTGCGCCCACAGGTGCCGTTTCGCATTTGCCATTGGCCCGCCCGCTGCCCGTATCCGGGCAAACCGCAAAAGGAGACGCGCATGTTCGAAAGCCTGTCAGAACGCCTTGGTGGCGTGTTTGATCGCCTGACCCGTCAGGGTGCGCTGTCCGAGGCCGACGTTGACACCGCGCTGCGCGAGGTCCGCACCGCTCTTCTTGATGCCGATGTCTCCCTCAATGTCGCCCGCGATTTCGTCAAAGCCGTCAAGCTCAAGGCCACCGGGCAGGCCGTCACCCGCTCCATCACCCCCGGCCAGCAGGTGGTCAAGATCGTCCATGACGAGTTGATCCGCGTACTCGCCGGCGACGCCGAACCCGAAGCCCTGAAAATCGACAACCCGCCCGCCACCATGATGATGGTCGGCCTGCAAGGCTCAGGCAAAACCACCACCACCGCGAAACTCGCCAAACGCCTGCGCGAAAAGCACGGCAAGCGGGTGCTCTTGGCTTCGCTCGACACCAACCGCCCCGCCGCGATGGAGCAGTTGCAGATCCTCGCAGCACAGGTTGGTGTGGATGCGCTTCCCATCGTCAAAGGCGAATCCGCGCCTCAAATCGCGAAACGCGCCAAAACTCAGGCCGCGATGGGCGGCTATGACGTGCTGATCCTCGATACCGCAGGCCGCCTGCACATCGACGAAGTGTTGATGGACGAGGTTCAGGCCGTCCGCGACATCGCCCAACCCCGCGAAACCCTGCTGGTGGTCGATGGGCTTACCGGGCAGGACGCGGTCAACGTCGCCACCGAATTTGACGGCAAGCTCGGCATCACCGGCGTTGTCCTGACGCGGATGGACGGCGACGGCCGTGGCGGTGCCGCCCTTTCCATGCGCGCCATCACCGGCAAACCGATCCGCTTTGTCGGCCTTGGCGAAAAGATGGACGCGCTGGAAACCTTCGATCCAGACCGCGTCGCGGGCCGCATCCTCGGCATGGGCGATATCGTGGCGCTGGTCGAACGCGCCCGCGAAACGTTCGAGGCCGAACAAGCCGAACGCATGGCCAAACGCTTTGCCAAGGGCCTGTTCAACATGAACGACATGCGCAGCCAGTTGGAGCAGATGCTCAAGATGGGCGGCATGCAGGGCATGATGGGGATGATGCCGGGCATGGGCAGCATGGCGAAAAAGGCCGAAGAGGCCGGCTTTAATGACAAGATGCTCAAACGCCAGATCGCGCTGATCCAGTCGATGACCAAACGCGAACGCGCCAACCCCGATATGATGGCCGCCTCCCGCAAGAAACGCGTGGCCGCCGGTGCCGGTCTTGACGTGTCCGACCTGAACCGCCTGCTGAAACAGCACAAGCAGATGGCCGACATGATGAAGAAAATGGGCAAGGGCGGCATGATGAAATCCGCCATCAAGCAGATGCTGGGCGGCAAAGGCATGCCCGATCCGGCATCGATGTCCCCCGAACAGATGGCCGAAGCCGCCAAGGGCATGCAATCG
>JANNAV010000354.1:0-19700 GCA_031384695.1 Paracoccaceae bacterium
TGCTTGGCCAAACCGCCTGAAAGGATTCTCCATGCCGCTGGCCATGAACCGCGAAGTTTTCATCACCTGCGCCGTGACAGGATCGGGCGGCACGCAGGACCGCAGCCCGCATGTGCCGCGCTCGCCTGAACAAATTGCCAAATCGGCGATTGATGCGGCCAAGGCGGGGGCCGCCGTGGTGCATTGCCATGTGCGCGATCCTGAAACTGGCAAACCCAGCCGCGATGGCCGCCTTTACCGCGAGGTGACCGAGCGTATCCGCGATTCTGGCACCGATGTGGTGTTGAACCTGACGGCGGGCATGGGCGGCGATCTGCTGTTTGACGGCACCGAGAATATGAACCGGATGTCGCAGAAATCCGATATGGCGGGGGCTGCCGAGCGGGTGGCCCATGTGGTGGAGTGCCGCCCCGAGATCTGCACGCTGGACTGCGGCACGATGAATTTCAACGAGGCCGATTATGTGATGGTCAACACGCCGGGCCTGCTGCGCGATATGGGCGCCCGGATGCGCGACAGTGGCACAAGGATCGAGATCGAGGCGTTCGATACCGGCCATCTTTGGCTGGCGAAAGAGCTGGTCCGGGAGGGCGTGATCCCGGCGCCGACGCTGGTGCAGCTGTGCATGGGGGTGCCCTGGGGCGCGCCGGATGATCTGAACACCTTCATGGCGATGGTGAACAACGTGCCCGCTGATTGGTACTGGAGCGCCTTTGCCATTGGCCGCAACCAGATGGCCTATGTGGCGGCCTCGGTGCTTGCGGGTGGCAATGTGCGGGTGGGGCTGGAGGATAACCTGTGGCTGGATAAGGGCGTTCTGGCCACCAACGCGCAGCTGGTGGAGCGGGCGGTTTCCATTATCTCGAATATGGGCGCGCGGGTGATTACGCCTGCGGAAGTGCGGGCAAAGTTGAAGCTGGAAAAGCGGGCGCCGGTGGGGAGATGAGCATGACACGCAAGGCAGCAATCATCGGTGGCGGCGTTATTGGCGGCGGTTGGGCGGCGCGGTTCCTGCTGAACGGTTGGAACGTTTCGGTGTTTGATCCAGATCCGCAGGCCGAGCGCAAGATCGGTGAGGTGCTGGCCAATGCGCGGGCGGCTTTGCCGGCACTTAGTGATGTTCCGATGTGTGACGAGGGCAGGCTTACCTTCGCGCAGACTATCACCGAAGCCGTGGAAGGTGCGCATTACATTCAGGAATCCGTCTCGGAGCGGCTGGATCTGAAGCATCGGGTGTTTGCACAGATTCAACAATCGGCCGAACTGGGCACGCCGATAGGATCATCGACCAGCGGCTTCAAGCCGAGCGAATTGCAGGCGGGGGCCGCGAACCCGTCGGTGATTTTTGTGGCCCATCCGTTCAACCCGGTCTATCTTTTACCCCTCGCCGAAGTGGTGCCTTCGGCAAAATCCGACAGCGCGGTGATCGAGGTCGCCAAGGAAATCCTGCGCGAAATTGGCATGTTCCCCCTGCATGTCCGCAAGGAAATCGACGCCCATATCGCCGACCGTTTTCTTGAGGCGGTCTGGCGCGAGGCGCTTTGGTTGGTCAAGGACGGTGTGGCCACCACCGAGGAAATCGACGAGGCGATCCGCATGGGCTTTGGCCTGCGCTGGGGTCAGATGGGTCTGTTCGAGACTTACCGCGTGGCGGGCGGCGAGGCGGGAATGAAGCATTTCATGGCGCAGTTCGGGCCATACCTGACGGCGCCCTGGACCAGGCTGACCGACGTGCCCGAGTTCAACGACGCGCTGGTCGATCTGATCGCTGGCCAATCGGATGCGCAGTCGGGTCACCATACCATCCGCGAGTTGGAGCGTATCCGTGACAGCAACCTGATCGGCTTTCTGCGCGCTTTGAAGGAACGCAACTGGGGGGCTGGCCGCGTGCTGCTGGAACATGACGCGCGCCGCCGCGATGCGATGATGGCACCGGATGCCACCGGCCTTGGTGCGCCTTTGGTGATGGCGCAGATGCAGGTGCTGCCCGGCTGGATCGACTACAACGGCCATATGACCGAAAGCCGTTATCTGTTTGCGGCCTCGGAAACCTGCGATGCCTTCTTGCGACTGATCGGCGCGGATATGGACTATGTGAAGGGTGGCCACAGCTATTACACGGCTGAGACCCATATCATGCATCTGGGCGAGGCCAAGCTGGGCGACAAGCTGACCGGCACCTTGCAGGTGCTGTCGGCTGACGAGAAGCGTATCCATCAGTTTGTCACCCTGCTGCGAGGTGACACGGTGGTGGCGACGGTTGAACAGATGATCCTGCATGTCGATATGAAAACCAGCAAGGTCAGCCCGGCCGCACCGGCTGTTCTGGCCCGGGTGATGCCGATTGCTGCGGCACATGCGGCCCTGCCGCGCCCGGCCTCGGTCGGCCGCTTTACCGGCCAACGCAAGTGACGCCCGCGCTTTAACCCCCAACCCCGACGCTTGAGGCAACCCATGCATTTTGGCCTGACCGAAGAACAGCAGATGATCGTCGACACCACGCGCGCCTTCGTGGAAAACGAGCTTTACCCGCATGAGGCGGAGGTGGAGCGGACCGGGTATCTGCGGATGGATCTGGTGAAGGAAATTCAGCGAAAGGCGATTGAAACCGGACTTTACGCCGCCAATATGCCAGCAGAAGTTGGCGGCGCGGGGCTCGATACGCTGACCTGGCTGCTTTATGAAAAAGAGCTGGGCCGCGCCAATTATGCGCTGCATTGGACCTGCGTGGCCCGGCCTTCGAACATCTTGCTTGCGGGCAACGAGGCGCAGCGGCAGAAATATCTATACCCTTGTATTCGCGGCGAGAAATGGGATTGCCTGGCGTTGACCGAACCCGGCGCCGGCTCGGATCTGCGCGGCATGAAGGCCACGGCGCGCCAAGACGGCGATGATTGGGTGCTGAACGGCACCAAGCATTTCATCAGCCACGCCGATATCGCCGATTTCACCATCGTGTTCATGGCCTCGGGCGAGGAAGAAACCCCGCGCGGCAAGAAGAAGCTGATCACGGCGTTTTTCGTCGACAAAGGCACGCCGGGCTTTACCGTCCGCGATGGCTATCGCAACGTCAGCCACCGCGGTTACACCAACGCAATCCTTGATTTCAACGATTGCCGGGTGCACGAATCGCAGATCCTCGGCGAGGTGCACAAGGGGTTCGAGGTGGCCAACACCTGGCTGGGGGCGACGCGGCTGCAGGTCGCCTCCACCTGTTTGGGCCGGGCGGAGCGGGCGCTGGATTTGTCGATCCGCTATGCAGCCGACCGCATGCAATTCGGCCAGCAGATTGGCAAGTTTCAGGGGATTTCGTTCAAACTGGCCGATATGGCGCTGGAATTGAAGGCCGCCGAATTGCTGACGCGCGAGGCCGGTTGGAAGTGCGATCAGGGCACCGTCACCGAGGGCGATATGGCCATGGCCAAGCTGAAGGCCAGCGAAGTGCTGGCGATGATCGCGGATGAGGCCATCCAGATCCATGGCGGCATGGGCCTGATGGAGGATTTGCCGCTGGAGCGGATCTGGCGCGATGCCCGGGTGGAGCGTATCTGGGAAGGCACCTCCGAGATTCAGCGCCATATCATCAGCCGCGAATTGCTGCGCCCGCATGGGGCGTAAACCGGTCCTCCCGCTTCTTCTCTGCCCAAATATCCCGGGGTTTGGGGCAGCGCCCCGGCTGGTTCCGCCAATAAAGGCTTTGAAATGAAAGACCTGACCCGCCTTTTGCGCCCCCGCTCCATTGCTGTTCTTGGCGCGGGCTGGGCCGAGAATGTGATCGAGCAATGCCAGAAAATGGGCTTTGCAGGGCCGGTCTGGCCGGTGCACCCCAAACGGGCCGAGATCGGCGGTCTGCGCGCCTATGCGTCGCTGGCGGACCTGCCGCATGCACCGGACGCGACGTTTATCGGTGTGAACCGGCATGCCACAGTCGAGGTAGTGGCCGAACTGGCGGCGATGGGTGCCGGGGGGGCGATCTGCTTTGCCAGCGGCTGGACCGAGGCGGGCGAGCCGGAACTGCAAGCGCGGCTGGTGGCGGCTGCGGGGGCGATGCCGATCCTTGGCCCGAACTGCTATGGGGTGATCAATTATCTTGATGGCGCGCTGTTGTGGCCGGATCAGCATGGCGGGCGGCGGGTGGAGCGGGGGGTGGCGCTGCTATCGCAATCCTCGAACATCGTGATCAACCTGACGATGCAAACCCGTGCATTACCAGTGGCTTACGTGGCATGCCTCGGCAATGCCGCAGTGGTGGGGCTGGCCGATCTGGCGGGCGCGTTGCTGGCCGACCCGCGGGTGACGGCGCTGGGGATGTACATCGAAGGCATTGCCGATGCCCCGGCTTTTGCGGCATTCGCCGAGGCGGCGCGGGCGGCGGGCAAGGGGATTGTCTGCATCAAATCGGGCAAAACCGAGTTGTCGCGCACCGCTGCCGCCTCGCATACCGCGTCTTTGGCGGGGGGCGGAGCGGCGTCTGCGGCGTTTTTGCGGCAGGCCGGGGTGGCCGAGGTGAACACCTTGCAGGAACTGATCGAGACGCTGAAAATCTTTCATATGCATGGGCCGCAGATTGGCAGGCGCATCTGTTCGCTGTCTTGCTCGGGTGGCGAGGCGGGGCTGATTGCCGATCTTGCCCAACCTTATGGCATCGACTTTCCAGCGCCTTCGGAGGCGCAGCGCGCGCGGTTGGGCGAGATTCTGGGGCCGATTGTCACCATTGCCAACCCGTTGGATTACCATACTTTTATCTGGGGTGATGGGCCGCGCACCACCGATGTTTTCACCACCATGCTGGCGGGCTATGACGCGGGGGTGTTCATCATCGACCCGCCGCGCCCAGACCGCTGCGACCCTTCGGGCTATGGCCCGGCGTTGGATGCAATTGCATCTGCTGCCCAGACCACGGGCAAACCGGCCTTTCCGGTAGCCTCGATCCCCGAGAATCTGACCGAGGCGATCGGGCTTTCGATGATGGCCAAGGGCATGGTGCCGCTGATGGGGCTAGACTCTGCGCTGGGGGCGATCCGGGCGGCGCAAACCCCGGCGGGGGTTGCGGGGTGGCGACCGGTGGCGGCGCTAACGGATCGGGCAACGGACCTGCTGTCAGAGGCCGACGCCAAGGCGTTGCTGGCACGGGCGGGGGTGCCGGTGCCAAAGGGGGTGCAGGCTGCGACGTTGGCGGCGCTAGCGCCGATGGCGGCAAGCCTGCAACCACCGCTTGCCTTGAAAGGCCTTGGTTTCGCACATAAAACTGAGGCAAGGGCGGTACGGCTGGGGCTGCAATCTGTGGTGGGTCAGGCCGAAATGCCGGGGGCTGCGGGCTATCTGGCGGAAGAAATGGTAACGGGGGCGGTGGCGGAAATCCTGCTGGGGCTGCGGCGCGATCCGGTTTACGGCGTGTCGCTGACGCTGGGGTTGGGCGGGGTTACGGCCGAGGTTCTGGCCGATACGGTGACGCTGATCCTGCCCGTCAGCGAAGCGGAGGTGCTGTTGGCGATGCGGCGGTTCCGGCTTTGGCCACTGCTGGATGGCTATCGCGGCCGGGCGCGGGCGGATGTGGCGGCGGTGGCGGCGATTGCGGTGCGGCTGGGCCGCCTGATGTTGGATGATGAGAGTTTGGAAGAAATTGAGATAAATCCGATACTTGCGCGCGAATTGGGGGCGGTTGCCGTGGATGCGCTGATCAGAAAGGCAGAAAGATGATGGAAATGTTAACCAGCGGACCGGTCCGCACCCGGCGCGAGGGCGCCATTCTGGAACTGACGCTGGACCGGCCCAAGGCCAATGCGATTGATCTGGTGACCAGCCGGATCATGGGGCTGGCGTTCCGGGCGTTCCGCGATGACGACAGCCTGCGGGTGTGCATTCTGCGGGCGGAGGGCGAGAAATTTTTCTGCCCAGGCTGGGACTTGAAGGCGGCGGCGGGTGGCGACGCGGTGGACGGCGACTACGGTGTCGGCGGCTTTGGCGGCTTGCAGGAACTGCCGAACCTGAACAAGCCGGTGATCGCGGCGGTGAACGGTATCTGCTGTGGCGGCGGCTTGGAACTGGCCCTTTCTGCGGATCTGATTCTGTGTTCGGACACTGCGACTTTTGCTTTGCCCGAGATCCGTTCGGGTACGGTGGCGGATGCAGCCTCGATCAAACTGCCGAAGCGTATTCCCTATCATGTGGCGATGGATCTTTTGTTAACGGGGCGTTGGTTTGCCGCGGAGGAGGCGCGGCAATGGGGGATCGTGAAGGAAATCTGTAGCCCCGGGACGCTGTTGGCCAAGGCATGGGATCTGGCGCGGCTGTTGGAACAGGGCCCGCCGCTGGTCTATGCGGCGATCAAGGAGGTGGTGCGCGAGGCCGAAAACCTGCGGTTTCAGGATGCGATGAGCCGGATAGGAAAGCGGCAGTTTCTGACGGTGGAGCGGCTTTATTCCAGCGAGGATCAACTGGAGGGCGCGCGGGCCTTTACCGAAAAGCGCGAACCGGTGTGGAAGGGCAAGTAAAGCGACATATCCTGTCGCGGATTGCGAAGGATTTGTGGCAGCCAGGCGCTAGACATGGGTGGTCCCCTTGTGCGGAGCCTGCTGTGGAATTGACCGATTACATCATCGTCGGAGCCGGGTCGGCGGGCTGCGTGCTGGCCAACCGCTTGACGGAATCGGGTAAATACCGGGTGACGGTGCTGGAAGCAGGTGGCACCGATGCACGGTTTTATGTACATTTGCCATTGGGTTACGGCAAGTTGTTCTATGACCCTGCGGTGAACTGGATGTACAAAACCGAACCAGATCCGGGTTTGGACGGCCTGCGGGATTTCTGGCCGCGTGGCAAGATATTGGGCGGATCGTCGTCGATCAACGCGATGGTTTACATCCGGGGGCACCGGGCGGATTACGAGGAATGGGGGGCCAATCCAGGCTGGGGTTGGGACGCGTGCCTGTCGGCCTATAAGGCGATGGAGGATACCGAAGCGGGCGGCGATGCGTATCGCGGCAAGGGCGGCCCGTTGTTTGTGGCGCAAAACCGCAAGGGGCTGCACTGGATCGTTGAGGATTACATCAAGGCCTGCGGGCAGGCGGGGCTGCCCTATAACCGCGATTTCAACGGGGCCGAGCAGGAGGGGGCGGGCACCTATCAGATGACCATCAAAGGCGCGCGGCGCAACTCGGCGGCGCGGGCGTTTTTGCGCCCGGCGATGAAGCGGGCAAACCTTGCGGTGATCACCGGGGCGCAGGTGACGCGGGTGATCTTTGAGGGCGGGCGGGCGGTGGGGGTGGAGTATCGCCGCGACGGGCAGGTGCAGGTTCTGCGGTGTCGCGCCGAGGTGATCTTGTCGGGCGGGGCGATCAATTCGCCGCAATTGTTGCAGCTTTCGGGCATCGGGCCGGGGGCTTTGTTGCAGGGGCTGGGGATTGCGGTAGAGCGCGACAATCCGAATGTGGGCGACCATCTGAGCGATCATCAGGGCATCAACTATACCTGGGAAATGAATGTGGCCACCTATAATGACCTGCTAAGGCCATGGTGGGGCAAGCTTTTTGCCGGGGCGCAGTATTTTCTGACCGGCGGCGGGCCGCTGGCGAAATCAATCAACCACGGCGGCGGGTTTTTCCGCACTGATCCCTCGCTGCCGCGCCCGAACATGCAGCTTTACATGCAGGCGTTTTCCACCCTGATCCCGCGCGACGGCGAGCGGCCCTTGCTGACGCCCGACCCGTTTTCGGGCCTGTCCATAGGGCTTTCGAACTGTCGCCCCACCAGCCGGGGGCATATCCGCATTCATACGCCGGATCCGTTGGCGCATCCGAAGATCGTGGCCAACGCGTTTTCCACCGGGCATGATGTGGCCGAAATGCTGGCGGCGGTGAAGTATCTGCGCCATATCGCGGCGCAACCGGCCTTTGCGCGGCTGATCAAGCAGGAGTTGCGGCCGGGGCCGGACTGCGTGAGCGATGCCGAGATGACGCTTGATTTCCGCAGGCGGTCGGGCACAGTTTATCATCCGTCCTGCACGGCGCGGATGGGGGCGGATGCGGCCACCTCGGTGGTGGATGCGCGCCTGAGGGTGCATGGGATGGCGGGGCTGCGGGTGATTGATGCATCCAGCTTTCCCAACCTGATTGCGGGCAATACCAATGCGCCGGCGATGATGGTGGGGTGGCGGGGAGCGGAGATGGTGCTGGAAGATGCGAAGTGATTGAAAACGCAGGTGTAACACTTGAGTTTTCGGCGCAAACCCCTATGCACCGCCTATGCATGCGGCTATGCACCAGCGGTGCATATGCCAAATCCGTTTGGCCGCGCCAACCAAGGCTTGCGGCTGCGAAATGTGTTTCTTGCGGGGAATAATATTTGACTTCACCGGCAGGCTTGATAGCTTTGCCGCACGGGGCCGGATCAGGAGACGATGATGACGAAACGGGTGGCGGTGATCGGGGCCGGGCCTTCTGGCCTCGCCCAACTCAGGGCGTTTCAGTCGGCGGCGCAAAAGGGTGCGGAGATCCCCGAGATTGTCTGCTTTGAGAAGCAGGACAACTGGGGCGGCTTGTGGAATTACTCGTGGCGCACCGGGCTTGATGAATACGGCGAGCCGGTGCATGGCTCGATGTACCGCTATCTGTGGTCGAACGGCCCGAAAGAGGGGCTGGAGTTTGCCGATTACACTTTTGAGGTGCATTTTGGCAAACAGATCGGCAGCTATCCGCCGCGCGCGGTGCTGTTTGACTATATCGAAGGCCGGGTGAAACAGGCCAATGTGCGGCCCTGGATCAGGTTTCGCACACCGGTGCGGATGGTGACCTTTGATGAGGCGACCGCGAAGTTCACCGTCACCGTGCATGATCTGAAAAATGATCACACCTATGCGGAGGAGTTCGATCATGTGGTGGTGGCGTCGGGGCATTTCTCGACCCCGAATGTGCCGGAGTTTCCGGGTTTTGCCACTTTCAACGGCCGCATCCTGCACGCGCATGATTTCCGTGATGCGCGCGAGTTTGCGGGCAAGGATATTCTGGTGGTGGGCACTAGCTATTCGGCGGAAGACATCGGCTCGCAATGCTGGAAATATGGCTGCAAATCGGTGACGGTGTCGCATCGCACGGCACCGATGGGGTTCGACTGGCCGGAGAATTGGCAGGAAGTGCCGCTGTTGACGGGCGTTGCGGGCAATACTGCCACCTTCAAGGATGGCAGCACGGCGCATATTGATGCGATCATCCTGTGCACCGGCTATCAGCATCATTTCCCTTTCATGCCCGACGGGTTGCGGCTGCGCACCAAAAACCGGCTGGCGACGGCGGATTTGTATCGCGGCGTGGTCTGGGTGAAGAACCCCGGGCTGTTCTATCTGGGCATGCAGGACCAGTGGTACACCTTCAACATGTTCGACGCGCAGGCTTGGTATGCGCGTGATGTGATCCTGGGGCGGCTGGCGGTTCCGGCAACCGAGGCCGAGCGTCTGGCGGATGTGACGGCGCGGGTGGCCAAGGAAGATCAGGTTGCGGATGGGTATGAGGCCATCGCCTATCAGGGGGCCTATGTGCAGGAACTGATTGATCTGACCGATTATCCCAGCTTTGACATCCCCGGTTCCAACGCCGCGTTCTGTGCGTGGAAAAAGCATAAGGTCAAGAATATTATGACCTTCCGCGACAATGCCTATGCGTCGGTGATGACGGGTACGATGGCGCCGCTGCACCACACTCCGTGGAAGGATGCGCTGGAAGACAGCATGGAAAGCTATCTGAAAACCTGACAGTCAAGAGTGCAGCGCCGTCCCGGACTTGATCCGGAACCTCTGACAGTAACCCCCGGGAGGCCCCGGATCAGGTCCGGGGCTGCGCCGGTTCAGGCCGAACCATCGGCCAGACGTTGAAAAATTGCGATGACCTGATCTTCGCTCGCACGGTCCAGCACATCATCTTCCAGTTCGGCGCGCGACCAGACCCAGGTTTGCGCCGGATCATCGCGCATTGCCCAGCGGGCAAACATCCGCCCATCATCGGCAATGTTGCGGCGCGACAACTGGCGCACTTCAAGATGGCGGTCATCGCGGGCGATGCGGTGATAAGCGGCCTCGACGGCGGCTTGCGGGCCTTCCAGCAGTTGCAGATACAAATCATCCCGGCAGATCAGCGCGCCGGTGATGCCATCGCGATCATTGCAGCGGCGGGCATCAAGCAGGATCCCGGAAAGGGTGGGGCCGTCAAAGCCGAACGGGCGTGACGCATAGGTCAGTTGGAGAAGCGCCATCTGGAAACAAGTCCTTGGTGGAAGGGACGATCCTCTCACGCTAGACGGAAAAAATTGCGCTGGCCAGCACCGCGTGATGGCTGTGCAATCAGATATCCAGCGTGGTATCGCGTTCCCACTGGGTGAAGTGGGCGGTGTAATCGTTCCATTCCTGATGCTTCAGTTTCAGGTAGGCGGTGGAAAATTCCGCGCCCATCATCGCCTTCAGGGTGGTGTCGCGGTCGTAATCGCGCAGCGCATCAAGCAGGTTCAGCGGCAGTTTGGGCGCGCCCTTTACCGTGTGACCTTGGGTATACATATCAATATCATAGCGCTTACCGGGATCGGCCTTGCTGCGGATGCCGTCAAGGCCGGCGGCGATGATCACGGCCTGCATCAGGTAAGGGTTGGCGGCACCGTCGGGCAGGCGCAGCTCGAACCGGCCCGGGCCGGGCACGCGCACCATATGGGTGCGATTGTTGCCTGTCCATGTCACGGTGTTGGGGGCCCAGGTGGCGCCGGATACGGTGCGCGGCGCGTTGATGCGTTTGTAGCTGTTCACAGTGGGGTTGGTGATGGCGGCGAGGGCGGAGGCGTGTTTCATGATGCCGCCCAGGAAATTGCGGCCCCGGTCGGAGAGGCCCAATTCTTTGCTGTCATCGGAAAACGCATTCTTTTTGCCATCCAGATCCCAGACCGAAATATGCGCGTGGCAGCCGGAGCCGGTGAGGCCCTTGAACGGTTTTGGCATGAAGGTGGCGCGCAGCCCGTGCTTTTCGGCCACGCTGCGCATCATGAATTTGAAGAAGCTGTGTTTGTCGGCGGTTTGCAGGGCGTCGTCGTATTTCCAGTTCATCTCGAACTGGCCGATCGCGTCTTCGTGGTCGTTCTGATAGGCCTCCCACCCCAAGGCCAGCATGTAATCGCAAACTTCGGCGATCACGTCATAGCGGCGCATCACGGCCTGCTGGTCATAGCAGGGTTTGACCGCGTTATCGTAGGGGTCTGATACGGCGGTGCCCTCAGCGTTCAGCAGGAAAAACTCCGGCTCCACCCCGGTTTTCACCCGCAGGCCTTCTTTTGCCGCCTCGGCCACCAAAGCGCGCAGCACGTTGCGGGGGGCCTGGTTGACAGGCTTGCCCTCCATCACGCAGTTGGAGGCGAGCCATGCCACCTCGGGCTTCCACGGCAGTTGGATGACCGATGACGCATCCGGCACCGCCATCATATCGGGGTGGGCGGCGGTCAGGTCCAGCCAGGTGGCGAAGCCTGCAAAGCCCGCCCCATCCACCGCCATATCGTTGATGGCTTGCGCGGGCACCAGTTTGGCGCGCTGGCCACCGAACAGATCGGTGTAGGACACCATGAAATATTTGACGCCGCGTTCCTTGGCGTATTTGGCAAGGTCTTTTGTCATAGCAGTCCCCGTTGCGGTTTTATCGGATGGGTTCGCAGATCACATCGGTGCGAACGGAATTGGCAATGAAGCAGTCCAGATGGGCGTCGTGGTGCAGGGCGTCTTGTTCGGCGTGGCCGGGGGCAGGGCTGCCCCAGATGATGCGCGGATGCAGGATGACCTTGCTGACCCAGAGGCGGCCCTCGGGCGTTTTGGCCATCTCGCCGATGGCGGTATCGTCATAGCTGTTGATGACGTGGCGGGCGCGGGCAGCGAGATACAGGAAGGTGAGCATGTGGCAGGAGGAAAGCGAGGCCACGAACGCCTCTTCGGGATCAACGCCTGCGGGATCGGAAAAGCGCGGCACCACATGGGGGGAGGATGAGGCGCGGAAGGTGACGCCGCCATCGAACGACCATTGGTGGCCGCGCGAATAGCGGTTGTCGGCGAAGGGTTCATCCGGGGCGCGCTGCCATTGGATGGTGGCGGTGTAGATGGCCATCAGTAAGGCCCCTTCCCCGGTATCCAACTGGTGCCCGCAACCGGCACCCCGGCCATCGCGGCGGCCTCGACGGTGAGGGCGCAGAGATCTTCGGGTTCCAGATTGTGCAGGTGGTTCTTGCCGCAGGCGCGCGCGATGGTTTGGGCTTCCAAGGTGAGAACCTTCAGGTAGTTTTTCAGGCGGCGGCCACCGAGGATGGGGTCGAAACGGCCATAAAGCAGCGGATCCTGGGTGGTGATGCCGGCGGGGTCGCGGCCTTCGTGCCAGTCATCGTAAGCGCCTGCGGTGGTGCCGAGTTTGTTGTATTCGGCCTCCAGTGCCGGGTCATTATCGCCAAGGGCGATCAGGGCGGCGGTGCCGATAGCGACGGCGTCTGCGCCAAGGGCCAGCGCCTTGGCCACATCGGCCCCGGTGCGGATGCCGCCCGAGACGATCAGTTGCACCTCGCGGTGCATGCCAAGATCCTGCAGCGCCTTTACCGCGAGGGGGATGCAGGCGAGGATCGGCATGCCGACGTTTTCGATGAACACATCCTGCGTGGCCGCCGTGCCGCCCTGCATGCCGTCCAGCACCACCACATCCGCGCCCGATTTTACCGCAAGCGCCGTATCATAATAGGGCCGCGCGCCGCCGATTTTCACATAGATCGGCTTTTGCCAATCGGTGATTTCGCGGATCTCCATGATCTTGATTTCCAGATCATCGGGGCCGGTCCAATCGGGGTGACGGCAGGCCGAGCGTTGGTCTATCCCCTTGGGCAGGTTGCGCATCATGGCCACGCGGTCGCTGATCTTCTGGCCCAAAAGCATGCCGCCGCCACCGGGTTTTGCGCCCTGCCCCACCACAATCTCGATGGCGTCCGCACGGCGCAGATCGTCGGGGTTCATGCCATAGCGCGAGGGGAGGTATTGATACACCAGAGTGTTGGAGTGGCCGCGTTCCTCTTCCGTCATGCCGCCGTCACCAGTGGTGGTGGAGGTTCCGGCGGCACTTGCGCCCCGGCCAAGGGCTTCTTTCGCCGGGCCGGAGAGGGCGCCGAAGGACATGCCCGCGATGGTGACGGGGATATCGAGGTGGATCGGTTTTTTCGCGTGCCTTGTGCCGAGCCAGACATCGGTGGCGCATTTTTCGCGGTAACCTTCGAGGGGATAGCGGCTGATCGAGGCCCCGAGAAACAACAGGTCATCGAAATGCGGCAGTTTGCGTTTGGAGCCGCCACCGCGGATATCATAGATGCCGGTGGCCGCCGCACGCCGGATTTCGGCGTTCACGTCATTGGAAAAGGTCCAGCTTTGCCTGGGCGGGGTGTGGGGGAAATCGCTCATAGGAACCTCAGTAGGATGCGGCGTTGTCGATGTTGAAGGTATAAAGCTTGCGGGCCGAGCCGTAGCGTTTGAACTCGGATGGTTTGGCAAGGTGGGCGGCCTCGCCTTGCTGCAAAAGATCGGCCAGCAGGGCCAGATGTTCGGGGCGCATGGGTTTTTCAATACAATCGGTGCCGAGGGATTTCACCGTGCCGCGCACGAACATGCCCGCCTCGTAAAGACTGTCGCCCAGCGCGTCGCCTGCGTCCCCAAGCACCACCAGGTTGCCCGATTGCGCCATGAAGGCCGACATGTGGCCGATGTTGCCATGCACCACGATGTTGATGCCCTTCATCGAGATGCCGCAGCGCGAACTGGCATTGCCTTTGATGATCAAAAGCCCGCCGCGCCCGGTGGCACCGGCGTATTGCGATGCATCGCCGTCGATGATCACGGTGCCCGACATCATGTTTTCGGCCACGCCGGGGCCAGCCGAGCCTTTGACGCGGATGGTGGCCAGTTTGTTCATGCCCGCGCAATAGTATCCGGTGGAACCCCTTACGGTGATATCCAAAGGTGCATCGACACCCACCGCGATGGCGTGGCTGCCCTTGGGGTTGACGATTTCCCAGGCGGTTTGGTTGGTGCTGCCTTGCAGGGCGTGCAGGGTGGAATTGAGGGCGCGCAGGCCCTGCGCCTCAAGGTCGAAAGTCTGCATATCAACGTTCCCAGAAATAGACGGTGGCGGGTTCCGGCTCCCACACACGGGCGTTGAGGATGCCCGGCAGGCTGACGAGGGCGCGGTATTCCGAGCCAAAAGCCACGTATTGATCGGTTTCGGCCATCACGGCGGGTTTGCAGGCGATGGGATCACGCACCACGCCGAAGCCGTTCTTCGTGCCGACCACGAAGGTGAAAAAACCGTCGAGGTCGGTGAGGGTGGCCGCCATCGCCTCGCCCAAGGCCGAGCCGGTATCCAGTTTGTGGCTGATGAAGGCGGCGGCAACTTCGGTGTCGTTTTCGGTTTCAAACGTCATGCCGGCGCGTTTCAGGTTGCGGCGGACCGAGTTGTGGTTGGACAGCGAGCCGTTGTGGACAAGGCACTGATCCGAGCCAGTGGAAAACGGGTGCGCGCCCATGGTGGTGACGGCGGATTCGGTGGCCATGCGGGTGTGGCCGATGCCGTGGGTGCCCGCCATATGAGCGATATCAAAGCGGGCGGCGACATCGCGGGGCAGGCCAACCTCTTTGTAAATCTCGATCTCTTCGCCAGCGCTCATCAGTTTGGCGGTGGGGCGCAGGGCGCGTAGGGCGGTGCGGGCGGCGTCAAGCTTGGCCAGTGGCACATCCAGCACCATATGGGTGTTCTTGATGGTGGCGGTGACTTTGGCATCCAGCGCGCGGCCAAGGTCGGCGGCGAGGGTTTTGAAATCCTGCTCCGGGGTGGGGGATTGCACCGTCAGCTTGGCGTGGCCCTTTTTGGGGCGGCCATAGATGGCGATGCCTGCGCTGTCGGGGCCGCGATCCGTCATGGTGATCAGCATATCGGTGAGCATGGCACCGAGTTGCGGCTCCAGCTTGGGGTCTTTGAGGAATAGTCCGACGATACCGCACATGGCTTCGACTCCCTGATGGTTTGGAGCAGGCTAGCACCGAAGATCGGGCGGTTCAACTGTGAAGAAACATTTTTAACTGCGAGGGTGATGCGCAGGGCATGGGGCTGGTGCCCGGACCGATCTTTGAAACTCTCTGGGAGAGAGTTTCTCGGGACGTTGCTCAGAAGGCCGGAGGCCGTTGGGCAAGGGATTGTCCGCAATCGGGCGGCTCAGGCAAATTGGGGCGCGGCTGCATGGGCTGGTGCGTCTTGACGCGCCTGCCGGGGGCAGGCAGGCGCGGCCGCCGGGGCGATGGCCCCTTGCTTGATTGAAATCAATTTGGGCAAGAAACAGTAGGCGGCGTTTGCAGATTGCCGGAAATTTCGGCAGGGCGCTTAAAACTTGACAGAATGTCACAAGCGTTGTTTCCTGATGGAAAACAAAATTGACGCAAAGGGAAGTCAGCGACAGGGCCACGCCGATCTGCAACCAATGGCCTTCGGGAGGGGAAATGACGGATCTCAATTCACGTATCGAGGTGATGCACAAACGCGATGTGCAGGTGGCTTGGGCCTTTGTGGTGGGCCTGTGGCTGGCGGTGATCTTTGTGGCGATGGCCACGTGGTCTTTGGCACCTTCAGGGACGGCGCGGGCTCTGTTGCTGATTGGCGGCGCCATCGTGCTGATCCTGAACACCGGGGCGATCGTGGCGATGCTGAAGCATTATCGCGAGGACCGCGATTTCATCTATGGCCTCGACATCAAGTTTCTTGATGCCGCCCAGAACCGGAAAGGGTGATCCGATGGCGCATTATGTGGCACCGACGCAAAGCAAACTTGGCCAGATCATTGATGTGATCGTGCTGATGGTGCTGGCGATAGGCTCGCTTTACCTGCCGCTGAAGCTGGGGCTTTCGGGCTCGGCCAAGGTGACGACGGTGGTGGAAAACCCGACATGGGAGACGTTGGGCCAGAACCCGGCGATGGTGGCGAAGTGGAACCAGCTTGGCTTTGCCGACCCGGCCTCGGCGCATGATCTGATCATGACGCGGTTCGACTATTCGTTCTCGTGGCTGAACCTGATCGTGATGGCGGTGGTTCTGGTGGGCTATTTCGTGATGATGCTGAAGCTTTCGGATCAGGAATACCGGGACGTGATCTCGGAAAAATTTGGCGGGGAATAGGGGGTTATCATGGATTTCTGGAATTACCTTGAATACGCGGCATGGGCCGGATCGGCCGTGTTTGCGTTTCTGATCGTCGCCGACTGGATCAGGACCGACAGCACCTATTCCGAGGAGATGCTGACATCTTCGCGCGAGGGTGAACTTGAGGCGATGACCGAACAGCACAGGCTTTAGGGGGCGGAAATGGCAGATACTGCGAATGCAACCGAGAAAGTTGGCCTGCTGCGCGTGCTTGGCCCGGCCCATGTTTGGGCTCTGGGCGTGGGGATCGTGCTGGTTGGCGAATACATGGGGTGGAACTTCGGCGTCGGCAAGGGCGGAGCCTATGCGGCGCTGATCTCGTGCTGGTTCGCGGGGATTTTGTACACTTGCGTGGCGATGATCGACAGTGAGGTGACATCGACGGTGGCAGCGGCGGGGGGGCAATACACGCAGGCCAAGCACATCATCGGGCCGCTGATGGCGTTCAATGTGGGGCTTTATCTGGTGTTTGCCTATACCATGCTGGAGGCGGCGAATGCCTGGACGGTGGGGTTTCTGGTGCAGACGGTGGGCGGGCTTGCCGGGCATGAGGGCACGTTGAACGACGATCCGTTCATCGTGCTTTCCATCATGTTTCTGGCTTGGCTGAACTACCGGGGCGTACTGGCGACGCTGACGTTCAATCTGGTGATCACGGCGTTTGCGTTTGCCGCGATCATTCTGCTGTTCCTGATGACGGCGCCGTTTGCCGCACCGGGGCTGATGCAGCATGCGGAACTGATGAGCGGGCAGGCGGCGCTGCCTTATGGCTGGCTGGGCATCCTTGCCGCGATGCATTTCGGGCTTTGGTACTATCTGGGCATCGAGGGCACGACACAGGCGGCGGAGGAGGTACGCTCGCCTGCGCGGTCGCTGCCGTTTGGCACGCTGGCCGGGATCATGACGCTGGTGATTGCGGCGACGCTGACGTGGTTTGTCAGCGTGGGGCTGATGCCGTGGGAATATCTTGGCACGGCGGGCACGCCGCTGTTTGATGCGGCGAGGCTTTCGGGATCGACATTCCTCGTGTGGTTGCTGGGGATCGGCACGCTGTTTGCCACGCTGGCCTCGGCCAACGGCTGTATCAATGATGCGTCACGCGCGTGGTTTTCGATGGGGCGCGACCGCTATCTGCCCTCGTGGTTTGGCGCGGTGCATCCGACCTACCGCACGCCTTACCGCGCAATCATCTTTCTGATCCCGATTGCCATGCTGTTCGCGCTGAAGCTGCCGCTGGATCAGATCATCACCTTTTCGATCCTGTCGGGGTTGTTGGGGTACACGTTCATGCCGCTGAACATGATCATGTTCCGCAAGAAGTGGCCGCTGGACAGCATCAAGCGCGGATATGTGCATCCCTACCACCCGATCCCGGCGATCCTGTTGCTGGCCTTGTGCGCGGTGACCTATTGCGCGGTGTTCCTGGGATACGGCACGCAACTGGTGGCGATGATTGCGTTTTATGTCATCGTATCGTTGTGGTTCCATTTCTGGCGCTACCGCTTCGTGAACCGGGCGGCGCAGTTCACCATGCCCCGGCCAAAGCCGAAGGGTTATTGAGGCGGGGTGCCAGATCGGGGTGGCCCGCCGGTTTGGCGGGCCATTTCGGTGTCAGGGGGCGGGATGGAGGACGGCGTGCTTTGGGGAATGGCTGCGGGCTTTGGCGTGGCGGCAGTCTGGCTGTGGCGGCGGCTGATTGCGGCGGGAAGTGCGCGCAAGACGGCGCGGGCGGGCTATCTTGATCTGTGCCAGCCACTGTTCACGTCGAGTTACACCAAGGTGGCGGACACCGGGTTTCCGCGATTGTCGGGGCAGTACCGGGGCCAGACCTTTGATATTCAGGTGGTGCCCGACACGCTTTCCTATCGCAAGCTGCCGACGTTGTGGTTGCTGGTGACGCTGCCCGAGCCGCTGGCGGTGGCCGCGACCTTCGATCTGATGCTGCGGGCGACGGGGCTGGAAAGCTTTTCCAATTTTGCCACCCTGCCCGCGCAGATTGCCTTGCCGCCGGGCTTTCCCGAGGCGGGTTCGATCCGTACCAATGATCCGGCAGGCATGGCCGATGCGGCGGTCCTGCGCCGGGCTTTGGAGGCTTTGGCGGGGGAGCATCTGAAAGAGCTGGTGGTGGCACCCACCGGGGTGCGGGTGGTGTGGCTGGTGGAAGAGGCCGACCGGGGGCGCTATCTGCTGTTCCGCGATGGCGAAATGGGGCGCTATCCTTTGGCGGCGGCGGTGTTGCAGCCGCTGCTGGCGGCGGTGCAGGATTTGTGGCGCGATGTGGTGGCCGAGGGCAAGCAACCGGAACGGCCCGCCGCATGACAGCCCGTCCACCCGCGCACCCGTTTGTGGTATTGGCATGTGCCGTGGTGCTGCCCGGCGCGGGGCAGGTTCTGAACCGCGAGCCGGTGCGCGGGCTGATGTTTTTGTTTTTCATCATTCTGCTGGGGGCTTTCACCCTGAAAACCGCAAGCCCCGAAGTTTCCATCATTGGCAAACTTTCCGGCGGGATCTTTGTCTATGCGATGGCAGTGTTTGATGCCTATCAGCGGGCGCGGGTGCGAACCGAGGTTTGGCGGCATGCCGCTACCCGCGACGGCGCACCACCACAAGGCTGAGCCGGGGTGCAGATTTGGCGCGGAACGCCCAAATTCGTGGCAGCGCCGTACCGCCGTGGAAAAAAATATTCTTGCTGGGCAAATTTTCGCTTTGTGGGGCTGCGGGCATGCGGCAAGATGTCAGGGTGGGCCCGCCTCGGTGGGGTAACGGAATGAACCAGTTGCGGCCAAGGGCCTGCCGCAGCGGCGTAAAACAAGGCCATGGGAACCGGGGACCGATTTGACGGCAACAGTTTCAGCGTCTTTGGCGCCTGCCGTTGATCAAACGCGCAACAGCGGAAGGAAAATCAATGTCAACAGATAGCGGGACGGGCGAACTTGTCCGGTCATTGAACTGGAAGGGCGCGTTTTGGGTGGCGGCGGGGGTGCCGCCTCTGGTGCTGTTCTCAATCGGCGGTATTGCGGGCACCACCGGCAAGCTTGCCTTCGTGGTCTGGATCATCTCGATGATCATGGGCTTTTTGCAAAGCTTTACCTATGCCGAGATGGCGGGGATGTTCGGCAACAAATCAGGCGGGGCCTCGGTTTACGGGGCGACGGCGTGGCTGCGCTATTCCAAGCTGATCGCACCCTTGTCGGTGTGGTGCAACTGGTTTGCCTGGTCGCCGGTGCTGTCTTTGGGCTGTGCGATTGCGGCGGGCTATATCCTGAACGCGCTGTTCCCGATCCCTGCGGCGGACAGTGCCATGGTGCTGGACTGGGTGGCCGCGAACCTTGCAAGCTACACCGCCGAGACGCCTTCGATCGTGCAGTTCATGACGGATAACGCCGGAACCGCGTTGCCGGATGCGATTGCGGCGGTCTCTTCGCAGGACGGGGTTTCGGCGCTGACGCCTGCCTTCCGCGTCTGGGAGGCGGC
>JANNAV010000317.1:0-30816 GCA_031384695.1 Paracoccaceae bacterium
GCCGAGATGACCCTGAAATACGCGCCCGATTTGCGGTTTCGCGCCGATGAAACCTTTGACCGGCTGGATGAAACCCGGCGGTTGTTTTCAAACCCCGCCGTGCAGCGCGATATCGCGGCCCCCGACGCCGATCCGGCGGCAGACGAGGCATAGCGCATGCGCCTGCCTCTCGCCCTTCTGCTTTTGCTTGCGGCACCGGAGGCCAGCGCCACCTGCCGCGATATCGCGTTCGAGGCGGCGTCCTATACCGTCTGCGATGTCAGCGCGGGCGAAGACCTGCGGTTGTTTCATGCGGGGGCGGAGGGCGTGCTGGGCAGTTTCGCCGCCGTCGATGCGGCCTTGGCACTCGGGGACCGCACACTTGGTTTTGCGATGAACGCCGGCATGTATCAGCCGGACCGCAGCCCGGTTGGCCTTTACATCGAGAACGGCATTGAAACCTCGGCGCTGATCACCCGCGATGTGCCCGACAATTTCGGCTTGCTGCCGAACGGCGTGTTCTGCATCAACGCACGGTTTGCGGTGATCGAAAGCCGCGCCTATGCGGCCCGTCCGCCGGCCTGCCGCTATGCCAGCCAATCCGGGCCGATGCTGGTGATCGCGGGCGCGCTGCACCCCAAGCTGATCGCGGACTCGGAGTCGCTGAACATCCGCAACGGGGTGGGCGTCAGTG
This sequence comes from Paracoccaceae bacterium, assembly GCA_031384695.1. Taxonomy (GTDB): domain Bacteria; phylum Pseudomonadota; class Alphaproteobacteria; order Rhodobacterales; family Rhodobacteraceae; genus JANNAV01. The sequence continues at coordinate 674 of JANNAV010000317.1, forward strand.
CGGATGGTGCCCGCGCGGTGTTCGCCATCTCGAACGACGCGGTGAACTTTCACACCTTTGCGCGGCTGTTCCGCGATCTGCTGGGCCTGCCCAACGCGCTTTATTTCGACGGCTCGATCTCGCGGCTTCATGCGCCGGAACTGGGCCGTTCGGATGGCGGTTTTCCCATGGGGCCGATCGTCGGCACCGTTGTTCCGAAAGGCTGACCCCAATGGCACGCACGAAAAAGGGCCGGGCGCTGTCGGGCTGGCTGGTGGTGGACAAGCCGGCGGGCATCACCTCCAGCGCCGTGGTCAACAAGGTGAAATGGGCGCTGGATGCGCAAAAGGCGGGCCATGCGGGCACGCTTGATCCCGCCGCTACGGGGGTGCTGGCGATTGCGCTGGGCGAGGCCACCAAGACGGTGCCTTATGTGACCGACGCGCTGAAATGCTACCGGTTCATGGTGCGGTTTGGCGCCGCGACCACCACCGATGATGCCGAGGGCAGTATCATCGCCACGGCCGTGGCGCGGCCTTCGGATGGCGATATTGCTGCCGCCTTACAGGCGTTTCGCGGCGATATCCTGCAAACCCCGCCGCAGTTTTCCGCCGTGAAGATCGAAGGTGCGCGGGCCTATGATCTTGCCCGCGAAGGCGAAAGTTTCGAGATTGCGGCGCGGCCCTTGTGGGTGGAAAGCCTTGATCTGGTCGCCCGCCCCGATGCCGGTCATGCCGAGTTGGAGATGGTCTGCGGCAAAGGCGGTTATGTGCGCGCCATAGCCCGCGATCTGGGGGCGGCTTTGGGCTGCCTTGGCCATGTGGCGTGGCTGCGCCGGGTGTGGTCGGGGCCGTTTGATGCGGCGGAAGGGATCACGCTGGAGCAGATCGAGGCGCTGGCGAAAACCGCGGCGCTGGAGGCATGGGTCAGGCCGCTGGAACTGGGGCTGGTGGATCTGCCCGAACTGCCCTGCACGCCCGAAGGGGCGGCACGGCTGAAGAACGGCAATCCCGGCATGGTGATGGCAGCGACGGTGGGCTACGGCGACGAGGCCTGGGCCAGTTATCAGGGGCGCGCCGTGGCCGTGGGGGTGTACAAGGCGGGCGAGTTGCACCCCAGCCGGGTGTTCAACACCTGAGATAGCGGCGCTGTTTCTTGCCCGATTTGATTTCAATCAGATTGTGCCGCGCCTGCCTGCCGCTCGGCAGGCGCGATAGTGCGCCAGCCAGGCAGGCGCGGCCCAATTTGCCCACCGTTCCGATTGCGGACAATACCCTTGCCCAAACGGCCTCCGGCCTTATGCGCAACGAACCGGAAAACTCTCTCCCAGAGAGTTTTCAGATCGGTCCGGGGCATGATGTCCGAGAGCAGTCAGCGAATGCAACCGCACTTCGCCTTCCAGGCCCGATCACCGGGGCCAGATCATGCTCGCGCGCCAGTGCAAACGCCATGCCGCGGTTGGCCACCAATGCCAGCCGCTCGCCGTTGGGGCGGTGGACGGCGTAAAGCGTTTCGATGCCTTCGGCCTGCTCGCGCAGATCATCGGGCAGGTCGGCGACCTGCACCGCCCGGATATAGACGATCCGGCTGGGGCTTTCGGGCAAGGCGTTGTAACGGGTGTTCATCGCGTTCTCCTTCACTTGCGGCCGATGCGGGCGGCGGCGGGCGGGGTTACGTTGATCGGGATCGTCTGCACCACGGTTTCCGGCACCATCCGGCGCAGGTCGATGTGCAACAGTCCATGCTCCAGATTGGCACCGCCCACTTCCACACCCTCGGCCAATACAAAGCTGCGCTGAAACGCCCGCGCGGCAATACCACGGTGCAGGAAAATCCGCTCGGGCAGATCGTCGCCCTGCCGCCCGCGCACCACCAGCTGGCGGTCCTCGACGGTGATCGCCAGATCCTCGTCGCGAAAGCCTGCGACGGCCAGCGTGATGCGGTAATGATTCTCGGACGCCGCCTCGATGTTGAAGGGGGGATAGCCCTCGGCCGCCGATTTCGCCGTCCGCTCTACCAGACGTTCCAACTGCTCGAACCCAAGCAGGAACGGATGCGCCCCGAAACTGATCTTCGTCATCTGTCATGTCCTTTGATCAAGCGACATTTTCACCAAAGCGCCGGTTCCGGCCGCCTCATGCTGCAAATATGGGGGGGACGGGCGCGCACTGCAAGCCCCCCGATCCCCCAGCAAGAGGATGATATTTTGTGCAGAATCTTCGCCCGTTGCCCGCGAATCACTGTAGCATGTCGGCGATGCAGAACAGCTGCGAACCAGAAGACCGGAACCCGATCCCGCCATGAATGCCCCCAGCGAACTCAACTTCACCGAAATGCTCCGCATCCGGCTTGACGTCATCCGGCGCGAGCACCGCGATCTGGACGCGGCGATATCGGCGCTGGAACTGGGTGGCCGCCCGGATCAGTTGACGCTGCGGCGGCTGAAAAAGCAGAAACTGGCGCTGAAGGATCAGATCGCCAAGTTTCAGGATCAGTTGATCCCTGATATCATCGCCTGATATCCATCTGCTTGCCCCCGCCCCGCCCGCCGCTATAGTGCCCGCCTTCGCAGGCGCAAAGGGGCGGATATGGCCGAGGTTGGGATCATCATGGGCAGCCAATCGGATTGGCCAACGATGAAACAGGCGGCAAGCCTGCTGGACGAGCTGGGCGTGGCATATGAGACCAAGATCGTCTCGGCCCACCGCACCCCGGACAGGCTTTGGGCTTATGGGCAAACCGCCGTCGAACGTGGCCTGAAGGTGATCATCGCGGGGGCCGGGGGGGCGGCGCATCTGCCGGGTATGATGGCGTCGAAAACCCGGCTGCCGGTGGTGGGGGTGCCGGTGCAGACGCGGGCGCTGGCCGGGGTGGACAGCCTGTATTCCATCCTGCAGATGCCGCGCGGCTATCCGGTGGCCACCATGGCCATCGGTGGGGCGGCCAATGCGGGGCTGATGGCGGCGGGCATCCTCGCCCTGTCCGATCCGGCGCTGGCGCTGCGGCTGGAGGCATGGCGCGACGCCCTTTCCGCCTCGATCGCCGAAGAGCCTTCCGATGCGTGATCCCCTCGCCCCCGGTGCCACCATCGGCATTCTGGGGGGCGGCCAGTTGGGCCGGATGCTGGCGGTGGCGGCGTCGCGGCTTGGCTTCAGAACCCATATCTATGAGCCTGCCGCCAACCCGCCAGCCGCCTGCGTGGCCCATGCCGTCACCACCGCACCCTATAGCGATATCGCGGCGCTGAACGCATTCGCCCGCGCGGTGGACGTGATCACTTACGAGTTCGAGAACATCCCCACCGAGGCGCTCGACGCGCTGGAGGCGCTGCGCGAGGTGCGCCCCAACCGCCGCGCGCTGGCCATCAGCCAGGACAGGATCGCCGAAAAAGCCTATCTGACCGGGCTTGGCCTGATCTGCGCGCCCTATGCGCCGGTGACGACGCTGGCCGATCTTGAGGCGGCACTCGCCCGTATCGGCACCCCCGCCATCCTGAAAACCACCCGTCTTGGCTATGACGGCAAAGGCCAGTTCCGCCTGAATGCCGCCAGCGACGCGTCGGAGGCACTTGCCGCCATGCAAGGCGCGCCTGCGGTGCTGGAAGGCTTTGTGGCCTTCACGCATGAGGTATCGGTGATCGCCGCGCGCGGGGCGGACGGGTCGGTTGCGGCCTATGATCCGGGCGAGAATGTGCATGTGAACGGCATCCTGCACACCACCACCCTGCCCGCCCGCCTGACGCCCGGCCAACGCTCGGACGCGGTGCTGATCGCGGCGCGGATCCTGAATGCGCTGGATTATGTGGGGGTGATCGGGGTCGAGATTTTCGTGACGCCGCAGGCGCTGATCATCAACGAGATCGCCCCCCGCGTGCACAATTCCGGCCATTGGACCCAGAACGGCTGTGCTGTCGATCAGTTCGAGCAGCATATCCGCGCTATTGCCGGCTGGCCTTTGGGCGATGGCGGGCGGCATTCGGATGTGGTGATGGAAAACCTGATCGGCGATGATATCGCCCGGGTGCCGATGCTGGCGCGCGAGCGCGACACGGCGCTGCATCTTTATGGCAAGGCCGAAGCCCGGCCGGGCCGCAAGATGGGCCATGTGAACCGGATCAAGCCCAAATAGGGCGCACAGCCTGCCCCGAACCGATCAGAAAACTCTCCGGGGGAGAGTTTTCCGGTTCGTTGCCAGAAGGCGAGACGCCGTAGGGCAAGGGATTGTCCGCAACCGGGCGGGTTGGGCAAATTGGGCAAGAAACAGGGTGCACCTCACCCCTCACCCCTCACCCCACACCCTGCGCCAGCCGCCCGATCGCCTGCACCATCCCCAGATCGGCCTCAAACGCCCCACCTTTCAGAAAGGCAATCGTCTGGGCAATCACCAAGGGGTTGTTCATCATGAACGTATGGCTCACCGGCAGCACCAGATGCGCCGCCCCCACAAGCCTTGTGTTTTGCACCGAAACCTTGCCGTCATCCGGCCCCGCGATGAACGCCGAGGCCAAAGGGTTCAGACTGGCCGTTCCCGCAATCACCCCCACCGCATAGCCCGCAGCATCCGGCCCCGCTCCGATATCCGTGCCCAAATCCTGCCCCGCAGGCCCCAGCAGCCAGCGAAACACCCCCAGATCGCCAAACCGGTCCACCAGTTCCGATCCGCCATTCGGCGGTGCCAGCATGACAACCCGGCCTGATCGAGGTGGGCAATTCGCCGCAAGCCAGCCCCGCACCAGAATCCCGCCCAGCGAATGGGTGACAAAATGCACGCCACCATTCTTCAGGCGCTGCCCACCGCAAGCCGCAACCCTCCGGCCAACCCCGGCCACCAATCCCGCCACAGGCTCCCTCGTTGACGGATAGCTTGCGTTCAGCACCGCAAACCCCGCCTGCCCCAAAGCCATCTGTATCAGCCGCATCGAGCGGCTGGTCCGGCCAAGCCCGTGCAGCACGATCACCACCTCATCCCGCTCGGGGTGATCAATCCTGAAGGGCATAGGCACTCAGGTATCCGGCGTGCCGGTATCGGCATCGCCCGCGGCCAGCCGCAGCCGCGCATTGCCCGCCAGCGCCTCATACCGCGCCCGGAACGCCTCCAGCGTCGCCTCGTCCAACTCCTCCAGATCCAGCAGCGCGTTATGCGCGCCATTGGTGGCGCGGATCAGCTCGTCCAGCTTCAGCTGGATCGCAGTGGTATCGCGGTTCTGGGTGTTCTGGATCAGGAACACCATCAGAAAGGTGATGATCGTGGTGGAGGTGTTGATCACCAGCTGCCAGGTATCGGAAAAGCCGAACAACGGCCCGGTGACGATCCAGACCAAGATCGAGGCCAGCGCCAGCAGAAACGTGCCGGGCCGCCCGCAAAACCGCGCCACCACCTTGGCCACCGCCGTGTAACCAGACTGCTTTTCCATACTGCTCTCCTTTGCCCCCTACCCTGCGCCAGCCCCCTACAGGGCGCAAGTCCGCGCAAGGCCCGCGCAAGGCCCGCGCAAGGCCCGGCACACATAGAGGTGGACAATGCCGCGCCAATCTAACAGCGTGGCGGCATGAACAAACACCGCTCCCCTCGCGTCGCCTGCCGCGCGCTGATCTTGCATGAAGATCGCCTGCTGCTGGTCAACGCCTATCCGGGCGGGCGGTCTGATCTGTGGTGCGCGCCGGGGGGTGGCGCGCAGCCGGGGCATTCGCTGCCCGCCAACCTTATCCGCGAAGTGCATGAGGAAACCGGCCTGACGGTGGCGGTTGGCCCGCCCGCCCTGATCAACGAGTTTCACGATCCGGTGTCGGGGTTTCATCAGGTGGATGTGTTCTTTCGCTGCACAATTGCTGCGGGCGAGATTGATCCGAAATGGCGCGATCCCGAAGGTGTGGTCACCCAGCGCCGGTTTTTCGCCCGCGCCGATCTGGAGGCGCAGCGCATCCGCTTCAAACCCGACAGCCTGGCGCATGCCGCCTGGGGCGAGGGGCTGAGCTATGATCCGCTTGAGCGCATCGTGCGATGAACCGAGGCTAGCGGATTTCCTTCAATCTGATTCAGATTGAAGGCAATCCAAGACCAGATCAGCTTGGGAATGTTGCGTGTTGCGTACAATCGGCTGAACCCGGTTGTACGCAACACGCTCTTGATCCGCGCGCTGGACCCGGCAAAGGATCACGCCATCACCGCCGGTCTTTTCGCCCGCGCCCGGGACTACGCCTTGCTGGAAACCGGTCTGCCCCCCGATGCCGCCACCCTCTCCGACTTTTTCAACGGCGATCACCCGGATACTGATCACACAAGGTCGCAGCGGCTCGGCCTGTTTCACGGCCCGACGCTTGCCGCCCCCGAATACCGCAACCAGGGCCTTGGCCGTGCAATGCTGGACCATCTCGCGGCCGGGGCCCGCGCCCGTCATTGCCCGCGCCTGCTGATCTCGGTGCTCGACGCGAACGCGGGCGGCAAACGGTTCTGGCTCCGGCAGGGCTTTGTCGTGATCCTGACCAGTGAACCAATCCCGCGCGGCCGGAAGACCCATATCCATCACCGGATGGCGCGCCCGCTGCCGCCACTCTGATAGACGCCCAACCCCACCCCTGCCAATACCAAAGCAGTGGCCAGCGCAAAGCGCCCTGTCACTGCCTCGCCCAATATCACCCCGCCCAAAGCCGCGATCACCGGCACGCTCAACTGCGCCACCCCCGCCCGCGCAGCACCCAATTGTGGCACCACCGTGTACCAGATCGCATAGCCGATCCCCGAGGTGACAGCCCCCGAGGCCACCGCCAGCCCGGCCCCCGCCGCTGTCATCGGCCCATGCGGCACCAGCAGCAAAACCAGCAGCCCAACCGGCAAAGCCAGCCCAAAATTCGCAGCCGTCGCCGCCAGCGCGTCGGTCTGCGCCCGCCCTGCCAGCGAATAGATGCCCCAGCCGATCCCCGCCAAAGCCATCGCCGCCGCATGGGGCAGGCTCACCGCCCCGCCGCCCGGTGCCAGCACCAGCACCAACCCGCCAAAAGCCACCAGCGCCCCCAGCCACCGCCGGGGCGGCACCGCATCCCGCGCCAGAACCGCGCCCGCAAACATGGTGATCTGCACCATGCCAAACAGGATCAGCGCCCCCACCCCGGCGTCCAAGGCCAGATAGGCGGCCGAGAACGCGAAAAGATAGATCAGCAAGCCCAGAACCCCCGCCACCCGCCCCACGCGCGGCGCCCACAACGCCCCCGCCACCAGCCAGTGCCGCGCCACCACCATCCCCGCCAACGTCAAGGCCCCCGCCGCCAGCCGGATCACCGCAAACCCCACCGGCCCGATCAGCCCACCGCCCACCGCCCAGCGGTTCAACACCGAATTGCCGGCAAACGCCACCAGCGCCACCACGCTCAACACCACCAACCGCACCTGTTACCCCCGCTTCTTCTCTGCTTAAATATCCCCGCCGGAGGCTCCCGCCCTCAAAGCCTGGCAAACGCCGCCGGATAGCGCACCGCCACCGCCGGCACATCGTCTCCAGCGCTCCACCATCTGCGCGCTATCGCCTGCAACAGGTCAATGGCTACAGCGTTTTGCATTTGATCTGGATCAGCAGATCAAATGCAAAACGCAACATTCCCGGCGTTTGGCCTGTCTTGGTTTGCCTTCGATCTGATCCAGATTGAAGGCAAACCGCTTTAGGTTCAGTTGAAAACCGGCGGCAGGTAGTTTCCGGTCCACCAGGCATGATCGCTGGTAAAGCGGATCAGCACCTGAACCACCCCCGCCAGCACCCCCAATCCCCCGGCCAGCATTGCAGCGGTTTTCAAGCCCCCGGGTTCGCCACCGCGTTCGGCCACGATCAGCACCACCAGCAGCACCGTCATCAGCCCGTCCAGACACATGCTGAAGATGGCATAAGCAGTGGGGGGGAACTCGCCCGCTGGCTGGAACAACGCCGTGGCCGCCCCAAAGATCAGCACCACGGCCATGCCCAGCATCACATACCGGTTGTTTTTCGAACTACCCGCCGCAGCCATAATCCCGCTCCCTTTGCCAATACCGCCCCCACGCTAGCAACCCGCAGGCCACGGCGCAAAGAAAAAGGGCACCCGAAGGTGCCCTTTGCCGTGACGCGATCTTTTCAGATCACATCATTCCGTCCATGCCGCCCATGCCGCCCATACCGCCGCCGCCACCGCCGCTGTTGCCCTTGTCGGCAGGGCGATCGGCGATCATGGCTTCGGTGGTGATCAGCAGGGATGCCACCGAGGCGGCGTCCTCCAGCGCAATGCGCACAACCTTGGCCGGGTCGATCACACCGAAGGCGAACATGTCGCCGTATTCTTCGGTCTGCGCGTTGAAGCCGTAAGTCTTGTCGGTGCTTTCGCGGATTTTGCCCGCAACCACGGCCCCGTCCACACCGGCGTTCTGCGCGATCTGGCGCAGCGGTGCTTCCAGCGCGCGGCGCACGATGGCGATACCGGCGTTCTGATCGGCATTGGCACCGGTCAGCCCGTCAAGCGCATGTGCGGCCTGCATCAGGGCCACGCCACCACCAACTACGATGCCTTCTTGCACGGCGGCACGGGTGGCGTTCAAAGCGTCGTCCACGCGGTCCTTGCGCTCTTTCACTTCGATCTCGGTCATGCCGCCAACCTTGATGACAGCCACGCCGCCCGCAAGTTTCGCCACACGTTCCTGCAGCTTTTCCTTGTCATAGTCCGAGGTGGTATCCTCGATCTGCTGACGGATCTGCGCCACGCGGGCCTCGATCTCGGCCTTCACACCGGCGCCATCAATGATGGTGGTGTTGTCCTTGGTGATCGAGATTTTCTTGGCGCGGCCCAGCATTTCCAGGGTCACATTCTCAAGCTTCATGCCCAGATCTTCGGAAATCACCTGACCACCGGTCAGCACGGCGATATCCTGCAGCATCGCCTTGCGGCGATCGCCAAAGCCCGGTGCCTTCACGGCACAGATCTTCAACCCGCCACGCAGCTTGTTGACCACCAGCGTGGCCAATGCCTCGCCTTCCACGTCTTCGCTGATGATCAGCAAAGGCTTCTGGCTCTGGATCACGGCTTCCAACAGCGGCACCATCGGCTGCAACGAGCCCAGCTTTTTCTCGTGCAACAGCACCAGAACGTCCTCAAGATCGGCCACCATCTTGTCGGGGTTGGTCACGAAATAGGGCGACAGATAGCCACGGTCGAACTGCATGCCCTCGACCACTTCGGTCTCGGTCTCCAGACCCTTGTTTTCTTCGACGGTGATCACACCCTCGTTGCCGACCTTCTGCATCGCATCGGCAATCTGACGGCCGATTTCCGCTTCGCCGTTGGCAGAGATGGTGCCAACCTGCGCCACTTCGGCGGTGTCCTTCACCGGACGCGCCGCTGCCTTGATCGCGGCCACAACCTTGGAGGTTGCCAGATCAATGCCGCGCTTCAGGTCCATCGGGTTCATGCCGGCCGCCACGGCTTTCATGCCGTCCTTGATGATGGCCTGCGCCAGAACGGTGGCGGTGGTGGTGCCGTCGCCAGCCTCGTCATTGGTGCGGCTGGCCACTTCTTTGACCATCTGCGCGCCCATATTCTCGAACTTGTCGGAAAGTTCGATCTCTTTGGCAACCGTCACACCGTCTTTGGTGATGCGCGGCGCGCCGAAGGATTTGTCGAGGATCACGTTGCGGCCCTTCGGCCCCAGCGTCACCTTGACAGCATCGGCCAGGATGTTCACGCCGCGCAACAGGCGGTCGCGGGCATCGGATTCAAAGCGTACGTCTTTCGCAGCCATGGATTAGCTCCTTAGATTTCGGGTTTAAGAGATCGCGGGCTCAGGCAAACGCGCCGAACCCCGGCTGGTATCAGCCGATGATCCCAAGAATGTCGCTTTCTTTCATGATCAACAGGTCTTCGCCGTCGATCTTCACTTCGGTGCCCGACCATTTGCCGAACAACACGCGGTCGCCTGCCTTGACGGAGGGTGCGATCAGCTCGCCCGAATCCTTGCGCGCGCCGGGGCCCACCGAGATCACTTCGGCCTCTGCGGGCTTTTCCTTGGCGCTGTCGGGGATGATCAGCCCGCCTTTGGTTTTCTCGTCGCCTTCGATGCGGCGGACCAATACGCGGTCATGCAGCGGTGTAAATGCCATCTGGTAACACTCCCTTGAGTTTCCAGGTTGATGGGAAATTAGCACTCACAGAATGCGAGTGATAACGGACGCTATCTAGGCGCTCGCCCGCAGGCTGTCAACCGGGGCTGTCGCGAAAAAACGCACCAAACTGGCGCCGCGCACCTCTTGGCCTCTGCCCGGCAAAATGCCACTCTGCGCCGGTGACTTCCGCTTGAAAGGCCGCCCATGCACCGCGTTTTTGCCGCCATCGGCCTGCTTTTCGTGCTGGCGTTTCCGGCCATGGCCGAGTGTACGGGCGATAATCTGATAGCGCGCCTGCCCGCCGAAGATCAATCCGCCCTGCGCGCCAAAGCGGCGCTCTCGCCCTATGCCAACGGCAATTTCTGGCGCGCCACGCGGGGGGCGCAGGTGGTGCATCTGATCGGCACCTACCATCTTGGCGATCCGCGCCACGCGGCAACCATGGCGCATCTGGCCCCGGTGCTGGCCACGGCCACCGCCCTTCTGGTCGAGGCAGGCCCCGCCGAACAGGCCGCCCTCAAGGCCCGCATCGGCCGCGAGCCACAGCTTTTGATCAACACCACCGGGCCTACCTTGCCGGAAATGCTGACGAAACCCGAATGGGCGCGCCTGTCGGATGCCCTGCGCGCGCGCGGCATACCGCCTTTCATGGCCGCGAAATTCCGGCCCTGGTATCTGTCGGTGATGCTGGCGGTGCCGCCCTGTGATATGGCGGCGGTGGCGGCGGCGCAGGGGCTTGATGATCTGCTGATCGCAGCCGCCCGCGCCCGCGCCCGCGATCTGCCGGTGCTGGCGCTGGAACCCTATGACACGCTGTTTGGCATTTTCGCGGCGATGCCTGTGACCGAGCAGTTGGGCATGATCACCTCCGGCCTTGCGATGGAGTCGCGGTCGGGCGATTTCTCGATCACCCTCGCCGACGCCTATTTCGCCGGTGAAGGCCGCCTGATCTGGGAGTTTCTGCGCCGCGAAACCCTCGCCCTGCCGGGCTACACCCCGGCGCGGGTGGACCGCGAGTTTGCCAGCATGGAGGCGGCGATGATGATCACCCGCAACCGCGCCTGGATTCCGGTAATCGAAGCCGCCGCCGCCCGTGGCCCCGTGCTTGCCGCTTTCGGCGCCCTGCACCTGTCGGGCGATCAGGGCGTGCTGGCACTGCTCGCGGCAAAAGGTTTCACTCTGGAACGCCTGCCCTTTCCCTAGTGGACAAGCAAAAAGTGGAGAGCGCCGAAATCAACAGAGGCAAGTTGGGAGTTTCATCGCAGCCGTGTGCGCCACGTCGGCGTGGTCTAAGGCGCTTCGTTTAGGCTGCAATGCGTGATCAGCCAATCTCCGTCTTGCTGACGTTCAAGGACATTCAATGACGTGCCGCGTCCGGTGGACCCTTCACGATAATGGGCAAGGCACCAACCGACATTTCCTGAGCCTCCCGCATCGACCACATCTATTTCCTTATTCTCCGCGCCCTCGTTAACCCATTCCTGATGTGTTGCCTCGATGGCAATGCGTCCGATCACGGGTGGTCCATATGGCGAGTATAATTCTGCTTCAGGCGCGAATACGGATGCACAGCCGAAAGCATCCGCAGAGCGATAGCTTGCGACGTATCTATCAAAGAGTTTCTGAAAGGTGGCTTTGAAAGTCATGACACACCTCATTTTCGATCAACTCCACTATGGCGGTCAATGATCGACGAAGCCAGTCCGGACATGACCGCTTCGTCCGCAAACAACCCGTGACCGCCGCAGATAAATAGCTGCCAAGCCTGCGCCAGCCCACCCCTCACCCCGCCAAAGCCTCAAACGCATACCCGGCCCCCGCAGCCCGCACCCAGCCGAACCCCGGAAACGCCAGATGCGCGCCTGCCACGGCGATGCCCTCATCGGCCATCCGCGCGAACATTGCCGCCCGCGTGGCGCGGGCCTGATCCTGATCGGTGTCGAAAGACCAGCCCACCTCGGGCCGCGCGAACTGCACGTCGGGGGCGTGCACGATATCGCCCCAGATCATCATCGCCCCCGTTGCCCCCTGCACCCTGTAGGCCGTATGCGCCACCGAGTGGCCCGGAGCCGCCACCGCCACCACGCCCGGCGCAACCGCCTCGCCCGGCCGCACCGCCTGCACCAGGCCCAGAACCGGCGCCATCCGTGGCGCGTCCGCGAACAGCCCGATCTCTGCCTCGGGCACATGGATCACCCGCAGCGCCGGAAACGCCCCCGCCCCATCCGGCATCACCAGCCCGTTGATATGATCAACATGGGTATGGGTCAGCGCCACCGCACCAATGCTGCCGCGCGAGATCCCCGCCGCCTGCATCGCGGCATGAAGCCTCCCGGTGGTGTTGCGCCAGGCATCCGACGATCCGGTGTCGATCAGCAGGATATCCGCCCCCCGCCGCACCAGAAAGGCATTGACGCTGAGCACCAGTTGCCCGTCCACCAAAGGCACCCCCGGCACATCCGCCAGCCCCATCGCGCGGTTGCCCGGCAGGCACATCCGCTCCAGTGGCATCACGGCATGACCATCGTAAAGTGCTGTCACCTCGGTATCGCCCAGCGATACCGTCAGAAATCCATCGCCGCCCCGAACCTTGCGCATCGCGTTCCTCCTCAAAGCCCCGCTTGGCAATCACCGCCCCAGCGCCCTATACCTGCGCCAGACGCCGCCAAATTCCAAGGGCCCAGATGCTTGCGCAACCGATGCTCGTGAACCCGATCCTTGCCAGCCTCGCCGCCCACCGCGTGCTGCGGCTTTACGTGCTGGACTTCGGCCTGTTCGATGTCGGTGGCACCGGGGCCGGCGCGGGCAAGCGCACCATCGGCATCCCCGGTTTTCTGGTGCAAACCGATCTGGGTGCCAATATCCTGATCGACACCGGCTTTGACCCCGCCTATGCCACCGATTATGCCGCCACCGACGCCCGCGATGGCCTCTCAACCTTTGGCCGCCTGCTGAACTTTACCGCCCGGCAAACCGCGCCGGGCCAGCTGGCACTGCTGGGCCTCGCACCCGGCGATATCACCGCCCTGATCCTGACGCATGGCCATATTGATCATGTCGGCGCCCTGCCCTTGTTCACCTGCCCGGTGGTGCTGACCGGGCCTGAGCGCGCCGAACCGCGCCCGGTTTATTGGGGCAATGTGCGGCCCATCGCATGGCCCGATGTGCCCTATCACAGCATCACCGGGGAAACCCGGCTGTGCGACGGCCTGACCCTGATCCCCACGCCGGGCCATACCCCCGGCCACCTGTCGCTGCTGATCACCCTGCCCACCGGTGTGGTGATTCTGGCCGCCGATGCCATCAACCGCCAGTCCGAGCCTGCCGAGGGTTTTCCCGATGCGGTGGATCCCGCCACCGCCGCCACCTCGGCCGCCCGCCTGATGGCGCTGCAAGCCGAACACAGCGCCGCAATGATCTTCGGCCACGATCCCGCGCAATGGCCCGGCCTGCCCAAGGCCCCCCACCCTTATGAACCCGCATGACCGCGCATGCGCACCGCAGCGGCGTGCTGATGCTGGCAGGCTCGGCGGTGGGCTGGAGCACCTCGGGCCTGTTCACCCGCGCCATTCAGCTTGATACCGCCACCACGATCCTGTGGCGCGGGCTGGCGGGGGCGGTGGGGCTGATCCTGCTGATCCTGCTGATCGAAGGCCGCGCGGGCCTCGGCGGCTTTGCCAGGCTGGGCCGCGCCGGTTGGGCCTATGCGCTGGTGTCGGGGCTGGGGATGCTGTGTTTCATCGGCGCGCTGCAAAACACCACCGTGGCGCATGTGGCGATCATCTATGCGACGGTGCCGTTCGTGGCCGCAGGGGCGGGCTGGATTTTCCTGCGGGAACGGCCCTCGGGGGCGGCGATTGCCGCCTCGGCCATTGCCTTGAGCGGGGCGGTGGCGATGGTGGGGTTTGGCGGCGAAGGGCATATCACGGGGGATGTTCTGGCGGTGCTGATGGTGTTCACCGGGGCTGCGATGATCATCATTGCGCGTGCCAACCCCGGCCTGCCCGCGCTGGCAGCGGGGGCGGTTTCGGCGGTCTGGGCGCCGCTGGCCTGCCTGCCGTTTGCCACCACGGCGGGGCTTGAGGCCGACAAGATCGGCCTTTTGGTGGCGTTCGGGCTGATCAACACCACGGCGGCACTGGCGCTGTTCATCATCGGCTCGCGCCGCCTGCCGGCGGTGGAAACCGCCCTGCTGTCGGCGCTGGAAACGCCGCTGACGCCGCTTTGGGTGTGGCTGGTGTTTGCCGAAACCCCGTCGCGCGCCACGCTGGCCGGGGGGGCGGTGGTGATGGGGGCGGTATTGTGGTACATCGCCCGCCAGTCGCGCAGCCATGCTGCTTGACAGCGGCAGGTACAGCCGCCACATATGCGAACAATCCATGAACATGCAGGGCGAACCATGCCAAGCCGCCTCAGCCCGCGCCACCTTGGCATAATGATGGTCACAGGTTCCGCGGTTGCGTGGAGCACGACCGGCCTGTTCACCCGCGCCCTGCCGCTGGATACCGGCAGCCTGCTGGTGTGGCGCGGGCTGTTCGGCGCACTTGGCCTTGCCGTGGTGCTGGCCCTGATGCAGGGCCGGGCGGGCTTTGCCCGGTTCGGCCAGCTTGGCCGGGCGGGCTGGGCCTATGCGGTGATCTCGGCGCTGGGCATGCTGTGTTTCATCACCGCGCTGCGCCTCACTTCGGTGGCGCATGTGGCGATCATCTACGCGGTGGTGCCGTTTCTGGCCGCCACCCTCGGCTGGGTGCTGCTGCGCGAGGTGCCCGGCTGCACCGCCGTGATTGCCAGTGCGGTGGCCTTTGCCGGGGCGGCATGGATGATCGGGTTCAGCGCGGACGGCGCTGTCACGGGCGATCTGCTGGCCTTGGGGATGACCCTCGCCATGGCCCTGATGATGGTGATCGCGCGGAGCCATCCCGGCATTCCCACCCTGCCCGCCGCGACGTTGTCGGCGCTGCTTGCATCCCTCGCGGCCCTGCCCTTCGCCACCACGCCCGGCATTCCGGTGGAACATCTGCCGATGCTGGCGGCCTTCGGGCTGATCAATTCCGCCCTTGGGCTTGCCCTGTTCCTGATGGGTTCGGCGCGCATCGCCCCGGTTGAAACCGCCCTGATCGGGGCACTGGATGCCCCCTTGGCGCCGCTTTGGGTCTGGCTGATCTTCGCCGAAATCCCGGGCGAGGCCACCCTGACCGGCGGCAGCATCGTGATGCTGGCGGTGATCTGGCATATCCTGCGCAGCGCCTGACGCGGAACCGCGTGCGCGCGCCGCTTGACACTCCAGCCTGAAAAGCCAACCCTGCGCGGCAAAAAGGAACCTCCCTTGGCCAGCCACACCCCTGATCCGACGCGGCTTGCGGCGTTCCTCGCGCCGCTTGCCCGTCTTGCCACCTCTGACCCCGAGGTTGAGGGGCAGGTGATCTGGGCCAGTGGTACGGGCTGGCAGGATCAAGCTGACAGCACCGACCTGCTCGACGCCGAAGAGATCGCCTTTTACGCCGAAGGCCTGCTGCTCGAAGGCTTTCACCTGCACTGGCAGCTTTGCGCCGAGGATGGCGCGCCGCGCTTTGTCCGCCTGTTCTTCTGGCAGGATCAGCGGCCCGCGCCGATCCCTTTGCCTCTGGCGCTGACGCTGCTTGCCGAAGGCCACTGGCCCACCGCCGATACCCCGGATGCGCCCCCGCCCGAAACCGCCTTTCAAACCCTGCACCACGCCTGCGCCGCCCTTGGCACCCGGCTTTTCACCGTCACCATCTGTGATCATGCCATGGGCGTGGTGCACCGCGCCTATACTTCGCATCCGCTGGAATACCCGGCACAGGGCACCAAACCGATGACCCGCGATGCGTGGTACGAACAGGTAATCGTCAACCATCAGTATTTCCTTGCCAATACCGCCGCCGGATTTGAGAAGGTGTTTTTCGACCATGTGCTGATCACCTCGATGGGCCTTGGCTCGGCGCTCAACCTGCCCGTGGTTGATGCGGCAGGCGATGTGGCCGGCACCCTCAACCTGCTGGCCGAACCGCAACACTTCACCCCCGCGCACCTGCTGGCCTACCAGAACCTCGCGGCCCTGCACCACGCTGGCCTGCTCAAAGCCATGGCATGACGGCGCAATTACCGTCTTGCCAATTGGCGTATTTCACTTAATTTGATCACAAGACCGGCTCAGCCGCATAACGCCGAAAAGGCATCCGACCACCCAGGGAGACTGCAATGAAAACCATGAAACTGATGGGCACCTCTGCCCTTGCCATCCTGATCGGCCTCGCGCCGGCGCTGGCGCAAATCACCGAGGTCGGCGCCTCCGAAGGCCAGGTGAACATCGTCGCCTGGGCCGGCTATATCGAGCGCGGCGAAACCGACAAGACCTTCGACTGGGTCACCAAATTCGAGGCGGACTCTGGCTGCAAGGTCAACGTCAAGACCGCCGGCACCTCGGATGAGATGGTCGCCCTGATGAACGAAGGCGGCTTCGATCTGGTCACGGCTTCGGGCGACGCCTCGTTACGGCTGATCGCGGGCAAAAGGGTGCAGCCGATCAATATCGACCTCATCCCCTCGTGGTCCACGGTGGACGAGCGCCTGAAGAACGCAGGCTGGCACACGGTTGACGGCGTGCACTACGGCGTGCCCTACATGTGGGGCCCGAACGTGCTGATGTACAACACCGAGGTGTTCCCCACGCCGCCCACCTCGTGGAACGTGGTGTTCGAGGAAATGACGCTGCCCGACGGCAAATCCAACAAGGGCCGGGTGCAGGCTTATGATGGCCCGATCCACGTGGCCGATGCGGCGCAATACCTGATGGCCACCAAGCCGGACCTCAAGATCACCTCGCCTTACGAGTTGAACGAAGAGCAGTACAAGGCCGCGCTTGATCTGCTGCGCGTGCAGCGCACGCTGACCTCGCGCTATTGGCACGATGCCTTCATCCAGATGGATGACTTCAAGAACGAAGGCGTTGTCGCCTCGGGCTCGTGGCCGTTTCAGGTCAACCTGCTGAAGGCCGAGGGCCTGCCGATCGCCTCGACCATCCCTTCCGAAGGCGCCACCGGCTGGGCCGATACCACGATGATGCAGGTCGATGCCGCCAATCCGAACTGCGCCTACAAGTGGATGGAGCATCAACTGTCCTCGAACCTGCAATCCGATCTGGCGGTCTGGTTCGGCGCAAATCCTTCGGTGCCCGCCGCCTGCACCGACAAGCGCGGCATGCTGGATGCGGCTGGCTGCACCGCCAACGGCATGGATGATTTCGAAAAGATCAAGTTCTGGACCACCCCGGTCACCAAATGCGCGCAAGGCGAATGCGTGCCCTATTACCGCTGGGTGTCCGACTATATCGGCGTGATCGGCGGCCGCTGACGCCCCTTCCGGGTGCGCCTCTGGCAGGCGCACCTGGCCTTTGCCTGCCGCATCGGTGCGCTTGAATGCACACCCTACCCCCCCTTATAATTTCGTCGGACATTCCATGATCCCAGCCGTCGAATTCCGCGCCGTCAGCCGTCACTTCGGCCCGGCCAATGCCCCAGTCCGCGCCGTCGACAACGTCGATCTGATCGTGCCCGAAGGCGCGTTCTTCGCCATGCTTGGCCCCTCGGGTTCCGGCAAAACCACCTGCCTGCGGCTGATATCCGGCTTCGAATCCCCCACCTCGGGCGAGATCCACATCTTCGGCACCGCCGCAGGCCACGTGCCGCCGCATCTGCGCAACGTCAACACGGTGTTTCAGGATTACGCCCTCTTCCCCCACATGAACGTGCGCGACAACGTGGCCTACGGGCTTATGGTCAAGGGCGTGCCCCGCAGCCAACGCTATGCCCGCGCCGAAGAAATGCTGGCCCTCGTGCATCTGGAAACCTACGGCAGCCGCAAGCCCGGCCAGCTGTCGGGTGGCCAGCGCCAACGCGTGGCCCTCGCCCGCGCGCTGGTGAACGAACCCCGCGTGCTGCTCTTGGATGAGCCCCTCGGCGCGCTCGATCTCAAACTGCGGGAGGCAATGCAGGACGAGCTGAAATCCCTGCAAAAGCGCCTGCGGATAACCTTCATCTTCGTCACCCATGATCAGGGCGAGGCGCTCTCCATGGCCGACAGCCTTGCCGTGTTCAACGAGGGCAAGATCGCCCAGATCGGCACCCCGGAACAGATCTACGCCCAGCCCCGCACAAGGTTTGTGGCCGATTTCGTCGGCTCGTCCAACGTGCTGCCCCCCGCCCTCACCGCGCGCCTCGGCGGCCCCGAGGCATGGTCATCGCTCCGCCCCGAAGCCATCGCACTGATCGCCCCCGCACAAGCCAAACTCACCGGCACCGTCACCTCCCTGCGCTATCTCGGCTCCGCCAACCGGGTGCTGATCACGGCCGAGGGTGCCGAAATCGCCGCCCTTATCCCCACCGGCCAAGCCCTGCCCGAAGCCGGCGCCACTGTCGGCCTCACCTTCGCCCCGAACGCCCTGCACGTGATGGCCGACGCATGACCCAATCCCCCACTCGCCGCACCCCGGCCCTCACCACCCCGGCCCTCACAACTCAGGCCACCACCCCGGCCGCCGCGCCGCGCCGCCTGACCACCCGCCCCAGCTTCTTCTCTGCCCAAAATATCCCCGCCGGAGGCTCCCAGCTCCCCACCCCAACCAAAGCTGTCAGACCATGAGCCCAGCACCCGCCCTCCTGCCGCCACGCGGCACAGCCGACCGCCTGACCACCCTGTTCTGGCGCAATCCCAACCTGCTGCTCGCCCTGCTGATCGGCCCGCCATTGCTGTGGCTGGGGGTGATCTATGTGGGCTCGCTCATGGCCCTGCTGCTGCAATCCTTCTACTCGATCGACGAATTTTCCGGCACCATCGTCAGGGAATTCACCCTCAAAACCTATGCCGAACTGCTGCGCCCCTCGAACTTCGATGTGATCCTGCGCACCCTCCTGATGTCCGCCGCCGTCACCCTCGGCTGCGCCATCCTTGCCTTCCCCATCGCTTATTACGCCGCCCGCTATGCACGCGGCCGCTGGAAAGCGGTGTTCTACCTTGGCATCATGCTGCCGCTCTGGTCGTCCTACCTCGTCAAGGTCTACGCCTGGAAACTGATCCTCGCCAAAGAGGGCATCATCACCTGGGCCGCCGGGGCCACCCATACCACCCCGCTGCTCGATGCCGCCCTCGCCCTGCCCGGCATCGGCGGCAACTCACTGTCTACCAGCTTTATCGGCACCTTTCTGGTGTTCGTCTATGTCTGGCTGCCTTTCATGATCCTGCCGATGCAGGCGTCCTTGGAACGGGTGCCCACCACCATGCTGGAGGCCGCAGCCGATCTTGGTGCCACCGCCGCGCAAACCTTCCGCACCGTCACCCTGCCCCTCGCCATGCCGGGCGTCATCGCGGGCTCGATCTTCACCTTTTCGCTGACCATGGGCGATTACATCATCCCCCAGATCATCGGTACCAGCGCCTCCTTCATCGGCATGGCCGTCTACCAACTGCAAGGCACCGCCGGCAACATCCCCCTCGCCGCCGCCTTCGCCGTGGTGCCCATCGCCATCATGCTGGTCTATCTGGCGCTGGCCAAACGGGCGGGAGCGTTTGATGCCCTCTGAACGCGCCTCCCTGCCCTTGCGCGCCGCAGCCATCGGTGGCCTGTTGTTCCTGCACCTGCCGATCCTGCTGATCTTTCTTTACGCCTTCACCACCGAAGAGAAAACCTACGCCTTCCCGCCCCCCGGCCTCACCACCAAATGGTTCGCGACCGCCTGGTATGACCGCCCCGATATCTGGCCGCCGCTGTTCCTGTCGCTGAAAGTCGCGGCCATCTCGACCCTGCTGGCGATGATCCTCGGCACCTGCGTTGCCGCCGCCATGGCCCGCGCGCAGTTCTTCGGGCGCGAGCAGATATCGCTGCTGATCATCCTGCCCATCGCCCTGCCCGGCGTCATCACCGGCATGTCGCTGCGATCTGCCTTCTCGGTGATGGACATTGATTTCTCGACCCTCACCATCATCCTCGGCCACGCCACCTTTTGCATCGTCATCGTCTACAACAACGCCGTCGCCCGGTTCCGCCGCCTCTCCGGCGGCATTCTCGAGGCGTCCGCCGATCTTGGCGCCAACGCCTTTCAAACCTTCCGCCATATCCTGCTGCCCAACCTCGGCTCGGCGCTGCTGGCGGGCGGCATGCTGGCCTTTGCCCTGTCGTTCGACGAGGTGATCGTCACCACCTTCACCGCAGGCCAGCAAAGCACCCTGCCGATCTGGATGTATTCAGAACTGATCCGCCCGCGCCAGCGCCCCGTCACCAACGTGGTGGCGATGATCGTGTTTGCCGCCACCTTCGTGCCGATCCTGCTGGCCTATTACCTCACCCGTGGCGGCGCCGAGACGGCAGGTGGCGGCAAATAACCGCGCCCGCGCTACAGCACGAAAATATCGCCCGCCGTCACCACCGCGCCCACCTGCAGGAACGCGATTACCGCCACGCCACCCGCCAGCGAGCCGTTGGAATCGTACCAAAGCGACGCGTCCGTGGTGCGGAAAATGAACCGGTCGTTCAGATCCTGTGCGAGGTTGTCCGCCCGCGACTGAAACTGCGTCGGATCAAGCAGCGTGACCAAACCAGTGCCCGCGCCTACCAGCCCGGCAAACCCCGCTGAAAAAAACACGAACCGGTCATCGTTCAACCCCAGATTGCTGTAATCCGAAATCCGGTCGATCCGCTCGGTCAAAAGCGCAAAGACGAACACATCATCGCCATTGCCGCCGCTTATGGTATCCGCCCCCAGCCCGCCCGCGATCACGTCATTGCCGTCGCCGCCAAACAAGGTGTCATTGCCCGCGTCGCCAATCAGCTGATCTTCGCCGCCATTGCCGCTGATCAGGTTTGCATCGGCATTGCCGGTCAAAACATCCGCCGAAAGCAGCGTGCCCTCGATATTCTCAAAGCCGGCAATCGTGTCGCCCATGTTGTTGAAATTGGTCATCAGATTGATCGAGACGCCGTTGTTGAGGTTGCGCAGGTCCAGCGTGTCGATGCCAAGCCCGCCAAACAGCTTGTCTCCGGCACCCGCAGACCGCACGGTATCATTGCCCGCGCCCAGATCGACCAGAACGATTTCAAGCCCCTCGGTCACGTTGTCATTGTCATCGCCCGCCAGAATCTGGCCCGTTCCATTGGTTGAAATCACGTCATTGCCCGCGCCGCCCTCAAGGCTGTCGTTGCCAAAGCCGCCAGAAAGCGTGTCGTCGTCACTGCCACCGAACAGGATGTCATTTTCCGCGCCGCCGTACAGTTCGTCCTTTCCCTCGCCGCCAGACAAACTGTCATTGCCGTCACCGCCATCCAGATTGTCGTCGCCCAGCAGGCCCTCCAGGCTGTCATTGCCGCCATAGCCGAAAAAGGCATTGTTTGCGCCGTCGCCCCGGATGCGGTCATTGCCGAATTGCGATCCGCTGACATTCTCGATGTCTGCATAGGTGTCGCCCGCCGCCAAGCCGCTGGCCGCAAATGCCCCATCCAAAGCCAGCGTGATGCCATTGGTGCGAATGAAATCAAGCACGTCGGTATCGGCCCCGCCATAGATGGTTTCCTGCCCGGCACCGGGCCGAAAAACGTCATTGCCGGTATCACCACGAATAATGCCGTCCACAATACCGTTGCGACCGTCATACGTATCATTGCCTTCGCCGAAAGAGATATCGCCCTCCAATATGCCCGAACGGCCGTCATAAAGATCGTCGCCGCCCCCCAAAAGCAGGTTGCCCACGATCGTGCCCCGGTTCATCACCCGCTCGACCGAGGGGGCACCGTCAGAATACACGGCATTGTTGCCTTCATTCGCAGTGATCGTGCCGTAGTTGACCAGACTCAGGCTCGAATTTGCCCCGGCTGGCCGGTAAATCGCCGTTGTGTCGGCGTGGACCGCGCCATAATTGACAAATTTGTTCGAAAAATTGGTCGCCCCGAAAACCAACCCCAGTTCGCCACCAATCACCTGCCCATAGTTCGTCACATTCACCGAGGCGCCAAAGTACATCGCCGCACCGCCGCCGAATACTGTTCCCGTGGCCCCGACCGTGACCCTGTCCGTGCCGCCTGCCTCCGAATAATCCATCCCGATATTCTCGCCCGAAACCAGACCAAGGATCAGCGCCTGCGTCGAAAACCCCGTCACTTGCACCGCACCGCCGGTGCCGTCGGCCAGCAGTTGCCCGGTCTGCGATACCACCAGAACCGCGCCAAGCGTGGTCATCGAAACCAGCGGCCCCGGCCCTTCGATGATGGTGGATACATAGGTAATGGTCATGGGAAAATCTCCTGCAGGAATGAAGGCGAAACCCCTGACCCGGCAGAGTTCCGCGACGAATTTCTAAATCAAAGCCGCGTTGACGCTTCAGTTGAAGTGCTCAGACGCCAAAATTAACCACAACTACAGAATTTCGCCAAGTTTTTTCGCAATTCACCCCCCTCGCGCGCCGCCTCACCCGCCCATCCCGGACTCATACGCTTTCCATCCCAAAGCCATACGCTACCCCGCAGCCGCACGCCCCGCCCAGCGCCCGGTGGCCAAACACCCCGTCAACAAATAGCCGCCCGTGGGCGCTTCCCAATCCAGCATCTCGCCACAAACATAGGTGCCAGGGATCGCCAGAAGTTCCAACCCCGCAGAAACGCTCGATCTCTTCACCCCACCGGCCACCGAGATCGCCTCGTCCAGCGGGTTCGGCCCTGCCAGCGGCACCACCAACCGCTTGACCGCCTCGATGATCGGCAGCGCCCGGCCAAACTCCATCACCAACCCGGCAGCGGCAGGTGAAATCCCCAGCTTTCTCAGACGGTTGGCCAGTGTCTCCGCCGCCCGCATCCGCCCCAGCCGCGCCAGAACCTCCGCCTCCGCCACATCCGGCATCAGATCCAGCCGCAACACCCCGCCCTCGCGCAGGGCGCGCGACACCGCATAGATCCCGCCACCTTCCAACCCCTTGGAGGATATCACAAATTCGCCCCGCTCGCGGTGATCCCCCACCAACAGCGCCACCCCCTTCACCGCAACCCCGTAAAACCGCGCCATATGCCCCGACCATGCCACCTCAAACCCCATGTTCGCAGGCTTGAACCCTTCAATTTCCACACCTTTTTCCGTCAGCCAAGGCACCCAGGCCGCGTCTGAGCCCAGCCGCGCCCAACTGGCCCCGCCCAAGCCGAGAACCGTCACCTCAGGCCGCAAGACCTGAACTGAATCAACGCATTGAAACCGAAACCCCGCCCCCTCAAACCCACTCCACCGCCACTTGGTCCGCACCTCCACCCCCAACCCCGCCAACCGGCCCAGCCACGCCCGCAGCAAGGGCGACGCTTTCATTGCCACCGGAAACACCCGCCCCGAAGAACCGCGAAACACCTCAACCCCCAAACCCCGGCACCAGCCCATCACCGCCTCCGGCCCGAACCCGGCCAGAATCTCGCGCATCCAGCCCTCATAAACGCTTGAAAACGCGTCAATATCCTGCGCCTTGGTGATGTTCAGCCCCGATTTCCCCGCCATCAGAAACTTGCGGCCGACGCTCGGCTTGGCCTCGCAAACCACCACCCGCCGCCCCGCCCGCGCCAACTCCTCCGCCGCCATCAACCCCGCAGGCCCGGCGCCAATAACCAGCGCATCAACCACCCCTGATCTCCACCACCCGCCGCGGATAAGGCATCTCGATATTCGCATCTTTCAGCGCATTCCAGATCGCAAACATCACCGGCGAGCCGTAGGAATTTTTGCCGTCGTCAATCCCACTGACCCAATATTCCACTGTAAAATCAACGGCACTCTCGCCAAACGCCTTCATCTCCACGCTCGGCCCCTCAGGCTTGGCCAAAACGAACGGCAGCGCCGCAATCGCCGCTTCAACGATCCCCGGCACCCGGTTCATATCCGTCTCATAGGCCACCGAAAACGCCGCCTCCAGCCGGTTGGCGCTGCCCTGATCGGAGTAATTCACCACCCGCGTGGTGATGAAATGATCGTTCGGCACCACGATCCAGCGCCCGTCAAACGTCTCCAGCACACAAGCCCGTGCCGTCATCTTCACAATCGTGCCCTTCTGGCCGCCGTCCAGTTCCACATAATCGCCAATCGTGGTCTGCCCTTCGATCAACAGGATGATTCCACTGACAAAATTCGCGGCGATCTGCTGCAACCCCAGCCCGATCCCCACGCCCAGCGCGCCGCCCAGAACCGCCACCGCCGTCAGATCAATGCCCATGATCGACATCAGCAGCAAAAACGCGGCGCCAAAAATCGCAATCTCGGTTGCCTTGGACGCCAGTTCGCGCGTCGCCGGGCGCAACTCGCCCTGCGCCTTAATGTAATCCGCGCTTTGCCGGTTCGACCACGAGCCCAGCCAGAACAGCAACCCACCGGCAATCGCACCACGGATCAGCGCCATCACCGAAAACCGGATATTTCCGAGTGCGATCACCGTCTGGTCCAGCCGCTGCGCAATATCGTCATGGATTCCAAGGGCATAAAGCACCGCCACCGGGATCAGCACATAGCGCCCCAACAGCCGCAAGAACCCATCGCTGATCACATCGCGCACGAAATTCCGCGCCGCGAGCAACAGGAACACCCGCTTGCCAAAGGCAATCACCTCGCCCGACCCGAAGATAGACCGCGTCACCTCCTCGCCAATCGCCGTAAAACCATAGGCCAAAAGCGGCAGCAGCAGCGGCAGGAACAGCAGGCCAAACCGGCGCGCGGCGGCAAACCTGCCGGTTTGCGCCGCAGGCGGGCTGATCAGGCGGTGAAGCCACGGCAGCGCCCGCGCTGAGGCCAGCCGCGCCGCCAGATACGCCAGCGCCAACAGCCCGAACTGCGACCACGCCGCCGGTGACAATGCCCAGCCCAGCGCCACATCCAGCACCTGATCCAGCCAGCCCATCACCTTTGTCACCATCTCGGATTGCTGTTCCATCCCGCCCCCTACTGCCCGCAAACCATGCCCGCAGGCAAACCTAGCACAACTTCGCGCGCAAGGTGCCAACTGTCACAGCGGCTCACCCGATCAACCCCGCCGCCCGGCGAACCCCTTCATCCCGCAGGGAAATCTCACGCCCCAGATAGGCGTCTGCCGCCGCACTGCACATCCAGAGCAAGGCCCGCGCCGGCCACTCCGCCGGGATATGCACGCCCGGGTCCAGCTGGCTGACCGGATTCACACCGCTGGCCCGGATCACCACCTGCAGGCCGGTTGCCACCTTGCCCGGCGAAAGGCCGATGCTGCGCACCCCCTGCGCGCCCTCCTCCAGATGTACCGCCCGCACCAGCATTGCGGCCCCCGCCTTGGCGGCGCAATAGGCGCTCCACCCCTCCACCGGATTGTGCGCCGCCCCCGAGGAAACCGTCAGGATGGTGCCGCCCCCCTGCGCCCGCATCAGGGGCAACACCGCGCGCATGCCATAAAAAACCCCCTTCAGGTTCACATCCACCGCCCGCCCCCACGCCGCCACATCGGCGTCCGCCAGCCGGGCTATCGGCTCGATCATGCCCGCGTTGCCGATCCACACGTCGATCCGACCATACCGCGCCAGCACCATTGCCACAGCGCCCTCAACCGCCAGCCAATCGCCCACATCGCAGGCAATGGCCAGGCCGCCAACCTCGGCCGCCAGCGCCGCAATCGCAGCCTCGCTGCGCGCGAGCAGCACCACACGCGCCCCGGCACCCGCGAACACCCGCGCCGCCGCAGCCCCGATCCCCCGGCTTGCCCCGGTGATCACCACCACATCGCCCTGCATCATCCCTGCCTCCGCCTTGATCATCACACTCGCTGTTACCCCAACCGCCACCCCCACGGAAACCCGAACCTTCACGCAAAACCCGAACCTTCACGGAAACCCTTGACCCCATCGCGCCTTGGCCCGATGTTTGCGCCATACAGATTTCCGAATGAAAGGGGTTGATATGAAAAGCCAGAATTTGGCAGGCACGACGGCGCTGCTTGCACTGCTGACCGGCACCGCCGCCACCGCCGATGTCACTCCGGAAGAGGTTTGGCAGAACTGGCAGGATCTTGGTACCGCCGCGGGCCAGACCATTGCCGCAGGCTCGGTCACCCGCGATGGTGATACGCTGGTGGTGGAAGATGTGACCACCGCCTATGCCAAGGACGGCACCACCATAGAGGCCACGCTTGACGAGATCAACTTTACCGATCTGGGCGATGGCACCGTGGGTGTCACCATGTCCGACAGCTATCCGGTTGAAATGACTGTCCCCGCCGAGTTGGGCAAAGACGGTGCCACCCCCACCGACATCACCATCGAGATATCGCAACCCGGGCTGGAGATGACAGTGGGCGGCAGCCCCACCGAGACCAGCTATGAATTTTCCGCCCCCACCGTCGGCGTCAAGGTGACGTCGGTTGAAGGCGTCGATGCGGCGGCGATTGATCTGACCTTCGATATCACCATGACCGGCCTCGACGGCAGCTATCTGGTGACGGGCGGGGCCGATGCCAGAACGCTCGATTCGTCGCTGGCGCTGCAAAGCGTGGCGCTGGCGGTTGTCGGGGCCGATCCCGATACCAAAGCCGATTTCCGCATGACCGCGACCATCGCCGATCTGAAGGGTGCCAGCAAAGGAAAGCTGATCGACATGGCCGCGATGGCCGATATGGCCGCCGCCCTGAAGGCCGGTTTCACCACGGACGGCAGTTTCAGCTTTGGCGCGATGCAGTTCGATCTGGCGGTTACCGAAGCGGGCGCGCCCACCAAGATCGCAGGCTCGGCCGCCAGTGGTGATATGAGCTTCGCGATGGACGCCAGCCGCCTGCAATACGGCTCGGGCAGCAAGGATTTCTCGATCACCATCCAAAGCCCCGATATTCCCTTTCCCGAGGTCAAGGTGAACTACGCCGAGGCCGCCTTCAACATGCTGGTGCCGCTGACAAAATCCGATACCCCGGCGCCGTTCAGCCTGCTGACCCGCATCGTCGGCCTGGCGGTTTCCGACGAGATCTGGGGCATGATTGATCCCGCCGCCAACCTGCCGCATGATCCCGCCACCCTGATCATCGACGCCAAAGGCACCGCCACCCTGACCCATGACGTGATGGATCCGGCGCAGATGGCGGCCCTGGGCGATGCGCCTCCGGGCCAGTTGAACTCGCTCGATATCACCGAACTGAAGGCCACCATCGCGGGGGCCGATCTTTCCGGCAAGGGCGCTTTCACCTTCGACAATACCGATACCACCACTTACCCCGGCGTGCCCGCCCCTACCGGCAAGCTGGATCTGCGGCTGTTGGGTGGCAACGGGTTGATCGACAAGCTGGTGGCGATGGGCCTGCTGTCGGCCGAAGATGTCACCGGCGCGCGCTTTGCCATGAGCATGTTTGCCAATGCGGGGCCGGGTGAAGACGAGTTGAACTCGACGCTTGAATTCAAGGACAAAGGCTTTTTCGCCAACGGCCAGCAACTGCAATAGGCTGATCGCCGCACGCAAAAGGCCGCCCCAGCACCCGGGGGCGGCCGTTTTCCTGCGCGGGGCCGCCGTTTTCCAGCATGGGGCCGCGGTTTTCCAGCATGGGGCGGCTTGAAATTTGCCGCCCGCGCATGACTTACTCACCCAGCAGCCTTCACCGGAAAGTTCTCATGGCCCATACGATTGCCGATCTGACGCAAGCCCTTCTCACCGCCGCCCGCAGCGCCGGGGCCGAAAGCGCCGATGCGCTGGCGGTTGAAGGCACCTCGCTGTCGATCCAGTTGCGGCTTGGCAAGCTGGAACAGGCCGAGCGCGCCGAGGGCATCGAGATCGGCCTGCGGGTGCTGATCGGCGGGCGGCAGGCTTGCGTTTCGGCCTCCGATACTTCGCCCGCCACCATCGCCCGCCTTGCCGAACGCGCCGTCGCCATGGCCCGCGAAGCACCGGAAGACCCTTGCGCAGGCCTCGCAACCGCCGACCAGATCGCGCGGAACTGGGATCTTGCGGCGCTGGAGTTGACCGATCCCGCGCCCGAGCCAACCGCGGCCCAGCTTGAATCCGATGCCCGCGACGCCGAGGCCGCCGCCCTGACAGCCGCCGCGATCACGCAGGTGGAGGCGGGCGCATCTTATGGCCGCCAGACCATGCATCTGGCGGCAAGCAATGGTTTTTCCGGCGGTTATGCCCGCTCGTCACGCTCGATTTCCGCCGTCGCTTTCACCGGCGAAGGCACGGCGATGGAGCGGGATTGGGCCGGTGAAGGCCGCATCTGGCAGTCCGATCTGCCCACACCCGCCAGCATCGGCAGCCTTGCAGCCGAGCGTGCCCTCGCCCGCGCCGGGGCCACCAAGCCCAGAACCGGCAGCTATCCGGTGCTGTTTGACGAACGGATCGCGGCGTCGCTGATCGGTCATCTGCTGGGGGCGATCAATGGTGCCGCCATCGCGCGCGGCGCTTCATGGGCGCTGGGCCTGCTGGGCCAACAGGTGCTGCCCGCGCCGCTTTCCATCATTGAAGATCCGCTGCGGCCGCGCATTTCCGGCTCGCGGCCGTTTGACGGCGAAGGCCTGCCCACTGCCCGCCGCCTTGTCGTCGATGCCGGTGTGCTTACCGGCTGGACCCTTGATCTGGCCACGGGCCGCAAACTGGGGATGCCCTCCACCGCCAGCGCCTCGCGCGGCACTTCCGCCCCGCCCTCGCCCTCCACCTCGAACATCGACCTGACCCAAGGCAGCGTCACGCGCGGCGATCTGATCCGCGATATGGGCACCGGCCTGCTGGTGACCTCGATGATCGGCTCCACCATCAACCCCACCACCGGGGACTATTCGCGCGGCGCGTCAGGCTTTTGGGTGGAGGGCGGCCAGATCCTTTATCCCGTCAACGAATGCACCATCGCGGGCAATCTGCGCGATATGCTGCGCCGCATCGTGCCCGCAAACGATGCCCGCGCCCATCTGGCCACCCGCGTGCCCAGCCTGCTGATTGATGGGATGACCCTTGCCGGAGCGTGATCTGGCTTTGCTGCAAGATGCCGCTGTGTCTGCAGGCAAGATCGCTTTGCGATACTGGAAACATGCGCCGAAGGTTTGGGACAAGGGCGAAGCAGGGCCGGTCACCGAAGCCGATCTGGCCGTCAACGAGATGCTGCAATCCACGCTGCAAAGCGCGCGCCCCGGCTATGGCTGGCTTTCCGAAGAAACCCCCGACAGCCCGGCGCGGCTTGATTGTGAATATATCTTCATAATTGATCCGATCGATGGCACCAGGGCTTTCATCGCCGATGAAAAGCACTTTGCCCATTCACTCGCCATTGCCCGCAATGGCCAGATCATCGCCGCTTGTGTTTACCTGCCTGCGTTGGACAGGCTTTATACTGCCAGCAGCCACAGCCAGGCGCTTTGCAACGGCGGGCCTGTCAAGGCGTCTGCCCGCGCCGAAGTCGATGGCGCCACCCTATTGACACCAAAGGCAAATATGGCGGCAGAGTTCTGGCGCGGTCCGGCTCCGAACATCACCCGCGCCTTCCGCGCCTCGATTGCCTACCGACTTTGCCTTGTCGCAGAAGGCAGTTTCGACGGCGTGCTCAGCTTCCGCCCGGTCTGGGAATGGGACAGCGCCGCAGGCGCGCTGATCGCCGCGCGCGCGGGGGCTGCGGTAACCGACAGGTACGGCGGGGCGCTCAGGTACAACACGGGCCAGGCACAAAGCCAGGGGTTGTTCGCCGCCGCTCCGGCACTTCACAGCAGTCTGATCGCGCAGATGCAACCATAAGGCCGCCCGAAGGCGGCCTTATGTGAATTAATATTCGCAAATCAGCCACGCGGTTTGGAAGGCGGTACAAACCGCTTCGTCGTGTCCTTGGCATCGGCCCGTGGTGCCGCTGGTTTGGCGCGCGCCGCAGGTTTGCCAAAGGATTTCCCCTCGCTGGCATGCGATTTGAATCCAGCCGCGCGGGCGGGTTTCCCTTCTGCCGCACCGTGCGATTTGAACCCGGCCGCGCGTGGCTTGCCCTCGGCCCCGGCAGGCTTGCCCGCCCAACGCGGCTTGTCACCGTCAGCGCGCGGCGCATAGGGCTTGCG
>JANNAV010000037.1:0-32912 GCA_031384695.1 Paracoccaceae bacterium
GGCGTTATCGAAGAAATGCGCGCGGGTGGTTGGGCTTTCCATCATCACCTCGTGCTCGGAGCCGGGGCAGAGATCGAGGCGGCCGCCGGGCCAGTTGGCCATGCGCAGGTGGATGGGGCCGGTATCGACGATCTTTTCCGCCGTGCCCAGGGCGCAATAGCTTGGGTGGGGCGGCGAGGGCAGCAATGAGAGTGCGTGACATTCCGACAGGGCCGCCCTGAGCCAACCCAGACTTGGGCCGCCCAGCGACAATTCCGGGTGGGCAAGGGCCTGCGCGCGCATATAGTCCCACATTTCGGCGTCCGAGGTCAGGGTGTTGCCCGAGAAGGGCGCGTCGATCACGTAGGTTTTGGCACCGGTGCCGGGGGCATAGCGGGCATCGAAATTGAACCAGCGCGCGGTGGTGGCCAGTGCCTGCGCCACGGGGCGCATCCAGGCGGCCATCAGGATGCCCCACATCGGCGCGGAAAACGCCGCGGCCTTGACATCGGCACCGCGCATCAGCACGCGCAGGCCGATGCAGCCGCCCATCGAATGCGCCATCAGATAATAGGGTTCGGGCAGGCCGCTGGCGCGGGCGAAGGCGAGCACGGCATCAAAATCAGCCTGAAACTCGGCGAAATCAGCGACATGGCCTGTCATGCGGTCATTGGTGGCGCGGTCTGCAAGGCCCTGTCCGCGCCAATCGAGCGTCAGGGTGGCATAGCCGCGCTGGGCCAGATCGATGGCGGCGCGGCCATATTTCTCGATATATTCGGTGCGGCCGGGCAGCAGCAGGACCGTGCCCTTGGCGCCGTCCGAGTTCCAGACGGCGGCCCGGATGCGCACGCCATCGGCGGCGGTCAGCCAGACCGCACGGCCGCCATCCGGCCCGTCGGCCACCCCGGCATAAAGCGGCGCGTCTGTCACGCGAGGGCCGCGCCGAGTTTCATCGCAAGGCCCATCGCCCCGTCAACCGACAACTTGCCGGTCATGAAAGCGGTGGTGGGGTTCATCTCGCCGCTGAGGATCGCCTGAAACACCTCGGCGCTGGCGGTCATGGTGACATCGGCTTCGTCATCGCCCGCGCGCACGCCGTCGGCGTCGATCATGATGGCGCCCTCGCCGGAAATGACGAACTTTGCCTGCCCGTCAAAGCCGTTCGGCATTTTCGCGGCCAGCACCTTGACCGCCTCTGCGATGACATCGCTCATTTCTGTCTCCTTTGTGATCGGGGTGGCACTGGCTTTTTCCTGCCGTTGCGTTAGCTTCGATCTATGAAATTTTCACGCGCCTTATACAATCATATCGTTGCGGCACTTGTGCTGCTTTTCGCCTTTTGTGGCCCGATGGCGGCCCCGGTGGCAGCGCAGACGGCCAAGCTGGACGGGTTGTTCGAGCGGCTTTTGACTGCCGATGACAAGGAATCGGGGCGGATCGAGCAGGAGATCTGGATCGAGTGGTCCAAATCCGGCTCTCCGGCGATGGATTTGCTGCTGGAACGTGGGCGGGTGGCGATGGGTGCCGGCGCGCCCGAGATTGCGGTGGAGCATTTCACCGCCCTGATTGATCATGCGCCGGAGTTCGCCGAAGGCTGGAACGGCCGGGCGACGGCCTATTTCCAGATGGGGCAGTTCGGGCCTTCGATAGCCGATGTGGGGCATGTTCTGCAGTTGAACCCCCGGCATTTTGGCGCGCTTTCCGGCCTTGGTGCGATGTTCGAGGCGTTGGACCGGCCGGAAAAGGCGCTGGAGGTGTACCGGGCCGCGCTGGCTATACATCCGCATTTGACCGGCGTATTGGAAGCCGTGAAGCGGCTGGAAACCGAGCTTGCCGGGCAAGACCTTTAAGGGCACATCATGCAGGCGACCGCGAGGGTCACGGCGGTTCTTGGGCCGACGAATACGGGCAAGACGCATTATGCCATCGAGCGGATGCTGGCCCACCGGACGGGGGTGATCGGCCTGCCGTTGCGTCTGTTGGCGCGCGAGGTCTATGACAAGATCGTGGTGTTGCGCGGGCCTTCGGTGGTGGCGCTGGTAACGGGCGAAGAGCGCATCGTGCCCGAGCGCACCGCCTATTGGGTGTGCACCGTCGAGGCGATGCCGCTGGAGATCGGGGCCGATTTCGTGGCGGTTGACGAGATTCAGCTTTGCGCCGATCAGGACCGCGGGCATGTGTTCACGGCGCGGCTGCTGAAGGCGCGGGGGCTGCTGGAGACCATGTTCATGGGGGCGGATACGATGCGCCCGGCGATTGCGGCGCTGGTGCCGCAGGTGCAGTTCATGAAGCGGGAGAGGTTTTCGACGCTGACCCATTCAGGTTCGAAAAAGATAAGCCGCATGCCGCCTCGCAGCGCGATCGTAGGGTTTTCGGTTGAAAATGTGTATCAGATTGCCGAGTTGATCCGGCGGCAGAAGGGCGGTTGTGCGGTGGTGATGGGCGCGCTTTCGCCGCGCACCCGCAATGCGCAGGTGGCGCTTTATCAAAACGGCGAGGTGGATTATCTGGTGGCGACCGATGCCATCGGCATGGGGTTGAATCTGGATATCCGCCACATCGCGTTTTCGGCCAAGGCCAAGTTTGATGGCCAGCGGATGCGCAATCTTTATCCGCAGGAACTGGCGCAGATTGCGGGGCGCGCGGGGCGGCATCTCGAGCCGGGCACGTTCGGGGTGACGGGCGAGGCGGGGCCGCTGGATGCGGAGGTGATCGAGGCCATCGAGACCCACCGCTTTCAGCCGATCCGCAAGTTGCAATGGCGCAACGAGGTGCTGGAGTTCGGTACGGCTGAAAGGCTGATCCGCAGCCTTGAGGTGCCTGCCGTCAACGAATGGCTGCACCGGGCGCGCGATTCCGACGATGTGGTGGCGCTGAAAACCCTGAGCGAGATGCCGGAGGTGCGCGAAAAGCTGACGAGTCCGGCGCGGGTCCGCCTGCTGTGGGATGTGTGCCGGGTGCCCGATTTCCGCAACGCCTCGCCGGGAGAGCATGCCACGCTGCTGGCGCGAATCTTTGATTTTCTGGCGGCGCGGGGGCTGGCGCAGGGCCGGGTGCCCTCGGATTGGCTGCGGGCGGCGGTGGAGCGGATCGACAAACCGGGCGGCGATATTGATGCAATCTCGAAAAGATTGGCCTATATTCGCACCTGGACCTATGTTGCGCAGCGCAATGGCTGGGTGGCAGACGAAAGCCATTGGCGCGCCGAGACGCGCGCTGTAGAAGATCGGCTGTCGGATGCGCTGCATCTGGCATTGACGCAAAGATTTGTTGATCGCCGCACTTCGGTGCTGATGCGGCGATTGAAGCAGAAGGAGACCCTCGTGGCCGAGGTGAATGACAAGGGCGAAGTGATGGTCGAGGGCGAGTTCGTCGGCCGTCTTGAGGGATTCAGGTTCCGGCAGGATGCCACGGCATCGCCGGAAGAGGCACAGCGCCTGCATCAGGTGGCGGTTGCGGCCCTGAAGCCCGAGTTCCATCTGCGGGCGGACAAGTTCTATAACGCCCCCGATACCGAGTTGGATTTCACCGAGCAGGGCGGCCTGATGTGGGGCACTCTTGCGCTTGGCAAGCTGATCAAGGGCGGTGAGCCGCAGCGGCCGCAGGTGGAGGCCTTTGTCGATGACGAGGCTGGCCCTGATGTGGCCGATAAAGTGCGCCGCCGCTTGCAGCATTTCATCGACCGTAAGGTGGCGGCCCTGTTCGAGCCGCTGCTGGCGATGAGCCGGGATGAGACGTTGACCGGCCTTGCGCGCGGCTTTGCCTTCCGGCTGGTCGAGGGGTTGGGGGTGATCCCGCGCGAGGCGATTGCCTCCGAGGTGAAGGAACTGGATCAGGAGGCGCGCGGCGTTTTGCGCAAGCACGGGGTGCGCTTTGGTCAGTTCACGGTGTTTTTGCCTTTGCTGCTGAAACCCGCACCGACCCGGTTGCGGCTGGTTTTATGGTCTTTGTTCAACGGCTTGCAGGAATTTCCTGAAAGCCCGCCGCCGGGGCTGGTGACCATCCCGAACATTCCCGATGTGCCCAAGATGCATTACACGCTGGCGGGCTATCATCCGGCGGGCGCGCGCGCGATCCGCATTGATATGCTGGAGCGGCTGGCCGATATCCTGCGCGCCAAAGACAGCCGGGCGGGGTTTGAGGCGACGGGCGATATGCTGTCGATCACCGGTATGACGTTGGAGCAGTTCGCGGGCTTGATGGGCGGTTTGGGGTATCGGGGCGAAAAGGGCGAGCGGGCAAAGGTAAAGGCCGCACCGGTGCCGGTTGCGGTTGATCCCGACGCGCCGGTGCAACCGATCCCGGAAGGCAGTTCGGCTTTTGTGCTGCCCGACCCGGAAGCAGCGCCGGAAGCCGCCCCGGAAATGGAGGCGTTCTATACCTTCACCTGGGCGCCGCGCCCGCGCCCTGCACGCGTTGAGCCGAGGGGTGAGCGCCAATCAACCCGTCCCGAGCGCAGCCCGCGCAAAGAAGGTGAAGCCGCCGCAGCACCGCGCGCCGATCGTGGGCCAAGGCCGGATCGCGGCCCGCGCCCTGATCGTGCTCCGCGTCCCGATGCTGCCGCTGCCGAAGCGAAGCCAGATGCTGTGCCGGGTGCGGTGAACAGCGAGCCGCACCCGGAAGGTGGGCGCGCGCGCGATGGATACAAGGGCGCGGGCGACAAGCGCGAGGGCTACAAGGGCAAAAACAAAGGCAAGCCGGGGCAGGGCCGCGAGGCCGACAAGCCCTCCAAGGTGTTCGAGGCCCGCGCGCCGCGCTATGAAAAGCCGATAGACCCCGACAATCCGTTCGCCGTGCTGGCGGCGCTGAAGGCCAAGCTCTGATTGGCAGGGCCGGGGGCAAAACCCCAAAGCAGTGTCCAGCCAAGGTTGCGGCTGGACAAGTGGTTGTGGCAGGCGCGGTTTTGCAAAACCCGCGCCGAGGCCGCGCTTTGGATCGAACGCGGCAAGGTGCGGATCAACGGCCAGCGCTGTGTGAAGCCGGGGCATGGGATTCTGGCGGGCGATGTGCTGACCTTCGGGCAGGCGGGGGAGGTGCGGGTGATCCGCATTCTAGGGCTTGGCGTGCGGCGCGGGCCTTCGGTTGAGGCGGCATTGCTGTATCAGGATGTGGTTTTGGGCGGCCCTG
Source organism: Paracoccaceae bacterium (assembly GCA_031384695.1). Classification (GTDB taxonomy): domain Bacteria; phylum Pseudomonadota; class Alphaproteobacteria; order Rhodobacterales; family Rhodobacteraceae; genus JANNAV01. Next base: position 5,107 of record JANNAV010000037.1, read on the forward strand.
CGACCGGAACGCTGCTTGAATGATCCGCACGGCTCAACTAGGTAATCTATTGCCTCTAACAAACGGAACCGGCCATGACCTATGTGGTTGTCGATAACTGCATCGCCTGCAAATACACTGACTGCGTTGAAGTCTGCCCCGTGGATTGCTTTTACGAGGGCGAGAACATGCTGGTCATCCACCCGGATGAATGCATTGATTGTGGCGTCTGCGAGCCGGAATGCCCCGCCGACGCGATCCGGCCCGACACCGAGCCGGATATGGAAAAATGGGTGACCTTCAACCGCAAGTATTCCATTCTGTGGCCGGTGATCATCACCAAGAAAGACATGATGCCCGACGCCGAAGCGCGTGACGGGGAAAGTGGCAAAATGGAGAAGTATTTTTCGGAAGCGGCGGGCGAAGGCGGCTGACACAATGTTGCCCGGTGATTCGCGGATGCGGCGTTAGCGGAAACAGGCGGGGCGGGAATTTTGTTTGCTTTCAAAGCGTAGGCGGGTTTTGCGGCCAGATTTGTGGCTGTTGGAATCAGGTCTTTTTTGTGTTACACTAAATATACAAACAATCATGGAAGCCCGAAATCGCCTCATTGCTGCTCGCTTGTGGCGTATTTTTTTGCACTATATGAAAGCCATCGCCGGAGGCAGTTCTCCGGGCGGTTTTTTATCGGTGTGACGGACTTTCGGCAAAGGAAATGCTGAATGACCAAGTCCAAGAAGCCTGATTTTCGTCCTAACGAGTTTGTCGTGTACCCTGCGCATGGCGTCGGCCGGATCATCTCGATCGAAGAACAGGAGATCGCCGGTATCCATATGGAGCTGTTTGTGATCTCGTTCGAAAAGGACAAGATGACCCTGCGGGTGCCGACGCACAAGGCCACCGATATCGGTATGCGGTCGCTTTCTACGCCGGATGTGGTGTCGAAGGCGCTGGATACGCTGAAGGGCAAGGCGCGGGTCAAGCGGGCGATGTGGTCGCGCCGGGCGCAGGAATATGAGCAGAAGATCAACTCGGGCGATCTGATGGCGATTGCCGAGGTGGTGCGCGATCTGCACCGCTGTGATGATCAGCGCGAGCAAAGCTATTCCGAGCGCCAGCTTTACGAGGCAGCGCTGGAGCGGCTGACGCGGGAAGTGGCGGCGGTTGCCGGTGTGGACGAGATCGGCGCGCAGAAAACCGTGGGCGATGTGCTGGTGACGCGCGCGGCCTGAGGCTGCGGACATTTACGAAACGGCGGCCTTTGGGCCGCCGTTTTGGTTAAAGCGGATTTCCTTCAATTTGATTCAGATTGAAGGAAATCCAGGACAAGATCAGCTTGGGAATGTTGCGTGTTGCGTACAATCGGCTGAACCCGATTGTACGCAACACGCTTTAGGTGAAGCCGACAGTGCCGGCCGATTGCTTCGACGGGCAGATTTTGCGGCGCAGATCGGCGCACAAATGGTTGTCACGAATGCCACAAGCAATGGCGTTCTTCTTGTGACGGGTGCAAGCGGTGGGATCGCCGCCGCAATCGCAGTTGCCGGGCGCATGTGCAGGTTATGCAGTGGCCGTCCACGTCTCGACCCATCCCGACGCGGCAGCAGCAACACGCGACGTGGCCTGCCAGGGCATTCGGGCAAATGCCATCCGGCCCGGCGTCATTGCAACACCGAACCTGAGCGCCGGATCCTTTATCCCGAACTGCGCGCAATAAACTGCCCCGGCAAAACCACGTCCTCGCGGCTGCTGCCTCGCAGCACTTCAACCAAGGCGTGCGCCATCGGCGTCATGGGTTAGCGACAGGTGGTCAGATCATAGGCAGGAGAGGCCGCAATCGGAATGTCGCCACAACCGGTGACGGCGATGTCTTGCGGCACCCGCAGGCCAAGCCCGTGGCGGATCGCGTCGATGGCGCCCAGGGCCGGCACATCGTTTTCGCAGACCACCACGTCAGGCAGTGCGGCCTTCGGCTGCGCATGCAGATAAGCCAGCAGGTCGTTGTAGCCGTCTGTCTGTGCATGGCGTTGCAGATGGACGACATCCGGCGCGGGGCCGCCTTTTGCATCCACCCACAACCGCAGCAAGGCCTCTTTGCGCATCTGCCGGGCAGGCTCGGTATCGGGACCAGCCAGAAACATCGGGCGGCGATGGCCTTTGGCGTGCTGCCGACCTCGAACGATCCGGCAAAGATTCAGGCCAAAGTGACCGCGGCCTAGCAAGCCGATCCGTCGATTGAAACCGTGCCGGCTTTGGGTGCGGGCACCGCTGGCAAGCCTGCTGTCGCCACGGTGGTGGCACTGGGCAAAGGTCAGGGCGCGATCAAGGTGGCCTCGCCCGATCCGTCGGCCAGCTTCCTTGAGTCGGTTGCCGCAGGCGATGCGGCCTTTGCTGTTGACCAACAGCGGTTCCTGCAAGGTCATCTGGCAAGGTTATCTGGCGGTGATTTCCTGGCCCTTCGCGCCGAATACGGCCTGAAGCCGGGCGGCAACGTGGCCTTTGGCCCGAACCTGATCACTGCCGGCAAGGCTGCGCAAATGGTGGAGCTTTTCGCCAACGGCGATCCTTCGGTTCCCGGCGCGCCGGTGAAATTTTTTTGGTTTCTGAGCCTTGCGGTCGTTGCAACCTGGATATTGCTGCGCACCCCCTGCGGGCAGGTGGATCTTTGCCGCCGGTGGTGACGCCACTGCCGCCGCCAATTCCGGGGTGCCGGTGCGCCGCGTCAAGTTAACCCTGTTCATGGTGACGGCCGCCTGCGCTGCGCTGCTCGCAATCATGCAGGTGATTGACGCAGGCTCCACGGATGCCCGGCGCGGGTTCCAAAAGGAATTCGAGGCGATCATCGCCGCTGTGATCGGCGGCTGTTTGCTGACGGGCGGCTACGGTTCCGCCATCGGTGCGTTCTCTGGCGCGATCATCTTCGGCATGGTGGTGATCGGGTTGACTTACACCGGCTTTGACCAAGACTGGTTTCAGGTATTCCTCGGCGCGATGCTGCTGCTGGCCGTGATCTTCAACAACGCCATCCGCAAACCTGTAACGGGAGAACGGTGATGCCCATGGGCGTGGTGTTCAGCAGCCATAACGTCTGCCATGCCATGGCCGTCGGTGATCGCTTTACCGTGCTGAACCGGGGCAAAACGCGTGGCACCGCGACGCGCGGCGAGATCACCGCCGGGCTGTTGCAAGACCTGATGGCGGGCCGGCAAGAGCTTGCCCAGCTGGAAGGCAGGCTGGGCGGCACCGTTCAGACGTCAAACCTCTCCCGGCCGGGCCGCCTCCTTGGCCCGGCCTTAGGTTGGCCCGTTTGCAAGATCGGGCCACCCTCCCTCGATTGACATAACCAAAGCCAAGCCATGAGCCTCCAGCTTGCCGCCTGCGCCAAAATGCTGTGGCGTGACGGCCGATTGAATGGCGTACCAGCCGCCTGAAGGAAATGGGTTTTGGCGTCGGCCTGTGGAACTGGCCCGACCACGACCTTGCCAAGCTGGAGGCCAGCGGGGCCGAGTTCACCATCATGAACGACTATTTGCGTAGCCGCCTTACGGATCAAGAGGGCGCAGACGAGTTGCTGAAAACCGCAGGGCAAACCGCGCAGATCGGCAAGAGTCTGGGCGTGGCGCGCCTGAACCTGCATGGCACAGGCCTGGGCGAAGGCGGCCCTCCAGTTCAGCCGCTCGAACTTGTGGGGCCCATTCAAGCCCGCCGACATAGCGCGCCTGCATCTGCCCCGCCTCATCCAGCCTGAAAAGGTGCAGCCACCGGTTGTCGAACAGCGCCCGCACCCCCTCGTGCCGGGCCAGGATGGCGCTGATCGCCGCCTGCGGCGCCTCGACGATCACCGTCAAGCGCAACGGCTCGTGCGCCAGGCTCAGACCGTCATGCACCGATTGCCACGGCAGGCCCGTGCGCAGCACCCCGCCATTGCCCTCAACCACACCAATGCCGCCGGTCACATTGTGCAACAGCTTGTTGCCGCCGCCAAAGGCCAGCGGTGCCACGGTCGAGCCGTAGTATTGCAGGCTGATCCAGCTTGCCACCACAACCGGCGCGGTCAATATCAGCTCCAGCACGCCAAACCCGCTATCCTGCCGCCAGTCATAATCGTGCAGAAACGCCCGTCCGCCCAGATTCTGCGCGGCGGTGCGCATCCGGGGGGCGGCCACAAAGGCGCGGCAACCGGCAAGGCCCCATTCCGGGCGCACCTCGGCCCAGTTGCGGGCGCGACCGGCGATATCGCCGCCATCTTTCGCGCGTGGCAGCCGCAACGCCCGCTCTCCCCGCGCGATCAAACCCGCTGCGGCCAGCCAGCGCCCGACATCTGCCAACGCCTGCGTGTGGTCCGCCGAGGGGTGATCCTGCGCGTAAACGCGCACATCATCGGTGGTGGTGTCATGCAGCGCCGCCACAAACAACGTATCTTCGGGGATGGTGATGCCGCGCGACAGCAGCCCCTGCCTGACGCCTGCATCGTTCAGCAGGCGCGCCAGCAGCCGGGCGTTCACCTCGCCGGAATAACCACCACAGGCGCCGCAATGCAGCGCACTGGCATGCGGATTGTTGGTGACATTCGCGCCATGCCCCGCCAGCAACACCACCCGCGCAAAACCATCCGTCATCGACATCGCCCGCAGCACCATCTCGGCGGTGTTCAGGCTTTGCGCCGGATCAGGCTCGGGGCAAAACTGCGGTGCCGGGTCCGGCGGCGCCGCTGACGGCGCAATGCACAGCGCATCGCGCAGCAGCTTGCCCGCATAGACCGGCCCCATCGCCTCGACAAAGGCAAAAGACGAAACTGCCGCCAGCCGGAACCGCCCCCAGGCGCGCCGGGCGCGGGCGGCGATGCGGGCGGCATCCTCGGCTGCGGTATTGGCAGACATGGCGCAAGACGTGACGGCCGGGTTCAACAAAACCGGCAGCCGTGCCTCGGCGATATCCGACGCAAACGGCCGGTGTTGCACAAAAATGCCGAAAAACCCCGCGAACCCGATGGTCTCGATACCGGGGGCCACGCTTTCCAACGCCCGGCGGAACACTTCGGACCGCACATCAATACAGAACGCTGCCTGCAACGCGGGGCGAAGACCCGTGGCGGCGCTTGCCAGTTCTGGCGCTTGCGGCGCGAAGGCCGAGATCATCTCACGCTGCGCCGCCCGCTCAACCGCCTCCTGCAAGATGGCGTCCACGATCTGCGCCGCGCTGGGTTGCAAAGGCTCGGCATGTGCCGCCACCGCCGCCGCCCAAGGCCCCACGATCCGGTCGCCATACTGCGCCAGCAAGGCCACGTCCCAAAGCAACCGGATCACCAGAAGGTCCGTCACGGCGCTGTCATGGCCACCCGCCAGTTCCGCCTGCCACAACTGATAGCGCGCATATTGCCCCCAGCCGCCCAGCGACATCAATGCCGCGTGAAACGCAGTGTCAAAGGCCGCATGCGGCAATCCCAGTTGCGCCGCCGAGCGTGCCAATGCCTCGGCAGCGGTGGCCGGGGTATCGGCCACAAAGGCCGCGAACCCCGCCAGCCCGGCAATTTCAGGCGTCAGATCATGGGTGGCAAAGCTGCGCCAAGCGGCGTAGGCGGTTGCACCGGGCACCGTGGTCCACAACGCCTGCCCACGGTCGAAATGGCCCGCGGCCCAGATGCTGATCCGGTCAACCACCAGCGCGGGCCAGTCAATCCCCGAAACCTGTGCGGCCAGTTCCGCAACCGACGGCAGGGCGGTTTGCGCACCCTCAGGCAGCAGCAGCGCGGCTTTCAGCGCCGCAAGATCCGCCGGGCGGCCCCGGTCGGGCGAGGCTGCCAAAGCCGCCTCCAGATCATCATCGCGGATCCGGCCATCGGCGATCCGCGCCAGATACCAGCCGCGCGGTTGCGTCACCGGAATGCCCGATATCCGGCCAAGCCGCGCGGCAGTCATGGCAAGGCTGTCGCCGCTCTGGCCCAGATAGGGGTTCACCGCCACGCTGCTGGCCAGCGGGAACAGCGGCGGGATGGCGCGCGCGGCCGCATTCGCCGCCGCAATCAGCGCGGCATCGGCGGAAAAGGCGCGCTCGGCGTGATGGATCATCATGGCTTGGAACCTTGCAAAGACGGATGACAGGGATCAGCGGTTTGGCTGGGCGGTCCGGCCGCGCAGCAGCCGGTCGAACACCGCATTGACGTAAAGCCCATTGGTCAGATGCACCCGCAACCCCGCCGCCGCCGGGTGATGCGCCCAAAGCGGAAACAGCGCCTGCGCCACGGCCACCAGAGCGAAACTCAGCACCGCCAGCGCGATCAGCGTCCATTCCAGCGGGCCGGGGGGCGGGGTGGCGGGCAGGGTGCCCGCGCTCACCGCCTCGGCCACCGCCTGCAAGGCGAAATAGCCAAGCGACGCCGCCAGCGCGTAAATCACCGTCGCCCGGGTCAGCGCCCTGGGGGCGGCACCCGCCAGCCCTTGCGCGATCAGATAGGCCACACCAAAGATCAGGATGGCACCAAGGGCAATCGCCTGTGGCGACTTGTGCTCAAAGCCGAAGATCACCCCGAACCCGGTGGTCATCACCGCATAAATGGCAATCGCCGCCGCAAACGCCTGCCCAACCTTCGGCCCGGACGGCACGGCAACCGGGCCGGGCGCGCGCAACGCCGCAACCGCCGCCACCGCTCCCCCCGACCCAAGAAAGGCATGCGCCTTGTAAAGCGAATGCGCCACGATGTGCAGCAGCGCCAGCGGGAACAGCGCAAGGCCGCATTGCAGCACCATGAACCCCATCTGCGCCACGGTAGACCACGCAAGCGCCGTCTTGACCGCCGGTTGCGTCAGCATCACCATGCTGCCAAAAATCGCGGTGAACCCGCCCAGCATCACCAGCACCGCCAGCACCCCGGGTGCCGCCAGCATCACATCGGCAAAGCGGATCATCACGAACCCGCCCGCATTGATCACCCCCGCATGCAGCAGCGCCGATACCGGCGTCGGCGTCTCCATCACCTCGGTCAGCCAGCCATGGGTGGGGAATTGCGCCGATTTCAGCACCGCCGCCAGCGCGATCAACGCCGCCGCCCAGACCGCCGCCACCGGCGCATCCCCCGCCCGCGCGCCCTGCAGGATCACCGCGATATCGCCGCTGCCATAGCCCACCCACAACACCGCAGCCGCCACGATCAGCACCAGACTGGACAGCCCCGAGGTTACCAGCTTTTTCTGCGCCGCCCGCCGGGCCGCCACGCGGTCACGGTAAAACAACAGCAACTGGTGCAGACAAAGGCTGGTCGCGATCCACGCCAGCACCAGTTGCACCAGATGCCCCGCCGTCACCAACAGCAGAACCGCCGCCAGCGTAGCGCACATCCACCCCATGAACGCACCCTGCCGCACCTCGCCGTCCACATAACTTGCCGCATAGCGCAGCACCACCCAGCCGATGAAACTGACCAGACACAGCATCACCACCGAAACCACATCCAGCCGAACCGACAGACCTGCAATCAGGCTCACCGTGGCTGGCCCCTGCACGATCAGCACCGCCGCCGCCACCAGCGCCGCCGCCATCGCCCCCAACCCGGCCGCCCCGGCGGCGATGCCGATCCCTGCCGGGCGGCAGCCGGGGCGGCAGAACCCCGGCACGGCCGCGATCAACAGCAACAGGGGGGCCGCATAGATTACCAAGGCTGGGGTCACGGCGCTGTCCTTCGGATATGTCCTGCCGCCGGTGTTAGACGGGCCACCTTCCATGGTAAAATTCATTGTTTGCCCCAAACCGTTCTGTTAAAGCGAACGGATGGCCGATCTCAACTACCATCACCTGCATCTGTTCCGGGCCGTGGCGCATGACGGCAACCTGACACGCACGGCGCAGCGGCTGAACCTGTCGCAATCGGCGCTGTCGGTGCAGATCCGCAAGCTGGAAGCCCGCCTGAACCATCCGCTGTTCGAACGGCGCGGGCGGCAGTTGCACCTGACCGAGGCCGGGCGCATCGCCCTTGACCATGCCGATGCGATCTTTGCGGTGGGGGCCGAACTGCTGGGCACCCTGCGCGATACCGGGCGGGGGTTGCAGGTGCTGCGGGTGGGGGCGCTGGCCACCTTGTCGCGCAACTTTCAACTGGGCTTTCTGCGCCCGGTGCTTGGCCAGCCCGACAGCGAGGTGATCCTGCGCTCTGGCAGCCTGTCGGAACTGTTGCACGGGCTGGAAACCCTGAACCTTGATGTGGTGCTCACCAATCAGCCGCCACAGCGCGATGCCACAACCCCCTTCGTCTCGCACCGTCTGGCAGAACAGCCCGCAAGTCTGGTGGGCACCGCGTCGCGCCTGCTCGGCACCGACACGCTGCGCGACCGTCTGGCCCGCCTGCCGGTCATCCTGCCCAGCACCAACAGCTCGATCCGCATCGGTTTTGATGCTCTTGTGGCGCAACTTGGCATCCGCCCCCGCATCGTGGCCGAGGTGGACGACATGGCGATGATGCGCCTTTTGGCCCGCGAGGATGCGGGCCTTGCGGTTTTGCCGCTGATTGCCATCAAGGACGAGTTGGAACAGGGCATCCTGATCGAAGCCAACCGGCTGCCGGGCATCAGCGAAACCTTCTACGCAGTAACGCTCGAGCGCCGTTTTCCCAACCCGCTGCTGCAACGGCTGATCATGCCGCCAACGGCGGGCAAGACCGCGCCAAAACCGTAACGCGCGCCTACTGCGCCCACCGCCACCCACACCGCCACCCACGCCACCATCTGCGCCGCCCTCTACCCTGCATTGTCTTTCGGGTGGAACCAATCGCCGCCCCGATGCGTTGGTCGTGCACTTGGTATTGTGAAGGGGGCAGCATGGCACGGCGCATCAATACAATCGTTATTCCCGCAGCCGGGCAGGGCACACGCCTGTTGCCCGCCACACGCGTGACGGCAAAAGAAATGCTGCCCGTCTACGACACCCCGATGCTTCAGTTCGCGCTGGACGAGGCCGCAGCGGCGGGTGCGGCGCGGGTGATCATTGTCATAAGCCCGGACAAATCTGCCATCCGCGACTATGTGCTGGCCCAGGATCCGCACCCGTTCAAGCCTGCGGATATCTCCGGCCTGGCGCGGTCCCATGCGGTGGAAGTGGTGTTTGCCTGCCAGCAAACTGCGGCGGGTCTGGGCCACGCGATTGCCTGCGCGCGCGCCCTGATGCTGCCCGGGCCGTTCGGGGTGATACTGCCCGATGACGTGATCTTTGGCGCGCCCTGCCTGCCGGAAATGGCCCGCGCTTATACCACGGGCCATATGGTGGCCGCGATGGATGTTCCCGCCGCCGAAGCCTGCCGCTATGGCATGTTCCGCAAACTGGCCAATGCTGAAGGCACCAGCACCGCGAGCAACCGGGTGGCGGCCTCGGGCATGGTGGAAAAACCGCAGGCCGGTTGCGAGCCATCGCTTTTGGCTGCCGTCGGGCGCTATATCCTTGATCCTTCGATTTTCGCCACACTGGACCGGATCCGCGCCGGTGCCGGTGGCGAGAAACAACTGACCGATGCCATCAACGCCGATGCCGAACGGCTGCCCCTTACCGCGTTCCGCTTTTCCGGCAGGCGGTATGACTGCGGCAACTTCGATGGTCTGCTGGAGGCTGCGATGGCGCGTCAGGCACAGCTTGGCAAGTTAGGCAAACCGGCTGCGGATGCGGCGAGCATCCCAGCTACCTTGGGAACCCGCCCAAAGCTGGTGGTGTCCGAGCCGCAGCGCGCGCAGGCCTAAGCGGCGGTCAGGGCCGTGGTCCTGACCGAAGTGGTCCGCGCGCGTCACTGTAATGCCGGAATTGTCCGACCGGAATTTGATAGAAAGGAAAGTCGATGAACTGGAACCAGATCGAGGCCAAATGGGCGGCCATGGCGCGCCGCGTGCGATCCGATTTGCCGGAACTGGCAAAAACCGGGCCGCAAAAACCCCATGCCGCCACCCCCCGCGCCACCCCGCCCGGCGATCTGCCGGAAACGGCGAAGCCCCCCAGCAACGCCGAGGTTGACGCAAGGTGATCTGGGGCCGCGCCTTGCTGGATTGGTGCTTTCCCCGTCCCGCCGATGGCCTCTGGGCCGACACCGCGCCGATCCGGTCGGATCTCTTTGGCATCGAGCGGCTGGAGCATCATGCCCTGTCCCTTGCCACAGCGCAAAGCGTGCCCAAGGGCCGCCCGGTTGTGGTGTTCAACCTGCTCAGCCGGGTGAAAGACAACGCCCGGGTGCTGCTGGCCGCTTACCGGTCGGGCGCGCAGGCGCTTGATGCGGGCCACACGATCACGCCTGCGGCAGAGTGGTTGCTGGATAACTTTCACATCGTCGAGCAACAGCTGCGCCAGATCGAAGATGACCTGCCCCCCGGCTATTATCGCCATTTGCCGAAACTCGCGGCTGGGCCGTTTGCGGGCTACCCCCGCGTGCTGGGTCTGGCATGGGCCTATGTCGCCCACACCGACAGCCTGCTGTCCGAAGCCGCACTGCTGCGTTTTGTGCAAGCCTATCAAACGGTTCAGCCCCTGACGATCGGCGAGATGTGGGCGGTGGCGATCACCTTGCGCATCGTGCTGGTCGAAAACATGCGGCGGCTGGCGGTGCAGATCACCGAGGCCGGCCGGCTGCGGCGGCTGGCCGACGCGCTGGTCGATCAGGTGCTCGCGGCAAGCGGCACCGGCGCTTCGACGCATATGATTCTGGCAGGGCTGGACGGCGCGGAGTTGTCCGAAATCATGGCGGCGCAGATCGCCAAACGCCTGCGCGGCACCGATCCGGCCGGAACTCCGCTGGCGGCATGGCTTGACGGGCGTTTGTTGCGGATGGGGCTGACGGTTGATGCGGTGGTGGCCAGCGCACAGGCGCGGCAGGGCGCATCGAACGTCACGATGCGCAATATCGTCACCTCGATGCGGCGGCTGTCGGAAATGGACTGGGCCGATTTCTTTGAAGCCGCCAGCCTGATCGAGGCCCGCCTGCGCGAAGCGCCCGGTTACGGCGAGATGGATTTCGCCACCCGCAACCGGTACCGCACCGCCATCGAAATGCTGGCGCGGCATTCGGATCATGGCGCGGAAAAGCAAGGCGACGCAGCCCAAGGCGAAGCTTCGGTGACCGAAGCCGTTCTGGCGATTGCCCGCGCGGGCACCACGGTTGCCGCCCGCGATCCGGGGTACGCGCTGATCGGCCCGGGGCTGAACGCGTTGCGCGACAGCCTCGGCTATGCGCCGCCGCTGTCGGTGGCGCTGGGGCGGCACCTGCACCGCCTTGGGTTGCCCGGCTACCTTGGGGCCATCGCCCTCGCATCGGCTCTGGTGCTGGCTGCAACTCTGTGGCTGACAAGCGTGTGGCTGACTGGCCTGCATGGCATGGTGCTTATGGTGACAGCCTTGGGTCTGGCGGTCGAGGCGGGCACGGCGCTGGTCAATCTGATGATCACCCGGCTGGTCGGGCCGAAACCGCTGCCCGGCATGGCGCTGGAACAGGGCATCCCCGCCGATCTGCGCACGCTTGTCGCCGTGCCGATCCTGCTGGCTGACGCTGCAGATCTGGCGGCGCAGATCCAGCAGCTGGAAGTGCACTATCTGTCCAGCGTCACCGGCGAGGTGCATTATGCCCTGCTCTCGGACGGGCTCGACAGCGCCACCGAAGCCACGGCGTCAGACGCCGCCCTGATCACCGCCGCCCGGGCCGCGATTGCCACGTTGAACGCGGCCCACCCATCGCCGGGCGGTGACCGCTTCCTGCTGTTGCACCGCCAGCGCCGCTGGAACCCGTCCGAAGGGGTGTTCATGGGGTGGGAACGCAAGCGCGGCAAACTGACCGAGCTGAACCACCTGCTGCGCGGCGCCACCGATACCAGCTTTCTGCCCGGCACGGCGGTGCCCCAAGGGGTGCAGTTTGTCATCACGCTGGACGCCGACACCCGCCTGCTGCGCGATACGGTGCGGCGGCTGATCGGCAAGATGGCGCATCCGCTGAACCATCCGGTGATCGACCCTTTGCGCCAGCGCGTCACATCGGGCTATGGCATCTTGCAGCCGCAGGTCACCCCGGCCCTGCCCCTTGGCCTTGAAGGATCGCTCTATCAGCAGATTTCCTCCAGCCCCGGCGGGATCGAGCCCTATGCGGCGGCCGCCTCGGATGTCTATCAGGATATGTTTGACGAAGGCTCTTTCACCGGCAAAGGCATCTACCATGTCGATGCCTTCATGGCGGCGCTGGCGGGCAGGGTGCCCGACAACAGCCTGCTCAGCCATGATTTGTTCGAGGGCGCCTTCGCCCGCGCGGGCCTCGCCTCCGACATTCAGGTGGTCGAGGAATTTCCCGCCCGCCAGGATGTTGACGCCCGCAGACAGCATCGCTGGGCGCGGGGCGATTGGCAACTGCTGCCCTGGATCAGCGGCAGGCGCAAGGCAACCGGCGGTATCTCGGCGGTCAACCTTTGGAAAATGCTGGATAACCTGCGCCGTTCTCTGCTTGCCCCGCTCACCCTGCTTTCGTTGTTCGCAGGCTGGCAGCTGCCGTTGCCGCAGGCCTTGGTCTGGACCGCCGCCGTGCTGGCGCTGCTGGCGCTGCCACGCCTGATTGCCCTGCCGCTCGCGGTTTTGCCGGGGCGGGCCGGGATCACCTCGCGAAGCCATTTTCAGGCCCTGCTGGGGGATGTGCAACTCGCCTTTGCCCAGACCGGGCTGATGATCGTTTCGCTTGCCGATACCGCGGCGCAGATGCTGGATGCCATCTTGCGCACGGCTGTACGGCTGCGCCGCGGGCGGCACCTGTTGGAATGGGTCACGGCGGCGCAGGCAAGTCAGGCGGGCTTGCCCGGATACCTCGGGTTCTACCGGCAAAAGGCGCGCGGCGTGGCGCTTGGGCTGTTCACCTGCGCGCTGGCCTATGCGCTGAATGCCGGGGTCTGGCCGCTGGTGCTGGGCTTTGCCACACTCTGGCTTGCCGCACCCGCGCTGGCCCGCCGCATCAGCCTGCCGATTGCGGCTCACGCCGCAACCCCCCTTGCCCCCGGCGAACGCGATGCCCTGCGCCTGATTGCCCGCAGCACCTGGCGCTATTTCGAAACATTTGTGACCGAAAGCAGCCATTTCCTGCCGCCCGACAATTTTCAGGAAATCCCCCGCCCGGTGGTGGCCACCCGCACCTCGCCCACCAACATCGGCCTTTACCTGCTTTCGGTGACGGTGGCGCAAGACATGGGCTGGATCGGTCAGGCCGAGGCGGCAACCCGGCTGGAACAGACGCTGGCCACCCTCTTGCGGCTGTCGCGCTTTCGCGGCCATCTCTACAACTGGTACGACACCACGGATTTGCGCGTGCTGGACCCGGCCTATATCTCGACAGTCGACAGCGGCAACCTTGCGGGGCACCTGATCGCGGTGGCGCAGGCCTGCGAGCATTGGGCGGCCCATCCCGGCGCACCCGATCTCGCAGGATGGCAAGACGCGCTTGCCCTCGCGGTAGCAGCCCTGCCGGTTGCAGCCCTGCCGGTTGCAGCCCTCGGCGCGGCACCGGATCAGCAGTTGGCAGACCTTTTGGCCCGCGTCGCCGATCAACCGGCCCTCGCGGCCGAAGCCGCCATCATGGCCGAGGCGCAGAGTGGCGCGGAGTCGGATCTGACATTCTGGGCCCGCGCGGTTGCTGCAAGCCATGCAAGCCAACTGGCCGAACCGGCAACGCCCGCGCGGCTGCGTGCGGTCGGCGAACTGGCGCGGCAACTGGCGCTGGATATGGAGTTCGGTTTCCTGCTGCAGCCCGAGAAAAAGCTGCTGTCGATCGGGTTTTCGGTGGCCAGCAACACTCTGGATGCCAACTGCTACGATCTTCTGGCGTCCGAAGCGCGGTTGGCCAGTCTGTTTGCCATTGCCAAGGGCGATGTGGAAACCCGGCACTGGTTCCGGCTGGGCCGGTCCAGCACGCCCATCGGCGCGGGGCAGGCGCTGATTTCATGGTCGGGCAGCATGTTCGAATATCTGATGCCGTCGCTGGTGATGCGCGCACCGGCAGGCTCGGTGCTGGCGCAAACCAACCGCCGCGTGGTGGCGCAGCAACAGGTTTACGCGGCAGGCGTCGGCATGCCGTGGGGCGTCTCGGAATCCGCCTACAATGCCCGCGATCTGGAGATGACCTATCAGTATTCCAACTTCGGGGTGCCGGGCCTTGGCCTGAAGCGCGGGCTCAGCGAAAACCGCGTCATCGCCCCCTATGCCACTGGCCTGGCGGCGATGGTCGATCCGCATGCGGCGCTGCGCAACTTCGCGCTGTTGCGGGCCATGGGCGCGCAGGGCCGCTACGGCTTTTATGAGGCGGTCGATTTTACCGCCGCGCGTGTGCCCGAGGGTGCAGGCCACGTCGTCGTGCAAAGTTTCATGGCGCATCATCAGGGCATGACCATCACCGCCATCGCCAATGTCCTGCACGACGGCGCCCTGCGTGAGCGCTTTCACGCCGAACCGATCATTCAGGCGGTGGAGATGCTGTTGCAGGAACGGGTGCCGCGCGATGTCGCCTTTGCTCCGCCCCGCGCCAAAGAGGTGACGGTGGCGGCGGTCGAAGGGCAGTCGGCGGCGGTGGTGCGGCATTTCGAACACCCCGACGGCGCGCTGCCCACAGCGCATCTGCTCTCAAACGGCAGCTACGGCGTGATGCTCACCCCGGATGGCGCGGGCTTCAGCCGCTGGGGCAATCTTGCCATCACCCGCACCCGCGCCGATGCAACCCGGATGCAGCACGGCGGCTTTGTCTATCTGCGCGATGTGCGCACGCGCGGCCAATGGTCTGCCGCCGTGCTGCCCACCGGGCGCGACGGCGATCTGCACCGGGCGGTGTTTTGCGAACATCACGCCGCCTTCACCCACACCGCCCGTGATCTGGTCACCCATACCGAAGTCGTGGTCTCCGCCGAAGACAACACCGAGGCCCGCCGCGTGACGCTGACCAACACCGGCCGTCCACCGCGCGAGATCGACGTTACCTCCTATGCCGAACTGGTGCTGGCCCCCCTCGCCGCCGACCTGTCGCACCCGGCGTTTTCCAAACTGTTCGTCGTCACCGATTATCTGCCTGAACTCGGGGTGCTGATCGCCACCCGCCGCAAACGCAGCCCTTCCGACCCCGAGGTCTGGGCCGCACATCTTGCCGTGGTCGAGGGGGTGGAAACCGCCCCCCAGCAACACGAGACGGATCGCGCGCGCTTTATCGGACGCGGCCGCAGCCTTGCCGGTCCCGAGGCCGCCGAAGGCCCGCTTTCGGGCACCATCGGCACCGTGCTTGACCCGGTGTTCGCCCTGCGCCGCCGGGTGCTTGTCGCGGGGGGCGCGCGCGCGCGGGTGACGTTCTGGACGATGGTTGCGGCCACTCCCGAGGCGCTGCTGGATCTGGTCGAACGTCACCGCGACCCGTCGGCCTTCGGGCGCGCCGTAACCCTCGCCTGGACGCAAACCCAGGTGCAGATGCGCCATCTGGCCATCACCGCCGCCATCGCCGCCGATTTTCAACGCCTTGCCGGGATGCTGATCCGCGGCGATGCCCGGCTGCGCGCCAGCGTGGCCCAGATCCGCGCCGGGGCAGGGCCGCAATCCGATCTCTGGGCGCTGGGGATTTCCGGCGATCTGCCCATCGTGCTGTTCCTGATCAGCGATGCCGAAGACATCGGCCGCCTGCAAGAGGTGCTGGCCGCGGCGGAATACTGGCGGATGCGGCAATTGGCGGTTGATCTGGTGATCCTCAACGACCGCTCCTCGTCTTATGTGCAGGATTTGCAGACTGCGGTGGATGCGGCGGTGCGCTCGGCGCAGGCCCGCCCGGACACCGCCCTTACCGGCGGCGCGATCCACACCTTGCGCGCCGATCTGACACCGCCCGAGGCGCGGGCGCATCTTCTGGCGGCGGCGGCGGTGGTGCTGATCGCCAGCAGTGGCAGCATCGGCGCGCAGCTGGATCTGCTGCCGCAACCGTCGCCCGCCGCACCGCCACCGCCGGATATCGCCCCGCCCCCGCCCCCGCCCCCTCCCCCGGCAGCACCCGCACCAGAACTGGAATTCTTCAACGGCACCGGCGGCTTTGGCCACGATGGCCGGGAATATGTCACCCTGCTGCGCGATGGCCAGACCACCCCCGCCCCCTGGATCAACATCATCGCCAACCCCGCCTTCGGCTTTCAGGTTTCGGCCGAAGGCAGCGGCTTCAGCTGGGCCGAAAACAGCCGCGAAAACCAGTTGACGCCATGGTCGAACGATCCGGTCACCGATCCCGCAGGCGAGGCGATCTATCTGCAAGACCTCGACTCCGGCCAGACATGGACCCCGACCGCACAGCCGATCCGCACCAAAGGCACCTATATCGCCCGGCACGGCTTTGGCTATTCCCGCTTTGAACACAGCGCCAACGGCATTGATGCCGACATGGTGCAGTTCGTGCCGATGGATAGCCCGGCAGCAGATGCGCCCGTCAAGATCACAAGGCTGACGCTGCACAACACCAGCGGGCGCAGCCGGCGGCTTTCCGTCACCGGCTATGCTGAATGGGTGCTCGGCACCGCGCGCAGCGCCACCGCAACCCACCTGATCACCGAAGTTGATCACGAAACCGGCGCAATTCTGGCCCACAACCCGCGCAGCATCGCCTTCCCGGGGCGGGTAGCGTTTGCCGATCTGGGCGCCCAAACCACCAGCCGCAGCGGCGACCGGGCCGAGGTGCTGGGCCACGCAGGCGCTATGGCCGCCCCCGCCCGGCTGGCGGGGCTGTCCGGCCGGGTGGGGCCGGGGCTGGATCCTTGCGCCGCCCTGCAACGCACCATCACTCTGGCACCGGGCCAAAGCGCGGACATCGTGTTTCTGCTGGGCCAATGTGCCAGTGCCGACGAGGCCCGCGCCCTGATCCTTGCAACCCGCGCGCGCGATCTGTCCAAGGCGCTGGACACGGCCAAGGCATGGTGGGCCGATCTTCTGGGCCAAGTGCAGGTCCACACCCCCGACCGCGCGACGGATATCATGCTGAACGGCTGGCTGCTGTATCAGACGCTGGCTTGCCGCATCTGGGCGCGGGCCGGGTTTTATCAGGCCAGCGGCGCTTACGGGTTCCGCGATCAGTTGCAGGACGGCATGGCGCTGGCGGCCCTGCGCCCGGAAATCACCCGGGCGCATCTCTTGCGCGCCGCCGCCCGGCAGTTCCCCGAAGGCGACGTACAGCATTGGTGGCTGCCCCATTCCGGGCAGGGCGTGCGCACCCGGATTTCCGATGACAGGGTCTGGCTTGCCTATGCGGTGGCGCAATATGTCGCCGTTTCGGGTGATGCGGCCGTGCTGGACGAGGTGCTGCCGTTTCTTGATGGCCCGGCACTGCGCCCGGGCGAGCATGACGCCTTCTTTCAGCCGGGCGTTTCTGAAACCACAGCCACCCTGTTCGAACACTGTGCCCGCGCCCTTGATCAGGCCACCGGGATGACCGGCACCGATGGCATGCCCCTGATCGGCACCGGCGACTGGAACGATGGCATGAACCGGGTGGGTGAGGCGGGGCAGGGCACCAGTGTCTGGCTTGGCTGGCTGCTGATTGCCACGCAACGGGCGTTTCAGCCCTTGGTCGATGCCCGCAAAATCAACCGCGAAACCAACCGCGCCGCACTCTGGCGTGCGGGTGCAGAAAGCGTCCGCGCGGCCATCGAAAGCAACGGCTGGGATGGTGAGTGGTATCGGCGCGGGCGCTTTGACGATGGCAGCCTGCTCGGTTCGGCAAGCGTGGCTGAGTGTCAGATCGATTCCATCGCACAGTCCTGGGCGGTGCTGTCGGGCGCCGCCGACCCCGCGCGCGCGGCCAAAGCGATGCAGTCGATGACAGATCGCCTGATCCAACCCGATCTGGCACTGCTGTTCACCCCGCCGTTCGACCGGTCGCTGCCCGATCCGGGCTATATCAAGGGCTATCCGCCGGGCCTGCGGGAAAATGGCGGCCAGTACAGCCATGCCGCGATGTGGGCCATTCTGGCGCATGCCGGGCTTGGCAACGGCGATGCTGCGGGCGCGCTGTTCGCGCTGGTGAACCCGGTCAACCACGCACTGACCGCGACTGAGGCGGCGCGCTACAAGGTGGAACCCTATGTGATCGCCGCCGATGTCTATTCCGCCGCCCCGCATGTCGGGCGGGGCGGCTGGACATGGTACACAGGCTCCGCCGCATGGATGTACCGCGCCGGGATCGAGGGGCTGCTGGGCCTGACACGCAGCGGCGATACCTTGCGCTTTGCACCCTGCTTTCCCAAAGCATGGCCACAGGTGCAACTGCGGCTGGCCTACGGCCCCGCGCCCTGCCGGGTGACAATCTTGAACCCGCACGGTCTGGGCACCGGCATCACGTCCGCCCGTCTGAACGGTGCCGCGATAAACTGCGTCGCGGGCAGTGTGACGATCGGCATTGATCAGTTGCAGGGCGTTCTGACGCTTGAAATCGGTTAGAGCGGATTTCCTTCAATCTGATTCAGATTGAAGGAAATCCAAGACAAGATCAGCTTGGGAATGTCGCGTGTTGCGGCACGCCGTTCGCCGGGGGAGATGCGGCATTCCGGTCTGTTGGGCAAATCAGTCAACACACAACAGTCAGGGGGGGGCCATCAAGGTTGATCCCCCCAAACGACCAGCCCGTTTTGTCTGTGACGGCATCAGCCCTTGTCAGATCGTCGTTTGCATAGGTTGTGCATAGCAAGCTGCATGCGGAAATGCGTCAGGGTTCTCTCGGAACAGATTGGCAAATCGGTGGCGCGGGTGATCCGCCACCGCAGCCCGTACCAACCGCTGCGCCCGCCCGCCGGGGGGCTCGGCAGGGTAAGAAATGCGCAATCCGTCTTTGGTTGAGTGCTGGGATAGCGCTTGCAATCCCGGTTGAAAACTCCACATACCATCCACACGGATGCCATGTGGATGATTATGATGAAACCAACGCTGGTCACAACCCCCAAACACCCCGAGTCTGAAAAGCTGACCATCAACATCGGCTTTGTCGATCTGGGCCAGATCGAGTTGTTGGTGCAGGAAGGGTTCTACGCCAACCGCAGCGATTTCATCCGCACCGCGATCCGCAACCAGATCGACCGCCACGCAGAAACCGTCCGCAATCTCGTCACCCGCAAAAGCGTAGACCTCGGCGTCCGCCGCATCACTCATGCCGAACTAACAGCGGCGCAAACCGCCCGTCAGATGCTCGACATCCAAGTGCTCGGCCTCGCCATCATCGCGCCGGAAATCTCGCCCGACCTCGCCCGCAACACCATCTCCAGCCTGCAAATCCTCGGCGCCCTGCACGCCAGCGAAGCCGTAAAAGCCGCGCTGGCCGACCGGATAACCTGATATATTCATTCAAGAAAGTACCACATGAACACCCCTTTCTCGCGCCAGATGGCCAAAGCCACAGCCCTGACCCGTTCGGGCAAATTGCAAGAGGCGACGGCAATGATCCGGTCGTTGCTGCAGCGCCCCGCGCCGGAGGCAAGCCTTCCGCCCACAGACCCTGAGTTCTCAGGCACGACAATCGAAGGCTCCTTTACCCGTATGAACCCCGCCTTCGCGACCTCGAAAAGACGGCCCAAGGTAGAGAAGGCCAGCACCGCCTCCGGCCCGCTTGCAGATACGTTGCGCAAGATAGCCGCCGGTGGGATGCCAATCCGGGGCCCGCTATCCGGCGCGCCGGAAAAGATACCGGAAGGGGCGCAGTTTCTGTCGCTGACCCACCGCGCGCCACAGGGCAGCCGCAGCTATCGGCTTTACATCCCGGCCAATCGGCCCAACACGCCGATGCCCCTCATCGTGATGCTGCACGGCTGCACCCAGACGCCGGAAGATTTCGCGATCGGCACCGGCATGAACGCCGTCGCGGAAGAGTGCGGCTGCCTGATTGCCTACCCGGCGCAACCCTCGGGTGCAAATGCCCAGAAATGCTGGAACTGGTATCGCCCCGAAGATCAGGCACGCGACCGGGGCGAACCCGCGGTGATCGCAGGTCTGACCCGCGCTATCTGGCGCGACCAGAATGCCGACCCGGCGCGAACCTACATCGCGGGCCTTTCAGCAGGCGGTGCGGCGGCGGTGGTTGTAGCGGCCGCTTATCCGGAAATCTTCAGCGCGGTCGGCGTTCATTCGGGGCTGCCTGCGGGCGGTGCGCATGACATTCCCTCTGCTTTTGCGGCCATGCGCAATGGCGCGCAGGGTAAGCCGCACCAGACCATCGTGCCAACAATCGTCTTTCACGGACTGGCCGACAGCACAGTCCACCCGGAAAACGGCGGCGCGGTCTTGTCGCAGGCCCTGCACGTCATGCCCGCTCTGAACGCCACAATTCGGAAAGGGGTTTCGGCTGGCGGTCGCAATTACCGCAGTGTTTTGCATCTTCATGCCGATGGCCGCACTCTGGCGGAGCATTGGGAGATCGAGGGGGCTGGTCACGCCTGGGCAGGCGGCCAGTCCGCCGGCAGTTACACCGATCCGCGTGGCCCCGACGCGTCACGCCAACTTATACGGTTCTTTTTGCAGCACAAAAGATCATAGATTGCCTTGCCATCGGCGTATTTTCTCTTGAATGCCGCATCGCCCGACCGATTGCATAGTTTTGGGGGAACACTTCGCCGGTTTGCGCGTTGTAAATCTGATCATTGCAACAGGGGGACGCAAATATGGGTATCATCTGGACCATCATCATCGGCTTTGTGGCGGGTGTGATAGCCAAATTCATCATGCCGGGCGACAACGAGCCATCCGGCTTTATTCTGACGACAATACTGGGCATCGTCGGTGCCTTCGTGGCGTCCTACCTTGGCCAAAGTCTTGGCTGGTATGGGCCGGGCGAAGGTGCTGGCCTGATCGGGGCTGCCGTAGGCGCAATCATCCTGCTTTTTGTCTGGGGAATGATGCGCAAGCGCACCTGATCCTCAACCTTCGTCACCATGCTTGGGAGAAATATCATGTCAAGATCCACACCATCGCTGCTTGCCCTGCTGGGCCTCGTCGCCGTCGCAGGCTATCAGAACCGTGACCGGATCAGCGAAATGCTGTCTGATGCGCGCCAGAAAGCTGCCAGTCCCGGATCCGCCTTGGCGCCATCGGGTGGCGGTCTGATTGCCGAAATTGGCGAATACTTTCAGGCCAGCCCGGTTTCCACCGCTTTAGGTGACCTTGTCGAGCGGTTCAAGTCGGCCGGTCGGGCTGATGCAGCGCAAAGTTGGGTATCGGACAAGGCGAACATGCCGATTGGCGTTGACGAGTTGGAAGCCGGTCTGGGCAATGAAACTATTGCGGCGCTTGTTCAGAAAACCGGTCTGTCACGCGCGGAACTTCTGCTGCGGCTGAACGTCGCCCTGCCGGAAGTGGTTAACCGTTTTACCCCGAATGGCCGGTTGCCGACGGAAAGCGAAGCTCAGGCTCTTGCCTAGAGTCTGTCCGACGTTGATGGAAACGTCAGACAGACCGCAGGCCTTTGTTTTTCCGCCTGTATTTTGACAAAACCGGTATCCGCTTTTGTCGTGCGGGCTCTTTGGCAAGGTGCGCAGATGATGGGTGATTTCGGCAGCGGTAACGTTGCGGATACCGCGATAAGTGTCGGCTGCGGTATCCGCAGCCGACACATTTTACGACGGCTCAGGCAGCTACCTTGGCCAAGTTGACTGCGCTGACGGCCACGCCGGTCAGTTTGGAGTTCGCGGCCTTTTCCATATCCAGGATCTGGCTGAGAAGGTCATGTGCCTTGGTATTGCCCAGCACTTTGGCCCATTCGCGCAGCGCACCATAGCGGGCGATTTCATAGTGCTCGACCGCCTGTGCTGCGGCAATCAGGCAGGCGTCCAGCGCGATGCCGGTGGCGTCTTTGATGATGCCATCGGTTTCCTTGATCAGGCCATCAATGGCGTCGCATTTGACACCGGTGGCCTTCTGGCCAATCGAGGCGAACACCTTGTCGAGGATGACGATCTGCTGTTTGGTCTCGGCAAGGTGGGCCTGAACCAGCGCCTTGAATTCAGCATTCCCGGCAGCCTTTGCCACATTTGGCAGGGCTTTGGTCAGCGCTGTTTCGGCATAATAGATATCCTGGAGGGTGTGGTGGAAAGCTTCAGCAAGCGTTTTCATGGGTTTATCCTTTGATGCTCTGGAATGAACGATGTTGCAGGGTGTCGTGTTGCCGCCTTGCAGAGTTTTTCCGTCAGCGGGATTTGCCGCCTTTATCGTCTGCATGGCCAGGCTTTGACGGTTTGCTGCCGCCGATGTTTGGCTTCGCAAGCAGCGGTTCGGCCTTTTTCATTTCGGTGCCGGCTTTGCTGTAAGATTCAGCCGCCGCACTTTGAAGAATGGCCTTCCTGGGGTTCGTGTGCGCCATACCTTTCTCCTCTCATCCGCGCGGGATGCGCATCAGATGAACGCGCCGTAGCGCAAGTCGTTCCCGGCTGTTGATCGGCGCAGGTAGAAATCCGCCTGCCAGGGAAGCGGCGAACGCCAAACAAAGGCGGGACCGCCGGAGTATTTATCCGCGTCTGCCCGTCGCGCTCTCGCCGGCCATAGCGCTGCCCCAGCCGATCGGCGTTCTTCGCGCTATGAACTGCTCCGGTCGGTGTTCGCGCCGCCCGCCGTCTTGCGGGATATGGTTTTCTATGCACAACCTATGCATACGCTGTGGATTTGCTTGCCGGAGGCTGTGGGGGGTTCAAACCCCACGCGCCCACTGTTCAAGAGCGGTGATTTCACACCTCTGGACGCATTGAAAAGAGCGGGGGTTTCACACCCCCGCACCCATTGTTTAAGAGCGGGGGTTTCACACCCCAGCACCCATTGTTCAAGAGCGGGGGTTTCACACCCCCGCACCCCCGTGGGATATTTGGGCAGCAAAGAAGAAGCGGGGGGCGAATGCAGCAGGGGCGGCTTGTTGGGCGTTTCTGGGGTTTCGTCAGGCTGCATCCCGCTTTGGCATCCACCTGCAACCATCCACCGGCATGGGCGGGGGCGAAACCGCCGCCCGTGCCTTTGGGCATTCTGGGGCGATCAGGCCAGCGCCTTGTCCGCCTTTTTCAGCATCCCCGCGAACTTTTCCGACACGATGCCGAACAGCCCGCCGACAACCAGCGACACCGACACGCAGATCAGCGGGTTGGCCAGATTGATCTCGGTCAGCGACGCGCCCGACAACAGCCCGTATCCGGCGGTTGAGGCATAGCCGTAGACGGTGGCGGGGATGACGCTGAGCGCCTCGATCTTTGCCCCCAGCACCAGAATGCCCGCCGTGACGCCCACCACGATGGAGGGCCAGAGCGGCCCCGGCAGGCCGGTATTCACCTGCGTGATCAGCAACAATGCGATAAACGCCATCACCACACCCCATAGGTTTGCTGCGATTGATTTGCGCAAGCCGTCTACGCCGCCGCCGCAGTGATAGAAGCTGGCCCAGCCCAGAAAGCCTATCCAGATCTGAAACGTGCCGATTGTCAGAAACAGATAGGTCGCCACGGCCCCAAGCAAACCGATGGAGACCGCCAAAGCAGTGATAATGTCCATTCTCAGTCCCTCCTGCCATTGCTGGCTGTTCGCGCCGATGTTGATTGTCGTGACCCCGGCGGCGCACCGGGTGGCCACAATTCCGGCAGGTTACGAGCCGCGCCCGTATCCGCGCGTAAGATCGCGCAGGCGGGTCAGGATCGCCTCTTGTTCCAGGGTGACTTTCCACGGCGCGCCTTGTGCCAAGCCGCCCGAAGTTGCCACCATCGGCATGTCAGGCTCGTGGTGTTCGGCCACCACCGCCATCGCCCATTTGCCGAACAGGCGCTTGGGGGCCGCACCGGCCTCGTTCAGGCGGATGCCATCGTGGCGCGGGTCGGCCTTGATGCGGGCGTAAAGCGCCTCGACCACCGCCTGCGGCCCTTCCAGCACCTGCGCGAACCAGTCGTCATACAGCATCAGCGCCCCCGTCACGCCAAGACCCGCATTCTTGTGCCGCGCGGTTTTCAGGATATCGGCGAGGCCCGCTGCGTCGTGCTCGGCCAGCAGGGAATGGCTGCGGTAGATCAGCCGGTAACAGGTGCCGGTTGACGCCTCTTTCGCACGGGTTTCAGTCTCCATCGCCTGCCCTTTCCTGTTGCGGCCTCATGGCACGATCACGCCGCGCCCGGCAAAGCGGCGGTTCTTGAAATCGTCCAGCGCCACGTTGATGTTATCGAGCGAGTATTGCGCGTAGTGCATCTTGACCTTGCCGTCGGCGTTCAGTTCCATCAGCTCCACCAGCTCGGTGTAATTGCCGACAAGGGAGCCGCCGATGTTGATCTCGTTGATCACCAGATGCGCGGTGGGCACTTCGATCTTGCCGCCGTAGCCGATCATGATCAACTCGCCCCCGGGGCGGACCATTTTCCAGCACAGGTTTTCGACGCCCAACTCGCCCACGAAATCCATCACCACCTGCGCGCCGCCCTTGGTGATCTGTTTGATCTCCTCGACGATGTTCGAGCCGCCATCCAGCACGAAATCTGCGCCGAGGTCTTTGCACAACTGGCGGGCGGCGGGTTCGCGGTCCACCGCGATGATCCGGCAGCCGGAGATTTCGTGCAGGCATTGCAGCGCGATATGGCCAAGGCCGCCGACGCCGACGATGACGCAATAGGCGCCGGGGCGCAGGGATTTGGCAGCCTTTTTGGCGGCGCGGTAGGCGGTGATGCCGGCATCGGCCATCGGTGCCACATCCAGCGGCGTGATGTTGGGGTTCAGTTTGATCAGCGAGCGCTCGCTGGTGAGGAAATATTCGGCAAAGCCGCCGTCGAGGCCAAGGCCCGGAAACAGGCTGTGTTCGCAGTGCATATCGTCACCGTAGCGGCAGGACAGGCAGATGCCGCAAGTGCGGTGCGGGTGGCAGATCACCGTATCGCCGTGCTTGACCGATGTGACATTCGACCCCACATCTTCGACCCAGCCGGCGTTTTCGTGGCCCATGATATAGGGCAGCAGGTTGCCGCCCGTATCCATGATGTCTTTCCACACGCCTTCGATGATGTGCAGATCGGTGCGGCAAAGGCCCGCCGCCCCCACCTTTACGATCACATCATTCGGGCCCATGATGGTGGGCGATTTGACGTTTTCGATCTTCAACTGGACATTCATCGCGGGGTCGTATTCGTACAATCTTGCGGCCTTCATGGTGCAACCCTTTCCAGATGTTCAGCTATTTCCGCCCCAGATTTTCGGCGCCACCACCCAAAGCGCGGGCGGCTGTCGGGTCTTCGTCCTCGGCCAGATCGGCGATCAGGGTTTCGGTGGTCAGGATCAGGGTGGCAACCGAGCCTGCGTTCATCAGGGCCGAACAGGTGACGCGCACCGGATCAATCACACCGGCAGCCATCAGATCTTCGAACACGCCGGTGGCGGCGTTGTAGCCGTGATCGCCGTGCAGCGCGCAGACCTTGCCCACCACATCATTGGGTTCGGCGCCTGCGTTGAACGCGATGCGCGCCAGTGGCACGGTGAGCACCGCTTGCACCAGTTCAACGCCGCGGCGGATATCGCCTTGCAAGGTTTTTGCCAGAATGCCGAGCGAGGGGGCGACACGGGCCAATGCCACGCCACCGCCGACCAGCACACCTTCTTCGGCGGCGGCACGCACCGCATTCAGGCTGTCTTCGATCAGTTGGATGGTGCGTTTTTGTTCCACCGGGGTGACACCACCGGCAAGGATCGTCGCCGTGCCGCCGCAGAGTTTGGCGAGGCGTTCCTGCAGCTTGTCCTTGTCGATGTTCGGCGGGGCCAGTTCATAGAGCCGCTGCACCTGGGCGCGCCGCGCGGTGATGGCCTGCACATCGCCATGGCCGCGCACGATGATGGTATCGGTATGCGTGGCCTCGATGCGGTCGGCAGACCCCATTTCAAGCCGGGTGATGTTTTCAAGGCTATCGCCCAGATCGCGGGCCAGAACCTTGCCGCCGGTGATGATGGCCAGATCCTCCATCATGTTGCGGCGCCAGTGGCCAAACTCCGGCGGGTGCACCACCAGGAATTTACCGGGGCCGTCTTTGCCCAAAAGGGTGATCAGCACCTCGGGCGAGGTTTCTTCCGAGATGATCACCAGCGGGCGGCCATCCTCGGCAGCGATGGCCTTGGCGGCGTCCAACTGGCTGGCCTGTTTCATTTTGATATCGGTCAACACGATATAGGGCTTGATCACCACGGCGCGCATCGCATCCAGATCGGTGACCATGTGATGCGAGATATAGCCACGGTCAAACGACATGCCATCGACCACATCCAGCGTAGACGTATTGCCGACGCCGTAGTCGGTGGAAATCACGCCCTGCGCGCCAACACGACGGAAGGCTTCGGCCACCAACGCGCCCAGATCGGCGTTGGAGGCGGAAATCTTGGCCACCGCCGACAGCACCGCGTGATCCTTGACGGGTTTTGCGACTGCGCGCAGGGCCGACAGCGTGGCCTCCACCGCCAGCGTGATGCCGCGGCACAATTCCACCGGCTTCGCACCTTTTTCGATCAGTGCCACACCCGATTTAATGATGCCATTGGCCAGCACGATGGAGGTGGTGGTGCCATCGCCCGCCACATCATTGGTCTGCATCGAAACTTCGCGCACCACCTGCGCGCCCATGTTTTCAAACCGGTCGAACAGGGCAATTTCAGATGCAATCGACACGCCGTCCCTGCTGATCAGCGGGGTGCCGATGGGCCTGTCGATCATCGCGTTCATGCCCATCGGGCCAAGGGTGGATTCAATCGCAGCGGTCAGTTTCTGCACGCCGGTTGCCAGCGCGCGGCGGGCCTCATTTCCGTGGATCATGATCTTGGGCATCGGGTTCTCCTCCGGCGTCTGCCGTAATTTTGGGTGGATGTGGCGGTCTTGTCAGCGGCAGGCATGGTTGCGCGTAAGCGGCGGCGTGAAATCCACGAGGATCGGCACGTCGCCCGACAGATCAGCCTCCTGGTAGCGGCTGGCTTTCAGACCCCGGCACAACGAGCCGGAAAACTCCATGTTGATGCGCACCGACCGCAGCAGGCCCATATAGGTTTGGAAATCGCCGATGGGCGTGCCCTGATAGGTTGGAAAAGCCGGATCGCCAGACCGCCGCGCCAGTTTCTTCGAGGTGAGCAGTGCCGCATAGCGCCCGCGCTGGCGGTTCTCTTCGGCGTCTACAAACCGGATCAGCGACAGGTCGGCAAGGGTCAGCATGACGATGTCCTGGGTGAGATATCCTTTCCAGATCAGCGCCTTGATCACCACTTCCTGGCGGCGTTGAAACGCTTTCTGGTCGAACTTCTCACGCAAGGCATCCAGATTTTCGCCGGGCATCAGATCGGCGAACACATCGGAAAATTGGCCGCCGGTGTTGATCACCTTGTTCATCTCATCCGCCGCCATATGGTCTTGCAGGGTGACAATCGCCTGTCCCACCCAAGGCAGGGATTCCACTTCGCGTTTGATGCCCTCGGCCATCAGAAAGGCAAAGTTGGGGGAACACCAGTAGGTCGGCAAGCGAAAGGCAATCTCGACCGTGCTGCTATTATGGCCGGTGGTGGGGCCGGCGACAGACACTGCCTCGATAAAACCCATGTCGGTGACGGGTTCATCAAGTTCGGGATCCATCACCAGATCAAGGCGCGCCCACACGTCTGCCAGTTGTTGTGAAAGCGCGCCCTCCATCTTATTCGGCCGCAATCATCATCGGGTGCTTGGCGAATTCTGCCTTGCGGGCCGCGATGTCGATATTGTAAAGCCGGGCGGCATTGAGGCCGAGGATTTTTTCCTTGATTTCATCGGTCAATTGTACGCCACGTTCTTTGGCAATATCTTCGGGGATTTGGTAAGCCCAGAGTTTCTCCACCAGCCATTTCGG